>CAIKBD010000361.1 GCA_903825565.1 uncultured Anaerolineales bacterium | reverse complement strand
TGGATTATATCACAGGGATTCGGCAAACCGAAAATCGGGCGCGGGCTAACGCGCGCCGACGATCAATTCCCACGCGCGATCCAAATTGCGCGTGTCGAGCAGTTCGATGCGATCCGCGTCCGTGTGCCAAGTCTGTTCGAGGTAATACATATCGTCGCCGCTGATTGCTACCGTGTCCATGCCGCTCGCCTGAAACACATTCGAGTCGCTGACGGCGGTGAATCGTTCGTACACCACCACGCCCGGATGCGCGCGCAATACTTCTTGCGTGAGACGCGCATTCGGCGGCGGCACCGGCGGACTCGCGCGCACCGTTCTCCCGTCGAATGCCAGGTCGCCGGCAAACGGTAGCGCAAACACAAAGCCCGGCATTTCGGCGGACGGGCGAATCGCCAACGCGCCGCGACCCAGGTTGTCGAAATTGACGACGGCGCGAATCATCAGGTTGTTCGCGCGCGCGTACTCGACGAACGCGTGCGCGCCGCGCAAACCGGTTTCCTCCTCGCCGGTGAAGAGGAACGCGCGCGCGCCGCCGTCGCCGCGCATTGCCAGCGCGCGGATGCCGGCGAGTAGCACGCCGACCGCCGCGGTGTTATCCGACGCACCCTGGTAACTCGGCGCGTCGCGCAGTTTATCGTAATGCGCGGCGTAGATCGTGAGCGCGCCGGGCGCATCGGCAAAGCGCACCCACAAATTCGTTTGCGGCGAAGCGGGGATTGGAATTTCGACGACGCGGACGTGCGGCGCGAGCGCATCAAGTTGCTGGCGCAAATACGCGCGCCGCTCGTCGTTCCGCAGAGCGACGAGATCGTACACCGCCGCGTACCGCCCCGCGCGATCCAGCGGCACGACCGCACGCGGATCGTAGGCGACGACATCGCGCAGATAAAAACAGACGCCCTCGTACAGCGCGCGCGTGTTCGGCGCAACGATCCCGAGCGCGAAAAAAATTCCCAGCGCGATCACAACTCGCCTGATCATACTGCCTCACTGTCCCACTGTCCTACTGTCCCACTGCCCACTACCCACTGCCCACTACTTGCCGCCCGCGTACCCCGTCATCTCCACAAACCCAACGCCGCGCACCGTGCCGCTGACTTCGACTGCGCCTTCCCAGTACAAAATCGAAACGCGCATTTCCTGATCCGCGATCACCGGTGTGATCGTCAACACCATCTCGCGCGCGGGAATCGTCACGCGCCACACCGCCGGATAGGTCGCGCCGGTCGCGCCGCTTTTCCACGACGCCAGCGCCTCAATCGAAAATTGCTCGCGCGACAAACGGCGCGCTGTGCCGTCCGGCTCGACGAGTGTGCCGGACGAAAGCGGTTCGATGCTTCCATCTTTCTGCCGAATTTGAAACAGCATCAGTTCGCGGTTGTCGGCAAGTTGGATCGAAAACCAATCCCAGCCGACCGCATTCTCGCCGAGGACGGCGGTGCTAAATTCGTGATCCATCCACGACGAACCGGTGACCGCGAACGTTTCGCCGTTGAGCGTGAGCGTGCCGGTCGTGTCGAGCCGCGTGAACGAAATGTAGTACGACGCGTTGCCGGCGTCCGCCGATTTTTGCGACAAGCCGCGCTCGCCGTGCAAGACCGGCGGCTTGGTCGCCGCAAGCGTGAGATCGAGCGCGCGCCCCGCCTCGTCCGCGCGCAACTGCACACGACTGCCGTCCGCGTTCAACGCGGTTGCCTCCCAGGTTTCGAGCCACACGCGGAACGGCTTGCCGGTCGCGCCGGCAAGCCCCGCCGCGCCGCGACTAAACCGTTCGGACGATTCATGCCGATTGGTTTTCTCATCGGTCAGCGCGAAATGCGCGAAATAAATTTGATTCGTCGCCCACGCCGATTCGCGCGGCGCGGCGGTTGGCGTGATCGCGCGGCGGAAGAATGTGAGTTGGTAGCCAAAGCGGCGGCCGTCGCGCGCTTGGAGGTTGCCGGTGTAGTACCACCACTCGGTTTGGAATTCGGGATGCGGACCGTGATCGTCCGGGAATTTGAAATCGCGGACGTGATCCGCGCGCGCGTACCCGGCGATGTCGGTGGACGCCTGCAAGCCGACGATAGACGCGCTCACTTGCGGCGTCTGCGTCGCGTTGAAAAACGCGAATGTCAAAACGATGAAGAGTCCCAACAGAAGAACCACTAGGATCGGTTTCATTTTTTTCTCGATCAGATCACTCCTCCCGCAACGCCTCTGCCACTTGCAACCGCCCCAGCCGCACCATCGGGTACACCGCGGCGAGGAGCGCGGCGCACACCGCCACGGCAAACGCTTGCGCGTACACCTCGGGCACCGGCTCGAAAAAAATCGTCCAGCCGAACGAACGCAAATTGATCACATAGATCAAAATTGCCGACAAGAGCAAACCGGTTGGAATCGCCAGGATGCCCGCCGTCGCGCCCATCAAGCCGCTTTCGAGCAAGGTCAGTTGCCACAACTGCCGCAACGTCATTCCCGTCGCGCGCAACGTGCCCAGCTCGCGCGTGCGTTCGAGTTGCAACGCCATCAACGCGCTGAGCACGCCGATGAACGCGACGATGATCGCGATGATCCGCAACGTCGCCGTGATCGCAAACGTGCGATCAAAAATCACGAGCGCGGCGTCGCGCAGAGACTTGTTGCTCTGCACGATCACCTGGGCATTGCCGACCGCCGCGCGGATCGCGTTTTCGACTTGCGCCTCGTCCGCGTTCGGCGCGACATAGATCGCGACAGCGGACAAGTTGGGATCGTCCCACCACTCGCGGTACACGTCGAGCGACAACAACAGCATACCCTGGTCGGACGAGTAATCGAAATACACGCCGACGATGGGAAATTGTTTCGCGCCGCGATCCGTCAACAGCGTGATCGTGTCGCCCTCGCGCAAGCGAAACCGGTTGGCAAGCGGCTCGCTGATCACGACACTACCACCGGCGACCTGGCGCCACACGTCGCCGGCGTTCGCGGATTTGAACACGCGATTGTACACGGCGGTCACGGCGATCAAACGCACGTCGCCCAATTCCGGCGAGCGCGCGGTGGCATTGCGAATCAGTTCGCTCCCGCGAATATTTTTCACCGCGCGAATTTTTTCGACGAGCGTCGCGTCCATCGTCGTCGGGCGATTGCCGCCGGTGATCGGCGGCGAAATGTAAATGTCGGCGGTCAGCGTTTGGTCGAGCCAGTTGACGACGGTGGTACGGAACGACGCGATCATGATCGTCACGCCGATCACGACGGACACGGCAACCATCAGCGCGGCGATGGCGACGGACGTGCGGCTCAACGCTTGCGTGATCGTGCGCGCCGCCATTCGGCTGAGCAAGCCGACGCGCCCCAGCGTTTGCGTCACGCCGCGCATCAACGCAACCGTCAGCAGGGGCACGCCGAGCGTCACGCCGAACAAGCCGAGAAAAATTCCGGCGAACGCAACGGTCACGTTGTTGATGCCCCACAACGTCGCCGCGCCGGTGACGAGCAGCGCAAGCCCCAAGGTTGTGATCGCCGGAATAAACCGGCGCAACCGCGATTCGAGGTCGGAGCGTTGCAGGGCAGTGATCGCCGGCACGCTCGCGGCTTCGGCGGCGGGTAGCGCGGCGGCGAGCACCGCGGCAAGCACGCCGAGCAAAACGCCTTTGAGAATCGAAAGCGCGTCCACATCCACACCGCGCACCGTCACCGAAAAATAGAGATCGTTGATCGTTTGCGTGACGAGCGCGACGGTCAAGCGCCCCAGCAAAATTCCCAGCCCGACGCCGAGGAGCGCGCCGACCACGCCGCTGATCGCCGCTTCGAACAAAATCAGCGCAAAGATTTGCCGCCCCGTGACGCCGACACAGCGCAAAATTCCCAGCACGCGCCGGCGTTGCACGACCGAAAAGAGCGTCGTGTTGTAAATCAAAAACATGCCGACTGCGAGCGCGAGCAAACTGAACGCCGTGAGATTCAGTTGAAACGCGGCGGTAAGTTGCGTGATCGTTTCCGCCTGCTCCGATGCCGACGCGACGCGCAAGCCGGCGGGCAACGTGGCGGCAAGCGCGCGCGCGTGCGCCTCCGTCGCGATCAGATCAATGCGTGTGAGTTTGCCGAGCATCCCCGCAAGTTCTTGCGCGGTGGCAATGTCGGTCAGGATCAAATTGTCGAGCGCGCGCGCGGAAATATCGTTGGGCGGACGGAGCAAGCCGACCAGCGTGATCGTGCGTTCGCGCGTGCCGAGGACGAGCGTGATCGGGTCGCCGACTTGGACGCCGTAACGTTCCGCGCTCGCCGCGCTGACGAGCGCGCTGTTCGGTTGTGTGAGAAACGCGGCGAACGCATCGAGTCCGACCTGGGTTGTGTTCGCGGTGAGGTACGTGCGGAACGGCGCTTCGGCGAACAAGTCCACGCCGAGCACGCGAAACGTTTGCGCGCCGAGTTCCCTTGCCGTTGCGTACTCTTCGACAATCGGCGCGCTCAACCGGTTGCCTTGCGCGATGCGGAGATCGCGGTAGACGTTTTCGTCAACGCCGCGCGCGCCGCCGACGATTTGATGCGTCGCTTTGCCGATCACGGCGTCCGTCGAAAGTTTGAACGCACGCGCGGCGGAGGCGTTGGCGAGATCAACCGCAACGACGACCGCAACACCCAGTGCAACCGACAGGATCACGAGCAAGGTCATCCAGGGTCGGCGCAGTTGATCGCGCAGAGCAGTTTTGAATAAGGTGAGTTGCATAGTTGGGTAGTTGGATGGTTGAATAGTTGGGTAGTTGGGTAGTTGGGTAGTTGGATGGTTGGATAGTTGGGCAATTGAACTACCCAACTAACAAACTACCCAACTACCGCACTATCCAACAACTTGCCGTGATCGAGTCGGAGCACGCGATCCGCCAGCGCCGCGATGTCGGGCGAGTGGGTGACCATGACGAGTGTTTTGCCTTGCGCGCGCGCGAGCCGCAACAACAAGTCGAGCACGTGCGCGCCGGTGTCCGCATCGAGATTACCGGTCGGCTCGTCGGCAAGGATGAGCGCGGGATCGGCGCAGAGCGCGCGCGCAATCGCGACGCGTTGTTGCTCGCCGCCGGAAAGTTTATCGGGAAACACATTTGCACGGTCGAGCAAGCCCACCGCGCCGAGCAGAGCGTCCGCCTGGATGCGCGCCGCGTTTGCCTGCCAGCCGTTGAGTTCGGCGGTTAGCAAAACGTTTTCGCGCACGGTCAGCGTCGGGATCAAATTGAAAAACTGAAACACAAAGCCGATGTGATCGCGGCGAAAGAGCGTGCGCGCGTGATCGGCGAGCGCGCTGATACACGTCTCGCCAATCCAAATCTCGCCCGCCGTGGGCAGATCGAGACCCGCAAGCAAATTCAACAGCGTACTCTTGCCGCTTCCGCTTCGCCCGATCATGGCGACGAACTCGCCGGGCTGGATCGTCGCGCTGAGATCGCGTAACACGGCGCGACGCTGATCGCCCTCCTGAAATTCCTTCGTAACGTTTTCAAAGCGAATGAGTGTAGAGTTAGTTGGCATAGTTCCTTTCGAGCCGGTGCAACCGTCGGTCAGTAGAACAGTGCGTCAGTGCCGCTCCCGCTTGCCCATCACGCAACCGCCAACCGCCGTTTGGGGTGTGCATCAAAGTTTTTGGACGCGTTCGCCGCCGGTCCAAAGACCCTGTTGGCAACCCTGCCGCGATTCAAATCGGCGGCTGAACCAAGTAGAAATCGGTTGAAACCGATTCGCACAACTCGGTTTACCGAGTTTTCACCTGACTGAAACGGACGTTTCAAACGTCCGTTGGGGTTGCCAACAGAGTCTTCAAATCGGTTGAAACCGATTCGCTTCGCGCAACTCGATTTATCGAGTTTCCACCTATTGCGCCGTCGTTTTCAAACGATGGCGGCGTTCGCCCAAAAACGTGACGCGCACTCCGTTTGGCATTGCTCGCGCGTCGTGTTATACTTGAGATACGGGCGTGATTGCGAATGCCGCGCTGGCGGCGCAGGGAAATAACAAGCGCGGGCAAACCCAAGTTGCACTCCGCGTTTGCTCGCGCTCGGTTTTCGGAAACGGCGAGGGCATGTTCCCTACACGGTAATCAACCGGCGCGCGGCGCGAAAGAGAACGGGCATGAGCACAGCCAGCACCAGCGCGTATTTGGCAACATCCCACCCACCGCTATAATAATCGCCGGTCGCCAACCGCGTGATCAGTTGCATCGGCGCAAAGTCAACCACGTAACTCGCGCTTGCCATGATCACGATAAAGAGCGAGTACAGAAATTGCGACCGCTCACGGTCGCGCAACGACGTGGCGGTGAACGCCGACAGCACAATGTTGATCGCGGCGGTCAGCGTGGCGAGCACAAACACCCAGCCCAGGTTCTGAATGTCAATCCGATTGAGCCGCAACAACGCGAGCCACAGCGCGATTTGAATCACGGCGACGACGAGCGCGGCGAAAATTTTTGCGCCAAAGATCATCGTCAGCGACAGCGGCGCAGACCACAATGTTTCAAACGTGTGGGTTTCCAATTCTTCCGACAGCGAGTCAATCACCATACTGCCGGCGACGAACGCGGGAAAGAACATGAGCATCGGCACGATCACCGAGTACAAAAACTCGAACGTCGTCGCGGGCGATCCGCCCAAGTCGGTGTAATTCACGGTGACGCCGCGCTCGCGCCGCAAAAAATTTTCGTAGCGTTTGAGCGGCTCGCGCAGAAAAATCATGATGAACGACGAGAGCATTTCCGAACGCGGCAAAAACATTTTCATCTCGACGGCGCTACGCGGATCGTCGTCCGGCACGTAGAGGATCAGATCGAGCGCGCGGTTGTGAAACGCGGCTTCCGCCTCCGCCGCCGAGTCGAACGCCGTGACGCGCATCCGCGCATTGCGGAGATACAAATTCAGCGGGCTGTTCGTGTTGCCAATGATGCCGATCCGCAAATTCGGGCGCGTGTTCGCGGCAAGCGCTTCGGGATCGTAAAACGACAGCAAGCCGATCAACAACGCGGACGAGAACGAGGCGATGAACAGTTGAATCGTGATTGCGATCAAGATCGTGCGCTCGCGGGTGATCGCGCGCAATTCTTTTTTGACGATGGCGAAAAACGCGTTCATTGAATGCCTCCCACGAGCAACGCATTGTACGCCGAGTGGACGAGCACGGCGGCGAGTAGCGCGAACGCGTACCGCCAGCGAAAGCGCACGACGAGCACGCTGACGATGGACGTAAAGACGAAATGCGCGGCGAGCGGCACCGGCAACAAGCCGGTGTTGAACAACGCGCCCGCCAAGTTCGATTGCGCCACCGCGCTCACCGAAACGAACAGCAACGCTTTTTCGCCGACGAGAAAACCGAGCGCGGACAAAAACGCCAGCGCGAAAACGTGGCGTGTCGAACGCACGTAGCCGTGCTCGTGCAACACGATGATGCCGATAGACTTGGCGATCTCTTCGATGCTCGCCGCGATGAGTAACATCACGCCGACCGCGACCCGCATCGGCAGGTTGAGCGAAATGGCAAGCGCGACGAGTTGTGCGATGTAGACAATCGGAATCAGCATCAAACTCAACGCAAGGATGGAGGCGTTGACGTGCGCGCGATTGAGAATCAAATAGATCGCGTCCGCGATTTTGCGAAACAGCGGACGATAGCCCATCAAATACTCTTCGTTGAGGACACGCGTGCCCACGTAGAGCGAGAGCGCAAAGATCAGCAAGAGCGGCACTGTGGCAAACAAGTACTCTTGCGCGCCGAACGTTTCGGCGCGGTACATTTTCACCGCCAGCGTCACCGGCGACATGTAGGCGAGATCGCTGATGCCGGAAAACATCGCCGGGAAAATGAGATAGGCAGTCGTCACCGAGGTGGCAAGCATCGAGATAAAGGTCGTGTCTTTGAACGTGCGGTACAGCATCGGCACCATCAAGTAGATGCCAAAGATGAACAGCACGGCGGGCGCGAAAATGATCAACGCGAGTCCCGGATCCACTTGCGTGACCAGCGCCATGCCCACAACGCCGGCGAGCGCAAAGAGCACATAGGGCAACATTTTGCCGAGAATGATCTGCAACGGCGTGATGGGCGCGGACAGGAGAATCGTCAAGCGGCGGTTCATCTTTTCATCCATAAACCCGCTGGTGAAAAAGACGCTGACGAAAAAGACCGGCAAGATGTAGAGGAACGCAAGGATCACCTGCCCAAACGGATTGGGCGGCGTGGTGAGCGACGGCACGATGATTTGCTTGTCTGTGCCGGATTTCAATTCGGGCAGGGTGGTGTCGCCCTCGATCTGTTTTCGCACGTCCGCGTCGGTGGCGCGCGTTGCCGGTTCGCCCAACGCGGCAGGCGCGGGATCGGTTGCGCCGGCGGCGGGCAACGTTGCGGCAAGGTCGGGCGCAACATCGCCGGCAGGCGTCAGGTAGTTCACCTCGATCCGCAACGGAAACGCGTTGCCGATTTCAAATTCGCTGTTGACGCGCGCCACTTCGTACTTGTCCAACACGCGCTTGATCGCGCCGAGCGCGTATTGCGATTTGGCGTCGTCGCGCGCGAACACGCGCGTCCCGTCAATGTAGAGATCGAGCGCGCGCGCCTGCAACAGCGCTTGCCCGGTCAGCGCATCGGCAACGGTGAACACGAATCGCGCGTCGCGCACGTGCGGCGCGCCGGGCGAGATGCCCACCCGATACAACCCTTCGCCGACCGTGTAGGTGTGGGTCGTCGAAATAAAACCAAACGCCACTGCCAACACACCGATCACCAAGAACACAACGCGCGAACCGCCCCCAAAGCGAGAGCGCAAGCGCGTCAATTCGCGTTTTGAAATCGTCCAAATGTTTCGCATGAAACGTCTGCCATTACCGGGCGCGCCGAACCCAAACGCCCGATGGAAAAAGGACCGGCATGATTGAACTGACCCAAGTGACCAAGCGGTACGGGCAACACCTCGCGGTAGACACGCTCGATCTGCATGTGCGCGCCGGCGAGATCATTGGCATCATCGGGCACAACGGCGCGGGCAAGAGCACCACGCTGAAAATGATCGCCGGCTTGATTATGCCAACCGCCGGGAGCGTGCGCGTAATGGACAACGACATGACCCGGGACAGCGCCACCGCCAAAAAATTTATCGGCTATTTGCCGGAGGAAAGCCCGCTGTACGAAAACATGACGGCGCGCGAGTACTTGCTCTTTTTCGCGGAACTGTACGGCTTGGCGAAAAAAACCGCGCAGGCGCGGCTCGACAGTTTGCTCGGCTCGCTCAACTTGCCGGAAAAAGATCAACTGACCGGCGAATTTTCCAAAGGGATGAAACGCAAAGTGGCGATTGCACGCACGCTCTTGCACGATCCGCGCTTGCTGATTCTCGACGAACCCAATTCGGGTCTCGATCCGCTCACCTCGTTCTTCATCCTGCACTATTTGAAAACGCTCAAGACGGAAGGCAAAACGATCTTGTTGAGCGCGCACAATTTGTTTCACGTCGAATACATTTGCGACCGCGTCGCGATCATCAAGAACGGGCGGCTCGTCGTGTGCGACACGATGGACGCCATTCGCGCGAGCTTAGGTCGGCGCGAATACCAAGTCGTCTTCAAAACGGACGCGGCATTGGCGTACGCTCACCAGGACGGCAACTATGTGTTCCGCACGAGCGACGTGGGCGCGATGGCGCACACGCTCGCGCAAATTTCCGAACACAAGTGGGCGCTGGTAGATTTATCCGTGCAGGAATCCGCGTTGGAAGAAATTTACGTGAAACTGATGACGAGCAATTGAGTTGAACGCGCGTCAGTATAGCACACCGACTTGAAAAGTCAAAGGGTCTTGATCCGGGGGGATGGCTTGAAAGGAAGTACGTATGCGTGAAGAGTTCGCTCACGCGAAAGATTTTTTATCGCCGCGACAGTTGGTCGCCCTGTATGCCGGGCTGTTGGGGTTCGGCAGTGTGATCATTGCGACCTGGCATCTGCCGGAGCAACTCTTGTTCACGCTCGTCGCGCCCATCATCCTCGTCGCGTTCCGGTACCCGCGCTGGGTCTACCTCACAGTCTTGGTAATTGCCGGGTGCCTCGCCGTGTGGACGACCAGCCAAACCCTGCCCAACACCATCGCGCCGCCGCTCACGATGCTGGCGATCCTAGTCTTGGTAGCTGCGCTCGCCGAATTGATCCACCGACTAGCGGCGGGACGGCTCCAGGTCGAACAGCAATTGCGCGACAGCGAAAGCCGGCTGTCGCTGATCTACAATAGCGTCTCCGACTTGATCTTTTTGGTGCGCGTCCAAGCCGCCGATTGTTTTCAGTACGTCTCCGCAAACGACGCGTACTTGCGCGCCTACGGCCTCACCGAAGCGCACCTCGTAGGCAAACGCATCGAACAAATTTTACCGTCCGCGCACGCCACCTTCATCCTCTTCAAATGCCGCGAGGCGTTACGCACGCATCAAATCATTCGCTACGAAGAAAACATTGCCCTGCCCGCCAGCCGCATGATTACCGAGACAACGCTCACGCCCATTTTCGATGCGCGCGGCACGTGCACGCATTTACTCGGCGCGTCGCGCGACATCACCGAGCGCAAACAGGCGGAGGACGCGTTACGCACCTCCGAACAGTACGCGCGCAAGATCATTGACTCGTCGCTCGATATGATCGTGACGGTAGACAACGAGCGCCGCATCGTCGAATTCAACACCGCCGCCGAAAAAAATTTCGGCTACCCGCGCGCCCAAGTGCTCGGCAAACACATCAACATTTTGTACGCCGACATCCAAGCAGGACAAACCATTCACCGCACCGCGTTCAATCAAGGCGTGGTCAAGGGCGAGGTGTGGAACAAACGGCAGAACGGCGAAATCTTTCCCAGTTACCTCTCCGCCTCCACGATGCGCGGCGCGCAAGGCGAACTGCTCGGCGTCGTCGGCGTCTCGCGCGACATTACCGAGCAGAAACGCCGCGAAGACGCGTTGCGCGAAAGCGAAGCGCGCAATCGCGCGATCCTCGACGCGCTCCCCGATCTGATGTTCATTCTCGACGCACACGGCGTGTACCTCGATTACCACGCCGACCGGCGCGCATTGTTAATGCCGCCCGAAAAGTTTCTCGGCAAAAACGTGCGCGATGTGATGCCGCCCGCTACCGCCGAGCAAATCCTCGCCGCGATGACGCGCGCCCGCGAAACCGGCGCGCCCCAACTCCTCGATTACCCCTTGCCCACGCCAACCGGCATGCGCCACTATGAACTGCGCCTTGTCGCCTACGCCGACACACGCCTGCTCGCCGTCGCGCGCGACATTACCGAAACGAAACAAGCGGCGGACGCGTTGCGCGAAAGCGCCGCCAAGTACCGCCAACTGCTCGGCAGTATCCGCACGCCCGCGCTCGCGCTCACCGACACTTTGCAAATTCTCTACTGCAACCACGCCTATGCCGAATCCGTCGGACGCACGGTGGCGGATTTGGAAAGTCACGCCTTGCTCGATTTATTTCCCGCGTTCGCGGACACGCCCCTCCACGCCGCGTACCGCCGCGTGATTGCTTCGGGCAAAGATGAGGAAATCGAAAGCGATGTAAAGAACCGCGTGATGCACACCCGCATCTTTCGCGCGCCGGGTGGGTTGCTTTCGCTCACCGAAGACGTGACCGCGCGCCGCCGTTTTGAACAGGCAATTGTTCGCCGCGATGCCATCCTCGAAGCCGTGTCGTTCGCCGCCGAGCGGTTCCTCCGCGCGCCCGCCTGGCATACGTGGATTCAAGATATTTTGGCGCGGCTGGGCGAGGCGACCCAAGTGAGCCGCGTGTACATTTTCGAAAATTATGTGTCGCCGACCGCCGAACTATTTTGGCGGCAACGCTACGAGTGGTGCGCGCCCAACATCACGCCGCAAATAGACAATCCCGAATTGCAAGACCTGCCCGCACTCGCCGCCGGCTTTGAACGCTGGGCGACGACGTTGGCACGCGACGCGTTGATCGTCGGCTTGGTACGCCAGTTCCCCGCGTCCGAGCGCGCGATCCTCGCGGCGCAAGACATTCAATCCATCGCCATCGTCCCCATCTGGGTTGAAAATACCTGGTGGGGCTTTATCGGCTTGGACGACTGCACGCAAGAACGCGAGTGGCTCGCCGCCGAGGCCGAAGCGCTCCGCACTGCCGCCGCCGCGCTGGGCGCGGCAATCGCGCGCCAACGCACGGAGCAAGCGGAACGCGATCAGCGCGCGTTCGCCGAAGCCCTCCGCGATGTGTCTGCCGCGCTCAACAGTACGTTGCAGTTTGACCAAGTGCTCGATCACATTCTGGCGCAACTGGGGCGCGTGGTACCGCATGAAGCGGCGAACATCATGTTGCTCGACGCCGAAAAACAATTCGCGCGCGTGGTGCGTTCGCACGGCTACGAGGCGCACGGCGTCGCGCAAACGGTGGCGGAATTGCAATTCGCCGTCGCCGACATGCCGTACTTTCGCCAAGCCGTCGCCACCGGCGCAACGTTTGTCGTCTCCGACACGCACACCGATCCGCAGTGGGTGTCCGTGCCCGCCAGCAGTTGGGTGCAATCGTATGCGTGTACGCCCATTCGCGTCAAAGCCCAAGTCGTTGGTTTCCTCAACCTCGACGGCGCAACGCCCGGCTTTTTCAACGCGACGCACGTCGAACGGTTGCGTGCCTTTGCGGATCAAGCCGCGCTGGCGGTCGAGAACGCCCGCCTGTTCGCCGAATCGCAGAGTCGCGCCGAGCAACTGGAAACGGTGAACACAATTGGTTTGGCGATCAATTCGGGCTTGAACATTGAGCAAGTGGTCCGCACGTTGTACGAACAATGCACCCAGGTTGTGGCGATGGACGCGTTTTCCGTCGCGCTGTACGACCGCGATACCGGCATGATTCGGTTCCCGCTCTTTTTGGATCGCGGGCAACCGCGCACGCTGGGCCCCTTCAATATCCAAGCCCAGCCGGGCTTGACCGGGCACGTGGTTCAACAACGGCGAACCCTGTACCTGCCCGACACGCTCGATCCGGTTTCGCCCCTGGCGGCGCAACGTCTCCGCGTCGGTGGCGAGCCGACGCGCGCGTACATCGGCGTGCCGCTGATCGTGCGCGATCAGGTGATCGGCGTGCTGTCAATCCAAAGTTACCAACCGCACGCTTTCGGCGAGGATCACCTGCGCTTGTTGGAAACGCTCGCCACGCAAGCCGCTGTCGCCATCGAAAATGCGCGCCTGTTCGACGAAGTGCAACGCCGCGCCGAGCGAATGCGCGTCTTGAACGAAATTGGGCAGGCATTGGCGTCTACCTTGCGCTTGGATCAACTGTACCGCTTGGTGTTTCAGCAAACGCAGCGCGTCCTCGCCGTTGATGCGTTCTACATCGCGCTGTACACCGAAGCGCACAATGTCATTGACTTTCCGTTCAATTTCAGCGACGGGCAAGAGGGCATGAGCAGTACCCTACCGCTGGGGCAAGGTCCCACCAGCCGCGTCATTCGCACGCGGCAATCCTTATTCGTGAACCAGACGCGCGACACGGCGCGATCCAGTACGCCGTTTAGCGGGCAACGCCGTCCTCCCGCATCGGCGTTGCATGTGCCCATGCTCGTCGGCGACCGGGTCATTGGGGTGATCTCGGCGCAGAGTTACGAAGAAAATATCTATACGTCGGAAGATGTACAGGTCTTGCAGACCATTGCCACGCAAGCCGCCGTCGCCATCGAGAATGCGCGCCTGTACGACGAGGTGCACCAACTGGCGGTGACGGATGAATTGACCGGGATGTTCAATCGGCGCGGCTTGTTCCAGTTTGGACAACGCGAATTTGAACGCGCCCTGCGCTTTCAACGCCCGCTTGCGGCAATCATGCTGGACATTGATTTTTTCAAACGGATCAACGACACGTACGGACATCCAATTGGCGACCGGGTTTTGCGCGCGCTGGCAGAGTGTTGCCGCGACAATTTGCGAACGATTGACGTGATCGGGCGGTACGGCGGCGAAGAGTTTTTCATCTTGTTGCCGGAAACCGACCTCGAAGGCGCACTCCTCGTCGCCGAACGCCTGCGCCAATCCATCAGTCAAGCCACCGTGAACTTTGGGCGCGAACAGCTTCACGTTACGGTGAGTTTGGGCGTAACCGCGCTGACACCCGAATCCCCTAACCTTGCCGCGTTGATCGAACGTGCTGATCAAGCCGAGTACCAAGCCAAGCAAGCCGGCAGGGATCGCGTCGTCGGCAAATAGCGCGCACCCATTCGGTTTGGCACATTGAAGGAAAGCAGTTATGAAACGAGATCGCAAGACGCCTGCCGCGCTGACAACAGCGTCGCAAGTCTTGGATGCTCTGGGCACATTGGACGCCGTTACGCCGGCAATGCCCGCGTCCGAGATTGCTTGGCAGAACATTCCGCACGCGTTCTCACTCATTTATCAAGGCGCTTCCGATGTCATGTTCTTGATGAGCGTCGAGCCGGACGGGCAATTCATCTGCCGTTCGGTCAACCGGGCATACCTGACCAGCACGGGCTTGCCCGAAGCCGACGTGCTGGGCAAAACCCCGCAAGATATTTTGCCGGCGGATGCCGCACGCGTCGCGCTCACCTACTATGCCGAAGCGATCCGCACCCGCCAACCCCAGTACTATGAAGAGCGCGTGGATACACCCGACTGGCACGCAGTAGTCGAAACGACCCTGACGCCGATCTGTGACGCCCAGCGTCAATGCACGCACCTGCTAGGCATATCCCGCGATATCACCGCGTACAAACAGACCACCGACGAATTGTCGCAAGAGCAAAACCTGCTCCGCACCTTGATCGATCATTTGCCCGATTGCATCTACATCAAAGATGTGGAAGCGCGGTACATCATCAACAACGCCGCACACCTCCACTCGCTCGGCATCGCCGAGCAAGCCGCACTGGTCGGCAAAACAGTTTTCGATTTGCACCCGCCCGAACTGGCGCAACAGTACTATGCCGACGAAATGCGCGTGATTCAAACGGGCGAGCCGCTCTTGCACCGCGAAGAATTCGTGCGGTATGCAAATGGCGCAGAAGTGTGGCACCTCACTAGCAAACTGCCGCTCCGCGACCGGCAGGGCAATCTCATTGGGCTGGTCGGCATCAGCCGCGACATCACCGAACGCAAACGCGCGACCGCCGAGTTGACGTTGCAAAAAACGCGCCTGGAACAGTTGTTTGA
>CAIKBD010000360.1 GCA_903825565.1 uncultured Anaerolineales bacterium | reverse complement strand
GAACGGGCGTTGCCCCGTTGCCATTTCGTACAGCACGATGCCGAAACTGTAAATGTCGGTGCGATAGTCGAGCGGGCGGCTCAACACCTGCTCGGGACTGGAATACGCCGGCGTGCCCGGCGCAACCGTCGTAATCGTCGCCGAGTCCGCCATTTTTGCGATGCCGAAATCGGACAGCAGGATGCGTCCATCGCGCGCGAGCATAATGTTTCCCGGCTTGACATCGCGGTGAATGATGCCCTGGCTGTGAGCATACCCCAGCGCACTGCCCACGTCCCGCACGACGTTGCGGATCAGCTCCGGCGCGAGCGGTGCGTTCGCGTCGAGAATGTGGCGACGCAGTGTGATGCCGTCCACGTAATCCATCACGAGGAACGCCCGATGTCCCTCGTTGCCGAATTCGTAAAAGCGGACGATGTTGGGGTGGTTGAGTTGCGCGAGTGTCTGCGCTTCTTTGCGAAAGCGGCGCACAAACTCGCGGTCTTCGGCGAGGTCTTCGCGCAGAACTTTGACGGCGACGGTTGCGCCGCGCATCAAGTCGGTTGCGCGATACACGCGCGCCATCCCGCCTTCGCCGATCAGCGCGTCGAGCCGGTACCGGTTGAGCAAGGTGCGTCCCAGAATGTCATTCATCCTCGTGGTTCTCCTGCCAGATAGTTGATGCGGGCGAGCGCGGAAAAAATCAGCCGCGTCACGAAAGAAAAACTCTACGGCACGATCCGTACCGTGAACGCGCCGGTGTTGTCCTGCACGCCGGGCCCGCTATCGCAATCATTGACGCGTAGCGCCAGAGTTCCGCTTGTGTCAGCCGCGAACGTGCCGCCGTTTCCAATCACAAACATTTCGTTGCCGACCTTGCCGATGATCGCGCTGCGGCGCGCGTTAGGAATCGGTTCACAACATCCCGGGCGACCGCAGATGTAGGCGGAGCCGTTGCCGTCGGCAACGCGTGTGCCGCCGTCTGTGATCTGTCCGGAAAGATATTCGACTCGAAATTGTTTTCCGCGCTGAATGAAAATGCCCGTATCCTGCCAAGTTCGATTGGCGAAAACTTGAATCTGCGTTGCGGACGGCGCGCGCGTTATGGTGGGCGTTCGCGTCGCGGTCGGCAAGGGCGAGGGTGCCGCACCGCCGCAAATGCGAATCGTGAAACTGCCGCTATTGTCGTAAGCCAGATCGTCACCCACGCCAAACGTCAGCCGCCCGCCGGGCGCGTTGATCAAAAACGTATAGGCGTGATCATCCCGAAACGCCGGCGGTTGTTGCCCGGCGATCAAATTGTGCGCGGGTTGCCGATTGATCCACAACACCCAATCGCGCGAGTGCGTGGGCGTGATCGGGTTGCCGGCATTGTCGGTGTAGAGGTAAAACGCGTCGCTGAACATTCGCGCCGAGGATTGCCCGACGCCCGAAACGCTGAGCCAGACAGGTCCGCTATACGCGCCGGCAGAAGTCACGGCGGACACACTGTCCGCGAGGCGCGCGGTCAAAGTCTCTTGGGCAACACACGCCGGCGCAGTCGGCGCAACGGTTGGCGTGGGCGTTGCCGTTGCGAGCAGTGCCACTTTTGCCGGCGCGGCAATTTGCACCGCGTTCACCGCGCTGTTCAACGCGTTCGCCAACTCCTGCCCGCTCTTCGCGTCGTAGTACTGCCCGCTCGCCGCATTCGCCACGCATTGCAACTGCGTCCGCGTCGCGTCGTCCACCTCAAACCCAACGACGTGAATCGTCAGCGCGATCCCGCTCGCGCGCAACTGCCTTGCCGCCGCGCACGGATCGCCGCCGCACGTTTCGATCCCGTCGCTTACCAGGATCACATTGTTGTCTTGCCCCGCGACAAAATCATTTTGCGCGCTCAGCAGCGAACCGTAGATCGGCGTCCACCCGCGCGGGGTGATGCCGCGCACGCGCGCGACGAGGTTCGCCTTGTTCGGATCGCCCAGCGGCGCGAGCAGTTCAATGTCCTGACAACTCTGCGGTCGCTCGGCGCCGGTGCCGCCAAAGTTTTTTCCGTACACGCGAATCCCCGCGCGGATATTCGCCGGTAGTTTCTCGACGAGTTGCGCCATCGCATCCTTGGCGATGTCCATCTTGGGTCGCCCGGCGATGCGGCTGGTCATACTGCCCGACGCGTCGAGGATGAAGACGGTGTTGACCGGGCGCGTGATGGGAATGATGTCGGGAAAAATGAGCGGCGGCTCCGGCGTGGGCGTGAGCGTGGGCGTGACGGTGGGCGTGGCGAGCGCGGCGACGGTGGGCGACGCGGGCGGAGGATTGGCGCGCGAAACGATATCCGCGACCATCAGAAGAACGATGCAATTCACAGCGATCAACGCGAGAATGATTGACCATTGCCGGCGAGACATAGACGCTCCTTGAAATTACCGAGTCGAGTAGCCAGATAGTCGAATAGTCGCGCGGCTCAATGTCCAAGCAACTATCCAACTATCCAACTACTCAACTACTCAACTACTCAACTACCCAACTACCAGCCTAGCCCGCTTCCAACATCTTGAGGACGAAGATGGTATTGCCCATCCGAATTTCGTCGTTCTCTTTGAGCAGGGTCGCGGCGACAATCGCCATATCGTTGACAAAAGTGCCGTTCGCCGAACCCAGGTCCCATAGCAAGAATTGGTTGTCGCGGACGGTGAACTTGGCGTGCAACGCGGACACCTTGTCGTCATCCAGCACGACATCGGCTTTGCGCGGATCGCGCCCCCACACTGCGCCGGGCTTGATCTTGTAGACCTGCCCCTGCCGGTCGCCGCGCTTGACGACGAGCCAACCCAGCATCCCGGTCGGCGCGTGTTCGACGACCGTATCGGCGATCTCGTCTGCGCCGGCAGAACGTCCGCCGCGCGGCAAAATCGTTTCATCGTTGGGCAACCCGCGCGGCGCGCCACCGCGCCCGAGGTCGGTCGGCGCGGCATCGGCGCCGCTTTGCCAGGGCATACTGGCTGGCACATCCCGGCTCAACGGGCGCGGCGGTTGCGGACGGTTCAACGTTTTGGCGCAGTACGGACACGCGCCAAACGCCGCATCATACGGCCCGTGTTGTGGGCAAATGGCTTGAGTCATTCGATTCTCCTTTGAACATGCGACTGCCGACGGACGACCGCCGACCGCCGCTCGTTTTCATCCGACCGCTAGTGCGCTCGCGGTGGATGTGCAACTTTTTAGAGCACGACCAGTTTGAGCACCGTGTCGCCCACGGTGATCTCGTCGCCGTTTTGCAACAGCACGGGACCGTCGACGCGGCGCCCGTTGACCCAGGTGCCGACTTTGGAACCGCGGTCGTACAGCGTCAAGTGCCCTTGGTCTTCGCGGATCAAAAAGTGCTCGCGGCTGATGCTGGGATCGTTGAGCGCAATGTCATTGTCGCGCCCGCGCCCGGCGCGCGTATCGCCGCGGCACAGCTCGTGCCGCTGGTTGTTCGCCGTCTCGATCAACAACGCGTTGATCTTGTCGCGGCGCGGCGGCGGCGGCGGTTCAACGATGCGATCCCGTTGCGATTTTAGATTCGGCGGATCAGGTGGCACAGGTGGCTGGACGCGCCGGCGTTCCTCCGCACAAATCGGACACTCGCGCTCGCTCGTGGCGTACGTGTGCCCGCGCTCACAGCCGATCACTTTCCAGTGCGCGATCAGATAGCCGACGGCGATCACGAGCGGCAGAATTCCGCCGAGCAATCCCAGGTAAAACATCACTTCCTGAAACGGTTTGAACCGCGCTTGCACGTCGCCGCTCACCAAACTAAACACGAGGGTCGGCGTCAACAGCAGCGCGATCAAAATCGCGCTCATCAGCCAACCCACCGCGCGAATCCGGCGCGACTGGGTATCGTAGATCAGCCACACCACGCCGACGAGCGCCAGGAGCATAAACACGAACCAGCCGCCGATGCCGCCCAAGCCGGCAAAGTACCAATTGAAAAACGCACCCGTTGCAGTCATTGCATTCCTCCTTCGAAAATACGACCGCCGACGAACGACCGCCGACCGCCGTCATTTTTCATCCGATTTATTTTGCGCGCAGCCACCGTTCAAGGTGCGCCGCGATCCAATCGCTCGTCGCGCCGAGCCAATCGCCCAGTCGCACGAGTTGCCATTCCATCGAAAAGGTCGCGCGGCGGCGCGGCACGATCACCGTCGGCAGATTGTCCCAGTCCGGCGTCGTCGGCGCGGGGATGACGGCGGATGGCGCGCGCGGCGGCGCACCGTCCGGCGCAAAGAGCCGCACGAGCAACGCGGTGAGATTGTCCGCGCCCCCGCGCGCGTTCGCGCGCACGATCAACCGATGCGCCGCTTGCTCCGCCGTTCCCGCGCTTGCCAGTTCCGCCAGTTCCACCGGATCGGGAAAATAATTGTGCAAGCCGTCCGTGCAAAGCAAGAGCGCATCGCCCGGCGCAACCGTTTCGGTGAACAGATCCACGGCAACCTCGGCGCTGCCGCCGACGCTCCGCAAGATCACATTTTTGCGTTCAAAGTGTAACGCTTCGTCCGGCGTCAGCTCGCCCTCGTCGAGCAACTGTTGCGCCAAACTGTGATCGCGCGTCAGCGGCGCGGCTTGCCCGGCGCGCAGTAGATAAGCGCGGCTGTCGCCTACATTCGCAACGACGATCTGCTCGCCGCGCAACGCGACCGCGACGAGCGTCGTGCCCATCGGCTTGGCGAGCGCGCGCTGTGCGGCGTGCGCGAAAATGTCGGCGTTCGCCGCGCGGATCGCTTGGCGCAACCGCGCGCCCAAATCGGGATCGTGCGTTTCGTAAAAATCGAACAGGGTTTTGTGCGCGGCGTACTGACTCGCGCGTTCCCCCATCGCCGCGCCGCCCACGCCGTCCGCGACGATGTAGAGACAGCCGCTCTGCGCGCGTTCGTCCGGATCGTTCGGCTCGTAGAACACAAAGCAATCTTCGTTGTTGCGACGCCGGCGACCCAGGTCGGACAAGCCAAATGTTTCGGTCACAAAGTTTTCGATCATCCAGTTGCCTCCGCGTCACGCGTCTATTTCGTCGCCGCGAGAATTACATACGCCACGCCGCTGAGCGCGCACAGCAAAAACGAGCCGGCGATGATCATCACGGCGATCTGAAACGTGGTCATTACCTTGCCGGCTTTGACAGCGGTGGACGCGGTCGCAGACGAAATCGTCGTCGCGGCGTTGCCGACCTGAGTTGTGGTACGCATCGCCGTTTGCCCGGCTTGGCGAATCGTCCCCTGGTTTTCGGCGATGAATTGTTGCGCTTGGATCGCCGTTGCCGCGGTCACTTGCGCCGCTTGCTTCGCCTTGTCGAGCGCGGTCGCGCTTTTGCTTGCCCAATCTACTTCTTGAGCTTTTTGTGCGGCTTGACTCGCGGTCTGCTTGAGCCGATCAAACAATGCGCCGCTTGAAGCCGGCGCGGCGGCAGACGATGCCGGCGCAAGAGCCGGTGAACTGGGTGGTGTGGGTGACGCAGGTGCAGGCGGTGGCGGTGGCGGCGATGGTTGCGCGCGCGACAAGGTGCGCGCCCGCGCAAAACATTCAGCGGCTTTGTCCTTTTCGCCGCGCGCTTGCATCACGTTGCCCAGCGCGATCCATTTTTCCGGCGACTGCTGGTCGGCAGTCACCGCGGCGATGGCGTGTTGCAATTCGGGATCGTTCGTTGAGTTGGACATTGGTTTACCTCATTGTGGAGTGAGCCCTTCCAGGTTTGCTAAACCTGGAAGGGCTGAATCAATTGGCTTACCCTCGTTTGACAACAGTTCCGAGTTTCGTTGTTTTCGCGCCCTTTCTTCGGTTTCGCGATCCAAAACCCGACGCGCTCACTTCAACCCGCTTCGATTTCACATTCGGGCAGGGACGGAGCGCGGCACGACACGGGCATCCACATTCGGGGCGCGCAAGGATTTTGGATCGTGAAACCCGCGAAACGCCTCACGCGAAAACCGCGAAAGGTTACTCCTCGCGCAATTCGGCGAGAATGAGTTGCCCGGCGCGTTGCAGGTTGCTGGCGCGCGCGAAGAGTTGCGCGAGGCGAGTGTTGATGTGGTTTCATTTCCTCAAATCACTCCTCATCGCCCCCATCACTCCCCCAACCACCCGAATCGTCGTCCGATGAATCCGCGCCCCAACCGCTCGAACTGTCGTCGGACGCACCTGCGTTCCAATCATCCGAATCGTTTGCCGATTCCGCGTTCCAATCGTTCGAATCGTTGGCAGCTTCTTCAACTGCGTCATCGGACGAGGTGTCCATCCAGCCGACACTCGCTTCGACTGCGCCATTCACGACCCCTTCGACCGGCACCGCGACGGTACCGACGAGCGAGTTCATCGCCACATCCGTGCCGTCGTTCCACGCCTGCTTCACTGTGCTTTCCGCAATATCGAGCGCTTCGCGTGTGACGCCTTCAAAAATATCGCCCAGAAATTTGAACAGCCTCATTTTTGCCTCCTTTCAAAATTTTTCCTGCACCGTTCGCAAGGTGGCATACTCGATCACTTTGGCGAATCTATGGATACCAATAATCAAGTCCACCGCACCCCGACTCAAATGCAATTGTTTCGTGAGTTTGCGTAGCTCGCCTTGAAAAGCCCCAATGGTGTTGAGATCATTTAAGAATGCCGCGCTCAATCGCTCACGGGCTTCTTTGCCCGGATCTTTCACCCCCACGATAGCCAACGTGGAGGGTTGTTCTTTGCCAACCTTGCGCTTGAGATTTTCAAATCGCTCATTCCATTTGGCGGTATCGCTCGCCCCAAAAATTATATTTTCGATTTGCAATTCCGGCGGATAACCGTCCAACTGCGTTTGCAACTTGTATGCCAGTACATATCGCCCAAGAAATTCGACAACCGGCACATCCACCGCTTGGAATTGCGCCAGATTAAAAGTGCGCGCAAACTGACCACCCACCTCTTGGCATTTCAGAGTGATCGCGCGATCTTCGTTGAACAATTGATTAGCGCGATCGTACACCTGCCGAGAAATTTCCAACGGACCCGGCTTGGCAACGCCGGTCTTGCGCCAGATGAACCAGCGCCATTGCTCTTTGATTGCCAACCAGGTCAAGATGGCAGTGATCCAGATCGCGAACACAATGATCAGAAATATAATATTCAGAAACAAGGAGCCGCCACTTGATAAGCGCCCCGCATTCATGAGAAAGGTCAAGAGTAGACAAAATGACATGACGAGTCCGAGAATCATCACACCGAGTGAAAACTGCGAACGCCCTGCGCGCGGAGCAAGTACGGGAACCTCTTTGCTCGGCAATGTTTTTTTCGCGGGCAATGGCACAGTCGCTTCGGCTACGACCGGCGTCGGCGGAACCGGCGCGGGGTCAACCGCTTGCGGCGCACCGCGTTGCAAGCGCGCGGCAAGTGGCGACGCGGATGCCGGCGCGGGCGTGGCTTCATTTGCCCCCGTCGTTAATCGTTCGAGCAGATCGCGTCCGCGTTGCTCCGCGCCGCCTTCCAACATATTTAGCACATTGCGATTCCGCTCGTAATACGCGAGCCGCTCTTCCGTCTGCCGAATCAAGTCCGCGCGCGGCGCGGGCGAAGCGCGTTCCATCGCCAATGCTTTTTCGAGCAGAGCGCGCGCTGGCGTCCACTGCGATTGATCCTGGTATTGTTCGCTGCGCTTGCCGTAGCACAACACCAAATTTTGCCGCATCTCAAGGTGCTCCGAATTGATTTGCAAGCCGCGCTCCCAAATTTCAACCGCTTGATCGAGACGATCCGTTTGCGCGTAAGCCAAACCCAGGTTCGCGTACCCGTCGCCCGGCGTTGCGCCGCAACGCGGATCCAAATTCACGGCTTGTTGCCCCAACTCTATCGCGCGCGCAAAATCTTTCCGCTCTATCGAAGCGCGCGCGGCGAGCGCGAGGTACGCGTTCGCCAGCGGTTGGCGCACCGCGTCCGCGTTCGGATCAACCTTTAAGCCTTCGAAAAATTGCGCGAGCGATTGTCCACCCAACTCAATCGCGCGCGCGTACTCGCGCACATTGTCCGGCGATTTGAACAAGCGCGCGAGTCCCAGATGCCAGCGACATTCCACCTCGCGATAAAATTCGCGCGCGGTTGGATTCGGCAAACTGGCTTGCAGTTGCGTCAGCGCGGTTTGCGCGCGCGCAAAACACGCGTCCACTTGCTCGCGCCGACTGCAGCGGAAATAGGAAAAGCCGAGACAGAGATCGATCACCGGCGCATCCGGCGCGGCTTGCTGCGCGCGCTCGACAACCGCGATTTCCGCCGCGTCCATTTCACCGATCAGGTACGGCAAGTAGGCGGACGCCATCGCCGTCGGGTCTAACGACCGCGCATCGTCGAACGCGTGGCTGTCCCACATCATCCGATCTGCGAGTTCGGGATGGTCGTGGTTGCTGAATAAAAAACTCAACAGCAAAGATAAATTCGGAAACCATGCCGCATCCATTTGCCGTTGCGCCGCGACCAACGCTTGCACGACCGGTGAATTGGCGCGCGGGGGCGCGACCGGCGCGAGCGGTGGCGGCATCGGCGCGATTGGCGGCGCAACTGGCGCAGGCGGTGGCGGCGGCGGTTCGACCGTTTGCCCGCGCGTCAATTTACGTGCGCGCTGAAAACACTCGGCGGCTTTGTCTTTTTCATCGCGGGCTTGCATCAGGTTGCCCAGCGTGATCCACGCTTCGGCGGATTGTGGATTTTGAGTTACCGCCGCGATCGCTTTGCGAATTTCGGGATCGTTCATCGAGTTAGACATCACCCACTCCTAAATTATCGAAAGGTCATTTGCGAAGAATAATTGGCAGAAAAGCGCGCTGTCCAACTTCGTGTCCAACTTCGTATGCGCCCACGTCACATCTGCCGTCTGCCAAGTTGCGCGCATAGCCGCGTTGGTCAACGGGTGGACAACCAGAGCTTGCTAAATTGATCGCGGCGCTGCCCAATTGCAGAGCCATCGTTTGGGTTGCGCCGCCGTTATCAGCCAGCGCGCCTAGTTTTGGATCGCTGGCGATGCCCACACAGCCCCAGTTGGGATTGAATTGCAAATTATTCCCAGCATCAATGATGTTTCCCGCGCAGTTACCGGCGACTGCGTTGTTTGCCAGAATTGAATTTTGAATTGTCGTCCAACCATTGGCGCTATAAATGCCGCCATATAGGGTTGCATTATTTCCTGCGATGGTGCTTTGGAATATCTGTACGCTGCCACCTGCCACATAGATGGCTGCGCCGTTGCCGCCTACGCTCATGGCTGCAGTATTGCCATTAAAGGTGCTGTTCGTCACAGTGACCGAACCCCCAGCAACGTACATCCCGCCGCCCATCCATGCCGAGTTGCCAGAAAATAGACTTTTGTCAATGAGGACCGTGCCGTCCAAGTTGTACAGTCCGCCGCCAGCAGCAATATCGGAGGTTCCTGACCACGTGTAGGTATAATTATCGCGAATCGTGCTTGCTTGGATGTTGATTGAACCGCCATTGTTAAAGATTGCGCCGCCCTGGCTATAGGCATAACTGTTATAGATCATGCAATTGATTAGATTGACTGTGCCGTGATCGTTGTAAATTGCGCCACCGCCCCAGGTTCCGGGCGTATAGCCATTTGCAATCGCAATGTTCGATAGCGTCAAGGTTCTGCCGGGTTGAACAAAAAAAGTTTGCCCCCAGCTCAGAATAGTAAAATTGCCAGCCAGCGCGTTAATCGTCACACTGGCAGTAATTTGCGGCAACGACCAACCGGGATGTAGCGTGCCGGTCACGGCAATATTGATCGTGTTAGCGCCGCCGGCGAGATTGGATTGATGGATTGCCCAACGCAACGAACCAACGCCGCTATTGTTGAGGTTGGTGACAGTAAACGTAGTGGTTGGCGGCGGTGTGGCAGTCGGCGTTGTGGTCGGCGCTGCAGAGGAATTGCGGAGAGCCAGTGGCAGATAGAGAGACCATGTCGGCGTGGCAGTATGCGTGTCTGCCACTACATTGCCAGATGCCAGCATCGCGCCGAGAATCACGATTAGAGCCAGGACGAACAAAATGCGGAAAGATGTGGGCATAAAGTCCTCCGATTGAAAATAGGTAGGACTGCATTTAATCGTGGTGTCAGATTTTAACCACAGAACCGCACACGCTTTGCGTTTCACGGAATTTTTGACAGTGTAGCATCGCGACCGAAGATGCACGAAATTTACCGCAGAGCAACTGTGTTCTGCGGTAAAATTTCAAATGTTCGGTCGCAATGCTCCAGTCTCGAATTTTTGCGTATTTCTATGTGACGCAAAGCGTGTGGCGGATTTGATTGACCACGAATTGAATGGAGTGCTACCCAAAAAAGATTCACCGCGTGGCACGTTCTGGCAGTGAGCAGTTCTCCTGCCTACTCACCCGTGTTTGACAATCGCCTCATTCAACGCGTCCACAATTCTCTGGATATACCGGCGATGATCGTCGCGCCACGATCAACCCGAAACCAAGCACAGACCATTTCTTGTTCATCGCGGTACTCCTCGGTTGAATTTTCAAACTCACCGGGCCACCATCCCAGTGTCTTTTGAGGCGATTCGCCTATTTGTATTTCCGGTGCACATCGAATACACTGCGCCGCGATTCCCGCGCGCGTACTGGGACCCCGTTTGACTCTACGTATACCACAAATGCAGACCGCATATCCGTCAAAATTGACGGAAATTCAAAATTCGTGGCATCTTCAACGTCGAGATGCGCGGTCGCCTCGTCCAAAATCAAAATCGGCGCATCCGCGAAAAATGCGCGCGCGCGGCAACGCTTCAAACGCAAATGCGGCATCGCCGATGACAAGCTTCATGTCGCCCACCGCCGGGAAAATCGCGGAAGGCGACCCAAGTGTTTTTTGCCGCCGCGCCATCGGCGGTTTGCAAATCGTACAGGAACATGGCAGTGCGATTCAACCCGTACGGTTTATCGCTCGCGGCGTCGAGTGTGTTAGTTGGGCAGTGGAACGGAGGGGCAGTGCGTTGGGCGAATAGTCAAACGCGCGTGGAACCTGCGCCGTTTTGGGGATTGTTCGGTTTGGAGATGCGCTAGGGGCGCAACGGATTGCTTTTTATCAAGGACACGCCATCGTAAATATGTTACCCTAATCCGCGAAATGACTCGCGTCAACGCAGACGCGGGCGGCTCGCCAAGGTATCGAACGCCTTTGCTTTTACGGGTGTTCTTTTTTTGCGGAGGTGCTGAACGATGCAGGACAATTACAAACTCGGCGCGATCCTCGCGCTCATCGGCGCGGTCGTTGGGATGCTCGGCTTTTACCTGTTCACGCAAATCTACAACCCGCTCATCACGACGATGGTCAATCTCAATCGCGCGCACGAAGGGCAATCGGTGCGTTACACCTTTGCCGTGCTGGGTTATCTCACGATTGGCGCGGGCGCGCTGTGGTCGCTTGCGCTGTACGGATTCTTGACGCGCGAACGTTGGGCGTGGATGCTCGGCGTCATCGCCAGCACGCTCAGCATTCTCGCCGGCTTTTTCCCGGCGGTGCCGGCGATGGACGCGAAAACCGCGCCGGTGACGCTCGCAATCTTTGTGCCCAATCTGGTTTTGTGGCTCGCGCTGTTCGGCGTGCGAAAAACCGATTGGCGCATCGTCGTGCTCGCGCTCGGCGCGGGCATCGCGTTCACGCTGTCGTTTATGGACGGCGTCGCGCCCATTGCGAAATTTCACGAGACGTTGGACAAAGATGCGACGGTGAACGCGTTGTACCTGTTTGCACAACAGATCAATTGGTGGGCGAGTGCGGCGTGGGCGGTTTTTATTTTCGCGCTCGTCGCGCGCAAACCCTGGGCGCGCGTTGTCGGCATTGGCGCGGGCTTGCTCGAATGTTGGGGCGGCTATCCGGTCGGCATTTTGAACGTGCTCGAAGTGAAACGCTTTTCGCTCTTTCTGCCCGCGCCGCTGTTGAGCACCGCGCTGGTCATCTTTTTGATGTTGCCGGTCGGACGCAAACTGTTGGATGATTTTGCGCGCGGCGACACGCAACGATGAGCCGCGCCAAATTTTTTTCGATGCTCCGCGTCGCCGGCGGCACGCTGTTCGGCGCGTTGATCGTGATCGCGTTCGGCGCGCCGGTGATCGCGTGGCTCGATGCGCGCGCGCCGTTCCAACTCACCCGCGATCTCGCGTGGCTGGGCTGGCTGATTCTACTCGCCGCGTGCGCGTTGATCGCGAGCGCGGAATTTTCGTTCGTCCGATTCGGCGGCGCGACCGGCGTGCCGGGCAATGCGCCGCACGCGCTCGTCGCGCACGGCGTTTATCGTTGGGTTCGCAACCCGTTGTACCTTGGCGGCAACGCCATCGTGTGGAGCGTTGCGCTCATTCACGGTTCCGCCGGCGTGCTGCTGCTTGCGATCCTCCTCGCGCCGCTGTACCACCTGTTCGTCGTGTGCAGCGAAGAACCGCGATTGGAAAAACGGTACGGCGACGCGTATCGCACGTACAAAAAAATGACGCCGCGCTGGTTGCCGCGTCCGCCAATTTGACTTTTGATAAAGACGGTTTGCCCGCTTTGCGCTATCGTTGCGATAGACCAGCGGGCATTTTTGATGGGGAGGAAACGACGACCGTGCAGTCAAACAGTTTACAGATCGCCGGCGTCAACGTGCGCGCGAAATTGCGCGCGTACTGGACGCTGATCAAAAGTTTGCAGACCGGCTTGCTCCTCATCACCGGCGTCGCCGGGTATTTGAGCGCGCGTTGCCCGTTCACCACGCACGACACCTTGTTCGCGCTGACTGCGAGTTTGTTCCTCGCGATCAGCGGGAGCACCGTGTTGAATATGGTTTACGACCGCGACGTTGACGCGAAAATGAAACGCACGCACCATCGCCCGCTTGCGACCGGCACGGTGTCCGCGCGCGAAGCGTTGATCCTGGGTCTGGGATTGTCCGGCGTGGGCGTGGGTTGGGCGTTCGCGCTGGATGCGCTGTACGGCGCGGTTGTGTTCGCCGGCTTGTTCTGCGATGTCGTCGTGTACACGATGTGGCTCAAACGCCGCACGCCGTACTCGATCATTCTCGGCGGCTTGTCCGGCGGAATGCCCGCGCTCGCCGGCCGCGCGCTCGGCGTCGGCGCCATCGAGCCGGTCGGCATTTTGCTCGCGCTCGCGGTGCTGTTCTGGATTCCGACGCACATTATGACGTTCAACATTCGTTACGCGGACGATTACGCGCGCGCGAAAATTCCAACGTTCCCCTCCGTGTCCGGCGTGCGCGCGACGCGCGTGATCATCGCGCTGTCGTCCGTTGGCGCATCCATTGCGATGACGTTCGCCGCCATCGGCATCGGAATGGCCTGGGGCTATTTGCGCTTGCTCGCGGTGTTGAGCGTGGGCTTGCTCCTCCTCGCGATCATTCTCATCGCGCGCCCGAGCGAGCGATTGAATTTCGGCTTGTTCAAGTACGCGTCGGTCTATATGCTCGGCGCGATGATGTTGATCGCGCTGGGTGGGTAAGACGAATTTGGAAATTTGCCTTACGCCAATTTGACGATGCGCTCCAACGCCTCGCGATTGTTGGGCGTGTAGGGCAAATTTGGAAATTTGCCTTACGCCAATTTGACGATGCGCTCCAACGCCTCGCGGTTGTTGGGCGTGTAGGGCAAATTTGGAAATTTGCCTTACGCCAATTTGACGATGCGCTCCAACGCCTCGCGGTTGTTGAGTGTGATGCGTGTGCGCGTGATTTCGAGCACGCCTTCATCGCGGAACTGGTGCAGGATGCGGCACACAACTTCCGGGGTCGAGGCGACCATTGTCGCAATTTCGTTCAGACCCAGATCGCGCTCCATCGTCGTCGTATCCTTGTTCAACTGTTCGAGCAAGAGTTTGGCGAGCCGCCCGGCGACCGGGTGAAACGCCAAGCCGTAGATGATTTCGCGCGCGCGCCGCATCGTGCGCACGAGCGATCGGTTCGTCTCCCACAATGCTTCGGGATAACGATACAACACCGGCAAAATCACATCGCGGTGCCACGTGAACACTTCGGACGGCTTGAGCGCGGCGAGCGACGCCGGCATCGGCTGATCGTCGAAAATCGAATGTCCCCAAAAAACCATTCCCGGTTCCATCGTGTAGAGCGTGTACTCTTGCCCGCCAGCGGAAAGCATCGTCCAGCGCAACCGCCCCGCGCCGACAAAGAGCGCGTATTGCCACATGAATCCTTGATGACACAAAAATTCGTTCGCCTTCAAGTCGTGCCGCGTCGCCAGTTGCGCCAATTCGAGACGAACCGGTTCGGGCAGTTTGCCGAATACTTCAGTTTGGCGTAGTCGAAATGCCAAATCGTCCATGCTGTCCTCCGAGAACTTGATAAATATCAAAGCGCGTTTCGCGCGCGCATTGTAAACTGGTCGCGCAAAACCAATGCACGTTTTGCGAAAGGAGCGCGTATCGAACGAGTCGCTAATCTGGCAGGTTGATTCAATGACGATTCAAGAAAAGGAGCAAGTCAAATGTCGCTCAACACACCCAAACAAACTCGGTTGATTGTAACTTTGCTGGTGGTGATCGCCGGCATCCTGATGACTATGGCAGTCCCGCTGATCGTGGATTCCACGCTCAATCCGATTATTACCAATCAGGTCGCGCGCATCGAAAAATTCGACGCGCAGGGCACACCCGAAGGTAAAACGAACGCGGCAGTCATTCGCATCGTGCCGTGGTCCATCGGTTTGCTCTTTCCAATGTGGGCGGTATTTTCGTTCATCGCCGGTCTCGCTCTGCTCGTGCTCGCCCTGCCGTTTTACCAAGGCGAAGCGTGGACGCGCGGCGCGGTCTTGTTCTGTCTCGCGTTCCCGTCGGCGGGCGGCGCGTTTATGCTGATCCCCTGGCTCAATTTTATGGGCACGGGCGCGGGTTTCCCGCCGGCGCTCTCGATTATGGCGATTGGGTTGATTCCGTACTTTACTGTCATCCTCGCCGAAAAATCGGACTGGCTGACCAAGTTGGCGAACGCCGCTGTCTTTTTGATGATCGGCGTGTCGGCGGCGGAAAATTTTTCGAACGGGCACGCCTCGTTTCGCATTTACTTTGGGCATCCCCAACGACCGCTATTCGCGCCGGGCATTAACGTGTTGTGGCTGTCGTTCATTGCGCTGTGGATCACGTGCTTTATGATGCTCATCGCGATCTATCATCTGGGTCAGCGTAAACAAAGCGGCGTCTATCTTGCGATCATCGCCGGGCTAGCCACGGCGGGCGCGAGTTTGGCGACGCATTTCATTCGCGCGACCACGCTCGATTATCTGTACGGCACGCTCATCGGTTTGTCGGTTGTGGTGATGTTGCTCGTGCCGCAAATCAGGCAACGCGTGCTTGCGCCACCCGAACCGCACGCGGCGCAACCGCAAGCCGTTCTGCAACCCAAGCCGGCGTAATTCACCAGAAACCAGGTTTCTTCGAGAAACCTGGTTTCTTTTTCAGGACTGGCGCTCGTCTGCATCCACGCCGGGGTTGGACCGGATTCATAAAACACGCTTTCACTTCGTTCGACATGCCAGTTTCTGATTTTGAACATACCGCCGCGCGGTATGTCTTCTCGAAATGACAGGATCGGCTGAACGGTTACAAAGAATAATTCCCGTGTGTCGGCGCGGAACGGTGTCCGCGCCCTACGGAGGGAACGCTCGCCGGAGCGTTCTCGAACGATTGTTATTTGGTAACCGTTCAGCATTCGCCCGCCCCCGAATTCAATTCGGGGGCTAAAATAGGTGAAAACTCGATGAATCGAGTTGGCGCGAATCGGTTTCAACCGATTTTTACCTGGTTTAGACGCCGATTTCTAATCGGCGGCGGTATCTGAACGGTTACGTTATTTGTACAGTTTGCTGGGCGGCTCAAATTTAGGCGTCACTTGGAATTTTTCTTGGCGCGCCAACATCTCGAAATACGCGAACGAAGTCGCGCCTTCGATCTCGCGCCAGCCGGCGACAATCGGCGCAACCTTGTTCCAAATCTTGACGGTCTGCGAATACATGTCGAGAATGTCGCGGAAATTTACAATGCCCACTTTGTAAACGAAATAGCCAATCTCATCGAATGCCAGGCACACTTGGCGAATCTGGTCGAGGCGCGCATCGGGCTGACGTGCTTGCACAAGTTGCGCTAGAGTTTGGATGTCCGCATCGGACAATAGAAAAATCATTTTCCGGTACTGCCGCAAATCATCCTGCCGCAAGCGTTCGATAGCCCACAAGACGAAATCCTCTTTCATATCAATGCGGCGTTCGATAACGGAATACAGGATGGTGCCCGCCGCGAAAAGAACCGCCAGCCCCGCGAAACAGGTTCCACCTGCCGTGGCGATGGCGGACAATAGAGCGATCCAATCGGATGATGAATTCATCGTCTCCTCCTCTGGCGTTCAAAATTTTCGAACCTTGATCAGAGTAAAGCGGCAACGTCTTTCGTCGCTTGTTTGACCAAATCGGGCAGATCGCCAAAATACGCCGCGGTATGGTTCGAGAGAATATGCCGGCGGAGAAAACCGTCCAGGCGCGGGTCGCGCGAATCTACTCGTTTGATGTAGGGCAAGATGATTTTCTGGTGGCTTGCCGCGCATTTGTATTCGTTCTCAATCCAAGATGTGCGTTTACCCTTGGGTTTGCCGCCGTATTCTTCGCCGTACACGCCGATAAAAATGTCGCAGTCGGCGATGAGTCGTTGATCAAAAGTCCAAGGGTCTTGCGTGTTCGGACCGGCTTTGTCAAACAAGATTGCCTTGACGCCGATTGCCGTCAGGGCGCTTTCGATGGCTTGGCGTTCTGCCGCGAACTCTCGCGCGGTTGAACTGATGAAAACCTTCTTTGCTTTCTTCGGCATAACTCCTCCCGACGCTCACTAAGGGTCTGGAAAAGAATAACTTCCCGGATGTCACCCTGAGCGAAGCGAAGGGTCTCGCGCGTAGCGATCCGAGATTCTTCGCTTTGCTCAGAATGACAACTTGGGTGACGCGACAGTGGTATGCGGGAAGTTATTTTT
>CAIKBD010000359.1 GCA_903825565.1 uncultured Anaerolineales bacterium | reverse complement strand
TTTTTCGCCAAGCATTTTATCTCGGCAAACGAATTGATCGCGCGCTTGCCGGAATTGGCGCGCAGTGATGCGCCGCGCGGTAGCGGACCCGCGCGCACGTACCGCTTGCCCAACGCCCAAGCGACGCTGGGTTTCATCACGCCGGCAAGCGAACATTTTTGCAACGCGTGCAATCGCTTGCGCGTAACCGCGCATGGCGCATTGTGCGCCTGCCTGTTCGGTGAACGCGGCGAAGATGTGCGCGGCGCGTTGTGCGAAGGCATCAGCGAAACCGCCTTGCAAGAATTGTTGGTGCGCGCGATTGGCTCCAAGCCGGAACAGCACCCGTTTGGCGAGCAGTTCAAGATCAACGCCGACGCCATGTCCAAGATCGGCGGTTGACGCCGACAGCGTTTGCGTATTTGATTCAAGCCACCCAAATCGCAAAAACGACGAACGCCTGAATGAGAAGTCTCATTCAGGCGTTCGTGCTGAACGGCAAATTTGTTTTTATTTGACTTCGCGGAACTCGCCGTCCACCGTGTCCGCACCGCTGGGCGGCGGCGTGCTGTCGCCCGGTTCGCCGCCGGGCGGAGGCGTCGCCTCGCCGGGTTGTTGCTGGTACATCCGCTCGCCAATTTTTTGGAGCGTCTGCGCCAACTCTTCCGTCTTGCGTTTGATGTCGGCAATGTCCTTGCCGGGCAACGCGCTTTTGAGTTCGGAAATTTTCGCCTCGACTTCGGTTTTCACATCGGCGGGCACCTTGTCGCCCAAATCCTTCAGCATCTTTTCCGATTGATAGATCGCACTGTCCGCATTGTTGCGCGTCTCGACTTCTTCCTTGCGCTTGCGATCTTCGTCCGCGAACTTTTGCGATTCCTTCACCATCTTGTCAATTTCGTCCTTGCTCAAACCGGACGACGCGGTGATGGTGATTTTTTGTTCGCGCCCGGTGCCCTTGTCTTTCGCCGTAACATTGACAATGCCGTTCGCGTCAATGTCGAACGTCACCTCGATCTGCGGCACGCCGCGCGGCGCAGGCGGAATCCCGTCGAGGATGAATCGCCCCAGCGTCTTGTTGTCCGCCGCCATCGGGCGCTCGCCTTGCAACACATGCACTTCGACTTGCGGTTGCATATCGGACGCGGTCGAAAAGGTTTGCGATTTCTTCGTCGGGATCGTCGTGTTGCGTTCGATCAATGGCGTCGCCACGCCGCCCAGCGTTTCGATGCCGAGCGTCAGCGGCGTCACGTCAAGCAGCAAAATATCTTTCACTTCGCCGCCGAGCACGCCGGCTTGAATCGCCGCGCCGACTGCGACAACCTCGTCCGGGTTGATGCCCTTGTGCGGTTCCTTGCCGAAAAATTTTTGCACGGTTTGTTGCATCAACGGCATCCGAATTTGCCCGCCGACCAATACAATTTCGTCAATTTGGGCGGGCGCCATTTTGGCGTCTTCCAACGCACGGCGCACCGGGTTGAGCGAATTTTCGACAAGATCGCCGACGAGTTGTTCGAGTTTCGCACGCGTCAGCGTCATCGTCAAGTGTTTGGGTCCCGCCGCGTCAGCGGTAATGAACGGCAAGTTGATCTCGCTCGCCATCGCGCTCGACAATTCGATCTTGGCTTTTTCCGCCGCCTCTTTCAAGCGTTGCAGAGCCATGCGGTCGTTGCGGAGATCGATCCCGGTTTCACGTTTGAATTCATCCACGATCCACTGAATCACGCGTTGATCGAAATCGTCGCCGCCGAGGAATGTGTCGCCGTTCGTGGATTTCACCTCGAACACGCCTTCGCCGAGCGCGAGCACCGAAATGTCGAACGTGCCACCGCCGAAATCGTACACGGCGATCACTTCGTCTTTCTGCTTGTCCAGTCCGTACGCGAGCGACGATGCGGTTGGTTCGTTGATGATCCGCAACACTTCCAAGCCGGCGATCTTGCCGGCGTCTTTGGTCGCCTGACGTTGCGAGTCGTTAAAGTACGCCGGCACCGTGATGACGGCTTGCGTCACTTTTTCGCCGAGGTACGCTTCCGCGTCCGCTTTCAACTTGGCGAGAATCATCGCCGAAATTTCCGGCGGCGAGTACTGCTTGCCGGCAAGTTCCACCCACGCGTCGCCGTTGTGCGCCTCGACGATCTTGTACGGCAAAATCTTGCGCGCCTTTTGCACTTCGGCGTCGGTGAACTTGCGCCCCATCAAACGCTTGATCGAGAAAATCGTATTTTCGGGATTGGTGATCGCTTGCCGCTTGGCGACCTGCCCCACCAAGCGTTCGCCGGTTTTGGTGATCGCCACGACGGAGGGCGTGAGGCGCGCGCCTTCCGTGTTCGTGATCACCACGGGATCGCTCCCTTCCATCACCGCCACCACCGAATTCGTCGTGCCCAAATCAATGCCAATAATTTTCGATTTCGTAGCCATGTTATTGTCTCCTTGTTTCAGGTTTCAGGTTTCAGGTTTAACTTGAAACTTTTAACTTGAAATTTTTTGCTTTTCCTTTGCCACCTTGACCATCGTGGGGCGCAAGATGCGCTCACCAAGTTTATACCCGCGTTGCAGTTCGGCAATCACGGTGCCGTCTTCGTGCTGATCGGTTTCCTCGTGAATGACCGCTTCGTGAATATTGGGATCGAACGGCTTGTGCAACGCTTCAACCGGTTTCAGCCCTTCCGCTTCCAGAACTGCCGTAAGTTTGCGTGCGATCAAAAAGATGCCGTCAATCCAGGTGAGGTCGCGCAAATTATCCGGCACCGTTTGGAATGCGCGATCCAAGTCGTCGAGCACCGGCAACAGCCGGGCGATGAGCGCGCTACTTGCGTACTTGGCGAGTTCGGCGTTATCGCGCTCGGTGCGTTTTTTGTAGTTGGAGAAATCCGCCGCCGCGCGTTGCCAATTCGCCAGATATTCGGCGGACTGGGCGCGTGCCGCCTCCAATAATTTTTGCAACTCGCTTGCGTCCGTTAGCGTTTCCGGCGCAACCGGTTGCACTGGCTCGACTTCTCCTGCTTGTCCCATTTGTTCTTCAACCATTTCGGATTATCCTCCTAGTTTATCCGCGTCGTTCACTGTTCACTGCTCTATCGTCCGTACATCCGCGCCATCAAGTCATCGAGTAAACTCGATACGTAGCGCACTACGCCAATCGTGCGCGGATAGTGCATCCGCACTGGTCCGAGCACCCCGACGACGCCACTCGCTTCGCCGGGCAAGCCATAGCGTGATAGCACGATACTGTAATCGCTCATCTCATCGCGCTGGCTTTCGCCGCCGATCACCACTTGGACACCGCGCTCGGGCGCAAAGTCGCTCAACATTTCTTCGAGCGCGGAACGTTGCTCCAACACTTCGAGCAACGCCTGCATCCGCGCCATCGCAGAAAATTCCGGCTGGCGCAAAATGTCCATGATGCCATCGCGGTACACATCGTGCGACGAACGCGAATCAATCTGCTTCATCAACTCGATCACGATCCGCACCACGCTACTTTCAAACGCGTTGAGCGAAAAGGACAGGGCGCGCATCTGCTCCAAATTCAAATCCGCCAGATGATCGTTCAAGCGGTTCGAGGTGCGCGTCAATTCGTCCTGCGTGATCGGTTGCGTGAGCGAAAGCATCTGTTGCTTCACCGCGCCATCTTGCAAAACGAGTACGAGCAACGCAACTTGCTCGTTGATCGAAACGAGTTGCAAATGCTTGAATCGGCACCGCGTCGAAAGCGGCGCGGTGACGAGCGCAGTATTGTGCGACGCGCGCGCAATCACCGCCGCCGCCAACCGCATCCACTGATCCACGTCCAGCGTGACCTGGTGGAACTGATGGCGAATCATCCGTTGCTCGACCGGCGGCAACTCGAACTCGTCCATCAGCGTTTCGACGAAATAGCGGTACCCCTTTTCGGTGGGCAAGCGCCCCGCCGATGTGTGCGGGTGCATCAAATAACCGGCATCTTCGAGCGCGGCAAGTTCATTGCGAATCGTCGCCGAACTGACGCGCAAGCCGCTTTTCCGCAAAAGCGTTTCCGAACCGACCGGCTGGGCGGTTTCGACGTATTCTTTTACGACATAGGCGAGGATTTTCTCCTGCCTTTCGGTTAAATCTGCCATAAAACTGACCACTCGCTTGCGTTAGCACTCTTGCGTCAAGAGTGCTAAGAATATACCACTAAAAAATGGGCTTGTCAAGCCCTGCCGAAAATTAGCACTCGCCAGGCGAGAGTGTTACCGCATCGCCGACCCGGATGCCCAGCGCGTCCGCCGCGCTCCCGTCGCGCACCGCAATTTCGACCTGTTCCGCCGATGAAACCAGCGCGAGCGGCTCGCCCGGCGCGACCGCCACATACGTCGGCGCGATGCCGCGCAAGACGCGCCCGGCAACGCGCACGCCCACCCGCCCACGCTCCAGCCCGGCGAGCAACACCTCGCCGATATTGGTGATGGCATTGCCAAACCGATCCACATAGATCACCTGCCCGCAAATCTGATCGCCCGCGCGGTACGGCTCCGCCAGCGCAAGTTGCGCCCAAGCGTGGATCGGATCGCCCAGCGCGGCAAGCGGCACGCCCAGCGAAAGGTGCGCGGCGACCGGCGCAAAAATATCGCGCCCGTGAAACGTGCGCGAGACACGCGGCAACCAAAACTCGGCGCGATTCAAATGCACCGCGCCAAGTTCCGATTCTTGATTTTCGACCGGCAACGCCAACGTTGGGCTTGGCGTTTTCAACTTGGCGCATACCAGCGTCAGCACGCCATTGTCCGGCGCGACGAAAAACGTCTCGCCGATCTGCAACGCAATTGGTCGGCGTGCGCTCCCCACGCCGGGATCAACAACCGCGACGTGAATCGTGCGCGCCGGAAAGTACGGCGCGGCGGACGCCAGCACAAACGCACCTTGCGCGATCTGTTGCGGCGCAATGTCATGCGAAATATCCACGATGACCGCGCGCGGGTTGATGCTCAGGATCACGCCCTTCATCGCGCCGACAAAACCATCGCGCGTACCGAAATCGGTGGTGAGCGTAATGATCGCGGGGGGTTGGCTATTTTGATTCAGCGCCAATTCGTTCATAAAATTTCGGCTCCCACAGGGCTATTGCACGGCTTTTCAAAAGTCGCTTGACATCACCCCTCACCCCGATAGCGCGACATCCGTGCGGCGTCCCGCCGCGTTACGGACGCGCTAGCGCCTCTCCCCAATAGGGGCGAGGGAATTTACCCCTTCTCCCTTTGAGGGAGAAGGTTGGGATGAGGGTCGCCTGACTTTTGAAAAGCCCTGAGGGCTATTGCAAAATTATTTTCGCGGACGTATAATCCGCCCCGTTTGCGGTGACGCGTGCCGCGCCGGTTTTTACTGCCGAGAGTGAAAACGCTCTCGTGTTTCCTCGCGCTTGGCTCCCGCTTGCTCCTCGTCCCAGCCCATTTCACCGCAAAAAATCTTCCGATCCCAAAAGGAGAAACCAAGTATGTGCTACGATGACAAGGCACGCCCACCATATCCGCCAATTTCAGGCGGCGCAGCGGACGGGCAGGAGATTGTGCTAACAGCGGCGGACGGCAACCGGTTTTCGGCGTACATCGCGCACGCCGCACAACCGGGCAGCGCCCAAGTGCTGATTTACCCGGACATTCGCGGGTTGCATCAGTTTTACAAGGAACTCGCGTTGCGTTTTGCGGAAATCGGAATTCGCGCGCTCGCGCTGGATTACTTTGGGCGCACAGCGGGACTGACCGCCCGCGACGAATCGTTCGCGTGGGCGCCGCACGTCGAGCAAATGACCATTCCCACTTTTCTTGCCGATGCGGCGGCGGGGCTGGCGTACTTGCAAGCGGAGGGTCGCACGCGCGCGACGTTCGTCGTCGGTTTTTGTCGCGGCGGCACATTGGGCTTGCACACTGGCGCGGAGGTTTTCGATCTGGCGGGCATCATTGCGTTTTACGCCGGCATGAGCCGCCCAATTGCCGGCGCGCGCGGCACCACGCTCGAACAAGCCGGCAAGAACCGGTATCCGGTGCTGGGTTTGTTCGGCGGCGCAGACCCCGGCATTCCGGCGAGCGATGTGCAACAGCTCGAGGCGCAACTGGCGCTTGCCGGCGTGCCGCGTGAAATCGTCTCGTATTCTGGCGCGCCGCACAGTTTTTTTGATCGCAAGTACGTCGAGTTTGCCAACGAGTCTACCGATGCTTGGACGCGCGTGTTGAATTTTATCCGCGCGCATGCCGGCGCGTAGCAATGCGGCGCGCCGCTACAACGCAGACGCGATCCAAGCGAGGCACGGGCGCGGCATCAGCCCATAGTTGTAAAACGCGAATCGCGCGAAACCTTGGGCGCGCAACAATTCCAGTCGCGCGCGAAAATCATTTTCGTCCTGACATTCCGGCAAATCCATCGCCAAACTCACGCCCGCCCACGCCAGATGCGCGCGCAAAATATCGCGTGGCGTCGCCGTCACTTCGCCTTTGAACTTGGCGAACGGAAGTGAGAAAAACGAAAATACGTTTCCGTCCACCTGTTGCGCGATCTCGTTCAGATCGCCCACCGTCTTGCCGTTGACGTTGAACGGCGATGTGCCCGCGCGCAAAACTAGCGCGACGTTTGCCGGCATCGCACGACGCAATTCGGCAAGGAGTGAGACGACGACGGCATTGCGCGCCGCGAGGAGCGCACGCGTGCTCGCCTCGCCGATCAACGCGTCGAGTCCTTCGCGTTCGTCCGCCTTCGCCATGCGCCGGTCGCCGTCAAAGTAATTTTGCAGTTCGCGGCGAAACGCGTTCGCCAGCGCGCGCGCATCCGCGCCGCGTTGTTCGATCTGCTTCGCGCAGTGTTCGCAAAAACAGACCGACAGCAAAAAGTGATGCAGCGGTGTCAGTCCGATGCTCGCCTTGTCATGGTGCGAGTTGTGCGCGTACCCCATAAACGCGAGCGCCTCGGCTTCGAGCGCGGCAAGCGGATAGCGGCGCGCCACATCCACACCAAGCGCCAGCGCATACGCGCGCACGGTCGGATTGCTGGGGCAAAGCGCGTGCACGTACCGATCACCGAAGCAATTGGTGATCGTCAGTTCGGGGTGTTGCGTGCCCAGCGTGCTGTTGTGCAAAAAAATCGTCCACGCCATCACATTGAGGTTGTGCTTGGCGGCAACGGCGCAAATTTCGGACAGCGCATCGCGTTCGGCAAACTCGCACGCGCGATGCGGCGCGAGCGCTCCAGGATACGCGTTTGCCGCCGGCGCAAAGTACGCCGCGTCGGGATCGTCGGTCAACACTTTGCGGCGCGGATTGCGCGGCATCAACACACGCACGGCGTGGTACGTCGTCGCCACGCTGATCGTGTTGACGCCCGCGCGCGCAATTTCGGCGAGCGCATCATCGAGTCCGCGATCGAACAAATCCCAGGGATAGACCCAGAGCGCGTGTTGAATTTTTTCGATTGGATTAGCCATTTCTCACTCGCAAAACACTTGGATCGCCTGCGCGACGGATTGACCCAAAAGTTCGTAGCCCGCCGGCTGGTAATGCACGCCATCGGGCAACAGCAAATCGTCGCGGCCCGCGCGCGTGACCACCGCATAGAGATCGTCAATCGCGATGCCGAGTTCGCACGCGATTGCGCCCGCCGTTTCGTTGTACGCGACGACATCCACCTCAAAGCGATCAAATTCCTTGTTCGCGTGATGCCACGCTTGATTGACCGGCGTCGTCGTCGCCCAGATGATGTGCGCGCGCGTCTCGCGTTGCGCGCGTTCGAGAATGTGCCGAACGTTCGTGGCGTACTCGGCGCGCGGGACCTGATACGTTGACGCGCCAAACTCGCGCTTGAGATCGTGCAAGCCGCAATTGAGGTGCACCACAGCCGGCTGGCGCGCAATGAGCCACGCGTCGAGATGCGCGCGCACGTTGCGGCTATCGCGCCCGTTTTCGTCCGGCGTCCACACTTGCGCGCGCGCGCCCAGTTCGCGCCGCACCACATCTTGATAGCCGATGCGAATCGAATCGCCGATGAGAATAATTTGTTTCATGCTTTTCACACTCCGGTGTCTGCGCCAACAGATCACCCGCACAGTGTCCCATCAAAAATTTTCGGAGAGGGAAACCAACTCATGCGTTATTTTGCCAGTCGCCAGAACGTACCTGCCATCGCACGCCCGGGCACGACGAGTTATCCGATGCTCGACGAAACGCACGGCTGCGTGAATGGATTTAGCGCGGGGATTACGCTCTACACCGAGCCGGAGTATCTCGCGCCCGGCGTGCACGCCGATCAGGAGGGCTTTGTCGTGCTGGAAGGAACCGGGTGGGCGCGGGTGGGCAACGAGGAATTTCGCCTCGCGCCCGAAGTGTGTTTTATCGCGCCCGCCGGCGTTGCGCATGCAGTCAAGCGTGATGCCAATGTACCGCACGTCAAAGTATGCTGGTTTCACGGCGCGGTGAAATAGTGTAAGGGCGAAGCATTTTTTCGCTCAAGCTTGCGGAAAAATGCTTCGCCCCGGCGCTACCCGATTTGCGCTTTAACCGTACAAATCCCGGATCACGTCATCCATGCCGCCGAGTTGTTGCAACCCTTCGCGGCTGGGTTTGCCGGTTTGACGATCCCAGCCCAGCGCGGCGAAAAAGTTATCGCCCAGCGCCTCATTGTCCACCGTGCCGCCGGCATTGGGTCCCGTTGCTTGCGCGGGTTTGCCCACACTGCGCGGCGGCATCGTCAAGTCTGTGGGCTGAATCCCCTCGCGCACGTTGAATACATGCCGCATCGTCAAAATGCGAATTGCCGCAACTTGCAGACTGGGTTGCTCGAAACCGGTGACCGCCTCGACCAACGGAAAGACTTGGTCGCCGCCGCCGGCGTGCGCGATGAACATGCAAAAACCGGCGCTGTTGCACATTTCGGTAAACGCCGTCGCTTGCACATCGCCCGGACCGGTGCCGGCGGGATTGTACTTTTCCGGTCCCAACCCGCCTTGCGAAAAGCCGATGCCGCCTTTGACATGCCGCGCCGGCGTCGGGTCGAATTGGTACGTGCGTGCCAAGCCGGGGTAAAACCTGGGATCATGCATCGGCAGTTCGATGCCGCGCACGGCTTGCAAATATTGATGCCCCTTGCCGAGTTTATCCGCCGCGCCTTGCGAACCCAGCGCGAGGATCGCGCCAAAGCCAACCCCGTCTGCCAACGCCTGGGTCGCCTCGACGATTGCCGCCGCGTTGCCCCATTTCAAATCCAAGCCGCCGGTTTCAACGCGGTTGAACACCTCATTTTCGTAACACTCGATTGCCCAGGCGATGGTCGCGCCGGCGGAAATCGTGTCCACCCCGGCGCGATTGCAAATTTCGTTGCACCGAATGATCGCTTCCTGGTTGATGTTGCCGGCGAGCATCCCAAACGCGCCAAGCGTTTCGTATTCGGGGCGCTCGGTTTCGCCGACGGGCCACGCGCCTTCATTCACCAAGTATTCCGCGCCGCACGCGAGCGGGCAATGCGAACACGCATACGGCTTGGTTTTGTACTGTTCCGAAGACGTCGAGTCCAACTGCATCGCTTGCGCCGGTGTAAATTCGTCCACACAAACGCCGCCCCAGTTTTTCACCGGCGTGTCGCCGGAAAGCGCAGAGCCGCCGGTCGTTGCGCCGGTGCCGCCGCTGCGAAAGACTTCCGCAAGCGGCGCGGTCTTCATGTTTTCACGAATCGCCGCGTTAAGTTCGCGCACTTTTTCCGGTTGCGCCACCGGCACCTTGCCCGTGCCCCGCACGGCAATCGCCTTGAGTTTTTTCGATCCCATCACCGCGCCCGCGCCGCCGCGCCCGGCGGCACGATGCCCGTCGTTCATCACACACGCAATCAGCGCTAGCCGCTCGCCGGCGGGTCCGATGAGCGCGGCGCGCAACTTGGGTTCGCCCGTTTCAACTTCAAGTGCCTTTTGCGTTTCTTTGGCGTCCAGCCCCCAAAGTTTGGACGCATCACGCAGTTCGGCTTTGCCATCCTTGATCCAGAGATACACGGGCGTGGCGGCTGTGCCCGAAATGAAAATGCCGTCGAACCCGGCATTCTTCAACTCGGGCCCAAAAAAGCCGCCCGAACTGGCGTCGTTCCAGGTGCCGGACACGGGCGACTTGCAGACGACGGTATATCGCCCGCTAAAGTTCGCTTCCGTGCCCGTGACTGGACCGGTCACAAAGCCCAACACATTGTCTGGTCCGAGCGCATCCGTGCCTGGCAACATCATGCTGTACAGGACGCGTGCGCCGATGCCATAGCCGCCGATGAAATCGCGCGCCATTTGCTCGGACGAGGACTCTTCGCGGAGGGTACCTTGGGAAAGGTCAACGAAGAGCAATTTGCCTGCATACCCGTTCATGCCACATCTCCTTTTGCGAGTCTCCCGCCTGCTATCGAGTTCACATTCAATCTATATCTAAAAAGTGAAGGTGGATGAAAAACCGGTCAAAATCAAGTTACGAGAACAAAACCGTTCTCCAAAAACGCAAAAAGAATCGTCGCTTGCACAGAGGGTTGCGCGCAAGCGGCGATTCTTTGCGGATAATTGGATGCCCCGGGAGAGCCCCGCAGGTGTCCTATCACGCCGCATCAACAACGAAGCGCGCTCCACGATTTGATCCGAATCAATGCAAGTAATCCCTATCCCGGTTCTGGTTTTCTTATTTTGCTTGACAAACACCGCGAAGGTCAAGTTACACAGCGAGCGGCACATAGAGATTCGGTTGGCTTGTACGCCAACTGGCTTTGCGGCTAGATTTGAGCCGTGCAAACACAATCGGCTTGTCCTGGTTTGCCAGCGCGTCCAGCAATTTTAAATTATAGAGCCGCATTTCGGGATCATCATCCGGGAGAATCACCAACTCGAAATCGCTCGGCAGAGACGCTAACACGCGCGGGTCGGCAAGCAAGAATTGCATCAAATCACCGAGTAACGCGATATTGCGCTCTACCACGCGCCGGTTTTTTTTGGCGGGCAAGGTCATTTTTCTTTCCATTGCTCAAATCTCCTGCGATAGGTTTCTCAGTTGGCGGTCAAATCCTTGATCGCAAAAGTCAAACCTTCGTTGAAATTGCGGACCGGCATTTCCGTTTTGGTTTGTTCACCGCGCGGATGCAACACATCTCGATGGGCGAACCCGTGACGCGTGTCATAACGTACTACCGGAACCCAGTCGCCATTGAATCGACATTCGAGTTGGACGACAAGACCAACCACCCGATCACGGTCTAATTCAAACGCTACGCGTGCGGCATTCTTGTCATCGAACAAACGCCGAAATGCAACAGTTCGCAAAGGTTTCCTCGGTCAAATGGATCGCTGGCGAGTATAGCATCAGTGCGAGGTAGCGTCAAGCAATTTGTGTGGAGTGTGGAGTGAGCGAAAAGGAAATTGAGGGTAGCAAGAAACAGCTCGACTTCACCGCGCCGGTCGAAATACATCAAGCCATTTCAGGAATAGGAATCGGTTTGCCAGTGGCTTGACTGTACAGCACATCGGGGTCAAGGTCGAGATCGTTGTGCCAAACCAGCGTGCCCAATTCGGGATCAACGCGAACCTGGGCGAAAAAATTGACGTCGTGCAGTGGCGCAAAGACGCCGCCGCGCCCGGCAAGCTTGGTGCGAAAATCCAATTCGGCGCGCACGCCATCGGCAAACGTCAGTTCCAAAATATAATCGCGCACGTGGCGCACATGAACAATCCGTGGAAACATTCGCATTCCCTTTCTAGCGCAAGGGCTGAATCTTGTTGATTTTCTGGGAAGGGTCTGGTATGTCCGTACTCCTTACTAAATTGGACTGGCAAGCCATTCCACTGCCGAACGGATCTCGATGGTCTTGCCGGCTTCTTCGATGGGCGCTTCGTTGCGCGCGGTGAGAATGAGTCCGCGCGATACCTTGAACTCGCGCATCGCCTCACTCAACGCGCGCACTTCGCGCTCGCGCGTCGCTGGTTGATCGATGTTTTGAGCAACTTGGATTAACTGGCGATGTGCGGGCAAATAGAAATCGACCTCATATCTCGCGGGAGATGACACGTAGTAAAGATCGGCCGTGGCTCGGCGCAACGCGAGATAGATGGCGTTTTCCAACAGTTTGCCCGTGTTCGGGGAGAAGGCAAAACCAACGGCGCGCGCAAGCCCCGTGTCAATGCAATAAATTTTCTTGGGCGCAATCTGCTGCCGCTTGACCGAATAATCATAGACCTTGAGCGTGAACACCAGCCAACTATTTTCCAAATACTCGACAAAATTCTTGATCGTATTGACACTGCCTAGCCCAAGATGCGTTTTCAATTTATTGAACGAGACCAAGTCAGCAGGATTGCTGATCAAGAAGAACGCTAACTCTTTGAGAGCGCTGACCGCTTCGAGGCGATAGCGCGTCGTAATATCGCGATACAACACGTCATTGTAAAGCGTTCGCGCCAAATCCAGCTCAGGGTACTTGAGGACTTCGGGCAAACCGCCGAGGCGTAAATAATCGCTTAGGTATTGTTGCAGGTGCGCCTGATCCACCGTTGTCAACCGTTGGAGATCGGGCAAAGGTTGTTGTCGAAAACGGAGAAATTCGTTGAACGAAAAAGGAAATAGTTCGATGGGCACGTATCGTCCGGTCAGGCGGCTTCCCAATTCCCGACTCAGCAGTGCGGCGTTCGAGCCAGTGATATAGAATTTGAGACCCACGTCCATTAACCGCCGTACCCAATGCTCCCAACCACTGACATTTTGAATTTCGTCGATAATGAAAATTCTCCGCTCACCGAAGAGTTCGATCAGCAGTTGATACAGCTCGTTGGCATCTGCCGCTTGGAAACCGAGAAAGCGGTCATCTTCAAAGTTGAGATAGTAGAATGCTTGCTCACCCAAGCGATGTGCGAGCTGCGCCAGGAGAGTAGACTTGCCGACTCGGCGCAATCCCGAAATGATCACTGCGTGAGTCAATTCCGTTGCGCGTTCCACCTGTGCCAATTGTTCACGTTCGATGCCGAGGTCACGTTGCCAGAAAGCAGCAAATTGCTCCAGCAACATGGCTTTGATTTGGTCGCGTGTCCAGCGGGTTTTCCAATGGATTTCACTCATGGCATAATTATATGACATAATGTTTTCATTGTCAATGAAAACATTAGGACGATACGAATTGCCTTCCGTTTTTGGTCAATTCGTGTTGCAATTGTTGAGCGCGCGCCAAGTCCACTTGGCGCAATACATTTTCAAATTCCTCGGCGAGCGAGACGACGATGCCTGGGTCGCTACATTCCACAAGTAGTTGCCGCATTGAAAACTCCTTTTATGGCTGAACTTTGGGCGGATGAATTATAGCATCGTTGAACCCATGTTCCAATTCTTAAAGCCGCGATTGACACAACATACGCAACGCTCATTTGGCGGCAAGTTCCATCGGTCTGCGTACTGGCAAAAATGCTGGCGCGCGAAGCCATCTTGTGAATTCCGCGCGTGAAGCCGTCCCGAAAAACCTTGAGCAAGGCGTCACGCTGTTGGCGAAAATGACTCGGGTGGCGGTGCGTGCCACAGTCGCGGTAACGGGTAGCAAAAAATGTTTCGAATCGCAAAGTACCGAACGAGTAAATCGCGCTAGGCGCATCATTCACATTGAAAGAATGGGCGCGCCCAGTCGCGGATCACCAGCCGAACAATTCGCCCGTCTTGTTGCTCGATACGCTTGAATAGCGTCTGGAAAAGTTGTTTTTTGTTTTTCACACTGCCCTGCCGAATCACTTCGGCGATCTGATCGACTTGCGGGATCAAATCCTCGATGCTCTGCACATTCGCCGGCGCGCTTGGTAGCCGTTTCTGGGTTTCGCGAATCTGGGTTTCGATTTCGGTTTTGCGCCGCGCGTACTCATTGCGATCTACTTCGCCATCAATCCGCAGTTCTTTGAGGTTCTCCAACTTGCGCGCGAGTTGGCGTAAGATCGCACGCGCTTCTTGCCAATCTGTGGGGCCATTCTCTTGCATCATTTTGCGCGCCAGGAACGCGATACGTTCTTTCAATTCTATCGGCACCGCAAATTGATTCAGGCGATCAAATACTTGAGCATCTATCACTGCCGCCAAGACTTGCCGGGTGTTGCAATGCTTGGCGCGCTGGTGCCGATAATACATTTTGCCATCTTGAAACATCCCCCCCATCTTGGATCCGCACTGGGCGCAGTAAAGCAGATTGCTCAGCAAGTAATTGTGTGGAGATTGGCGGCCCACCAAGTGCGAGCCGAACGCAGTCCGCATCCGTTGCACCTCTGCAACACGATCACACAAATCGCGTAATACAATCGGCGCATAGTTCGCCTCGCGCAACACCGCATCGCGTTTGTCTTTCGCGCGCCCGGCGAGAAGATAGCCGGCATACAAACGATTCGCGTCAAGCAAACGGCGCACATCGTTTTCATCGAACACGCGCGGGACACCGTTGCGATCCCGAAAACGATAACCCGCAAGGTTCAAACGGTCGCACAAACTCCGATTACTGTTCATACCATCTATGTACCACTCATAGCATCGCACAAGCGCGTCGTGATAACCGCGCCACTCGGCGTGTGTCCCGGGGGTGAATGGCGGCACAGCGCGCGCGCCGACAACAATCTTGTCGTCTACGATCCACACGCCAGCGCGTGTTGGCGCAAGTGCGCCATCGGCATTCACATCGCGGTCGCATCCGAATGGTGTGAATCCGAAATGCTGTCCCTTGCTCTCGCGCTTGAACGCAATCGTCATCGCCATTCGTTCGGACGCAATGTCTGATTCAAACTGATTCATCACCGCGATAAATCCGACAAACGCCCGCCCCATCGCCGTCGTCGTATCAATCTGTTCTTTGAGCGAAATGAGCGCGATGTCGCGCGCATTCAACTCTTCGATGAGGTTCGCCAGGTCTTTGACACTACGACTCGCGCGCGAGAGCGATTCGACAATCACAGCGGCAACCTCGGGGCGATCCAATTGCGCTTTGAGCGTAAGCCAGCCCGGCCGCCCCTTCTCGCGGCGGCCCGACCGATGGCCTTCCGCGTCCTCATAGATTTCGGCGATCCAGCCGTGACGCTCTGCCTCTGCGATACAATGCGCGCGTTGGCGTTCTGGGCTTACCGCATCGGTCTTGTTACGCACCATGGATTTGCGAATGTAGTTCAAAGAGACGTTTCGCACCTATGATGCTCCTCTGGGTTGTGTCGTTCTTGATTTGTTTTTGGGCTGTGTGTTCTTTGGCTCCATCATGGATTCTTGGCAACAAGTTTCGACAAGGATCGCCGCCACAAGCCGACAAAACTGGTCAATGGCTGGGTCTATGGTTTTTGCATTCATCTGCACCTCCCACGTGCGCACTTTTCATCCAATCGCCGTGTGCAACCGAGTTTTCGCTAAGATAACTTTGCGTAAACTTACGCTTGATTTTGCTTCAACCGGCTTGCCGTGCCAGGGCGGTTCACCACTTTTTTCAAATCGCGCACCTCCAGATGATCCACATACTTTTGCGTCGTCGAAAGACTGGCGTGTCCCAAAAGTTTTTGCACCGCGACCACCGATGCGCCGCTGCGCAACCACGTAATCGCCGCGCTGTGCCGCAAACTGTGCGGCGAGATCGGCTTGTCCTGCAAATCCGATTGGCGCAGGTACCCCGCGACAATCTGCCGCAAACGCGCCGTGGTCATTTGC
>CAIKBD010000358.1 GCA_903825565.1 uncultured Anaerolineales bacterium | reverse complement strand
GTCTCAATCGCACCTTTGAACGTCGCGAAGTCCGCATAATACTTCGAATATAAACATGGCTTTTTTATTCGAGTTTAGACTAAAAACAGCAGAGGGCGATCCGTAATTTGAACGAATCGCCCATTGGTAGAGAATAGCAGTATGCCTACTCTATCCTCTGCCAATGTGCACCTTAACACACTGAAAACTTTTCGTCAAACAGTCTACGAGAGCGGCTTCAGCAAAACACGGGATGCTCTGTTTGAATTGAGTGATGCGGTTTTGTTGACACCCTGTGCCCACTCCTTTGCCGAGTTCTCGTTACAACCCAGTTTTCGACGCGGCTGGCCAATGCTCTACGAAACACTTCAAGATGGTGTCATCGATCGCGATTCGCTCTTGGATCTTTACCTCGCGCAGATTCCGCGCACCCAGCGACCACTGCTCGCCGGCGATCACACCGCGTGGTCACGACTGCATGCCCGCACGTTGCGCGAGCGTACTGTCGAGCATCAACCCAATGCGATTCCCAATGCCAAGCCCATCACCGTTGGGCAAGGATACTCGACCATCGTCTGGTTACCCGACACCCCTGGGAGTTGGGCGTTGCCTTGCTTGCACGAACGGATTGCACCCATCGAGAGTCCCATCGGCAAAGTCGTAACGCAACTGCGCGCGGTCTGTCAACGCCTGCGGCAACGTCCTCTGGCTCTGTTCGATGCCGAATACGGCTGTGCGCCCTTTGTGAACCAAAGTGCCGATATTCCCTGTGATAAAATTGTGCGCCTCCGTCCGAACCTGTGCTTGCGCGGTGCACCGCCCGCCTAGGCGGGCAAGGGGCGTCCCAGTGTGCATGGCGCCAAGTTCAAACTCAGTGACGCGACGACGTGGGACGAACCCGGCGAAATACTGGCTGTGACCGATGACCACCTAGGACCGGTGCGCATTTCAGTTTGGCGCGCCAAGCATTTTGTCAAAGCCCCGAGTCATCCCTTTCCAGTGGTCCGCATTGAACGGCTGGCGGCCAAAGGCACCCGGCGTGATCCCAAAGACCTGTGGCTCGGTTGGTTGGGCAATGCTCCGCCGCCGCTGTCCGATTGGTGGCGCAGTTATTTGCGGCGCTATGGGATTGATCATTGGTATCGTTTTGCGAAGCAGAGTTTACATTGGACCTTGCCGCACTTGAAAACACCCGCACAGAGTGAACGCGGGAGTGATTTGATGCCCTTGCTGACCTGGGAATTATGGTTGGCTCGGCAAGTCGTTGCCGACAAACCGCTCCCGTGGCAAAAGGCGCAAACTCTTTTGACGCCCGGGCGCGTCCGCCAAAATTTCGGAAGCGTTTTAGCCCAGATCGGTACGCCAGCTCGTACGCCGAAACCCCGCGGAAAGTCGACCGGTTGGCTCAAAGGTAAAGTAAGACGACACGCCGAACGTCATCCGATTGTCAAGAAGAGCAAAAAATAGCCCGTTTAATGATTCGTTTTCAATTTTAAGGTACGCTTTTCTCAACTCGGAAAACCCGAGTAATTTTGTGTTAGTCTAAACTCGAAATACAAGCGAGTGAGCAGGATATCACTCAAGCTCTGCGAGTTGTTGGGTGGACCGGTTCGTCGTTGAATGTGTCCCCCGGCATTTATCGATGTTGGTTACGTTGACACTGCGACTATAGAGGAAGACGGCAAGGATGTTAAAGCGCAAGTTACCCCAAAAGATGAGCGGCGATGAATCAAACTCGATTCATCGCCGCTCATCGTCTCAAGTGCCCCGGGAGAG
>CAIKBD010000357.1 GCA_903825565.1 uncultured Anaerolineales bacterium | reverse complement strand
TTGATGACGTTGGCTTGGTTGTGTCCTTTGCTGACCAACGCAATGAGTTGATCGCGTTCTGGAGGTTGGAGATGGATGGCTCGTTTTTGCATGCCACGAGCATACCCCAACCCCGCAAGATTTTCAAGTTACGACACTAGCACAATTGTCATGCGCTCACCCCCGCGCTTTCAAGTGGTTGTACCGCCCGCGAACCGATGCGATTCATAATGTAATAAGCGAGTGCCGACATGATTCCAACTGCCACAATTGCGATCTGTCCAAAGATGCTCGCATAGAACGGTCCTTGCAGATCGGGTGCGGTTTGGCGCAAGATGACGATGAACGTAAAGGGTGCGAGACACACGATGCGCGCTTCCCAACGAATCCGCTCTTGGGCGGTCGCAACACGACGTCTGCCTGATGCCAATGCCTGCACGCTCTCGCGCAATGCCGCGAGGACGGGACCCAGTTGTTGACCACCCGTCCGACGATTGGCGATGAGTGCTTCAACCAAACGGTCGAAGATCATGTCGCGGCGACGCTTGGCGACTTTCATCAGCACCTCTTCGAGATTCGCTTGCATGGACATCTGGGTGGCGATCTCGACAAAGTCGGCGCGGGCGATTTCAGGCGCGTGCTCGGCGACGGTCGCTATCGCCATCTCCAAACTGCGCATCGACGCAAACCCTTCCTGCAAAATGTTGATCACTTCGAGCAATGCTTCCTGGTATTCGCGGCGTTGTTTCTCGCGACGGTCTTCGAGATACGTCCAGTAGGCGAAGAAGCCCAGGAGTGCGCCCAAGAGCGCGGCAGCGATGGCATTCGTCAAGACAAACGCAATGACACCCAGAACCACACCCAGGAACACTGATGTCTTGAGAAACTCGGTCGCTGTGATATTGAGATCGGCTTGATCGAGTTTTCTTTGCAAGCGTGCCAGGAAACTAGTGTCTTCTTCGTCTTTGGAAATCTTGTAATGCGGAATCGCCATAATGGACAGGACGAGCACCAGGACACCCGTTGCACCGATGAACGCAAAAAGTACATTTGGACCGTAGAGCATAAATCCATTTCCCCTAGTCTTTGCCGTGATGCAGATGAATGGTGACCCTCAAGTGAAGCAGAACGACGGCGAACTGTATACTGATGATGAGTACAACCAGCTTTGGATCGTGGAACACTCAACGTCTCCGTGCCCAGGATTCAGGCGTGCCGATTGCCCTGGGTGCAGGTGCGAATGGCGCTGGATCAACACCTCGGTCACGCAAACGGTCAGCCCGCGCGAGTGGATAGGGTGTGCGAATCAAATCACCGCGTTCGGTGTCACGCGTGAAGATCGGTTGGTTCAAAATGCGATTTCCCTGTTCAACCGAACCACTGAGTTCGATGATTTCCTCGACACGCCGTTTGCCCGAGAAGGGATCGCGCCGGAGAAAAGCGACGATGTGAAACGCTTCGGTAATCCACTCCGCCACGGTCTTGTCGTCGATCAAACTGCCTTCCGAAGCCAGCTTGGTCAATTGCACGAGGCGCGTAAGCGCTTGTCCCGCTGAGTTCGCATGCACGGTTGAGAGAAAACCTTCGTGCCCGGTATTTGCGGCGAGCAACATATCGAGTGTTTCTGCCCCTCGCACTTCACCGACGACGATGCGATCAGGGCGCATACGAAGCGCATTCTGAACGAGACGCCGTTGCGTGATTTCACCCGTGCCTTCTGCATTCGCATATCGCACGGTCTGATAGACGACATCCTGAATGGGCAATTGCAGTTCGCGCGTGTCTTCGATCACGATGACGCGCTCACCGTCAGGGAACAAACCAGCCAGAACATTCAAGAAATTGGTTTTCCCACTGGACGTTCCACCAGCAACGAGAATCCCCAGTCGCGCTTGGATGGCGGCTTTCAAGAATTGCGCAGCGGCTTCAGTGAGCGATTCGAGCTGCACCAGGTCTTGCATCTGCCGTGCAACGAGTCGGTGACGCCGAATCGTCATCGACGGACTGGGCGTGGCGACCGGCGCAATCGTCGCATTCAGACGACTGCCATCGGGCAGTTGTGCGTCGAGAATCGGATTGGCGAGATTCACTTGCCGTCCCGTCGGCGCGACCAAGCGATTGATCAATTCGACGAGACTATCGGCGTCTCCCGCATTCGTTTGCGTGCGATGCTTGCCCGTTTCATCGATCACCCAGATGTCCGTGCCATTGACGATGATTTCTTCGATGCGTTCATCGCGGAGAAGGGGATCGAGTGGTCCGAACCCAAGCACGTCGCTGACAATACGCCGCACGATCTCGTCATCGGGCAGGTCGAGGACAGGTAACCCCTGGACGGGTTGCGCCAGCCGATAGTCGGCAATAATCTGGCGAGTCAGCGTCTCGACTTTCTGCCGTGTTGTGGCGGTGGGATGCGCGAGTTCGTACGGGTCGGAGGTCGCCATCAACTTCTGGCGCACTTGGCGCAAGACGACGCGGTACGGATTCTCGCCGGCTTCGGGTCGTCGCAGTGCCGCGCCGACCATCTGCGATATTTCACTCTGTTGATGTGCTCGTTTCGTTGGATCGGAAATCATCTAGCTCACTCACGCTCCAAAGACCAGATCGGTCAGCTTCTTGCCCAGCCCTTCGCTCTTCTCGCCGCCGAGCTTGCCGCGATGTGCCCACACCTGCGAAACAGGCGGATACAAAGTCGATGCAATCGAGACGATGGCTCGCGCAATCTCGCCGCGCGAATCGATCACCAGCGGATAACCACGATTAAGTGACGCGGTCACTTTCGGACCACCATCGGGCACGACACCCACTTCGGGCATTTGCAGCGCGTTCACGATGTCTTTGCGCGCGATGCCGTGCTCGGGATGGAAACGATTCACGACGAGGCGGAATTTCTTTGCGTCGAGTTGCACATGCTTGAAGAGCGTCTCCATCACTTCGCCCGTTGCCCGCACGCTCGCCGCATCGGGATTGATCACCACGAACACATAGTTCGCATCGCGCAGGGCTTGGAGATGAACCGCTGCATTCGTGTCTTGACCAAGGTCCATCACGACAAAGTCCGCCATGCTTGCAACGACCGCCAAGAGTTCGTGCATATATCCGCGACCCAGCTCACCCTGAAAGTATTCGTCTCCGCCCATAAACTGTTTCGGTAGTCCGATCAGCACCCGCAGATTGTTCCGAAAAGGCGTCAAATGTCCTTGCACTTCACTTGGCGATAGAACGGATTGCGCTGAAAGCATTCCGACGTTCCCTGCACTGCGATACCCTTGTGTCGAGAGATTCATTTGGTAACGGCGTGCGAGTGCGGCGATGTTCTTTGCGATCACCGACTCGGGAAAACCCAGGTGAATGTGCGTATTGCCGCCTGCCATATTGGCATCAATGAGCACAGTGTTGCGATTCGCGATCACGCCGAGAACCGCCGCAAGGTTTTCCGAAATCGTGCTCTTACCCACGCCACCTTTCGCCGCCCAGACTGCGACCATGCTCTTTTCCCAACCGTGGGTTGCAATAATCTGCGCGACCTGGGTCGAGACTTGCGGAATGTAGGATGGGGAAGCGCGTTCGCGCAGTGCATCCTGCACCGCTTTGTGTCCCATCGCGACAAGCGCACGCGCTTGTGCTTCGCCAATCGGCAGATTGACGTGCCCCTTGATCCCCAGTTGGTAAAGCCTCGAGCCCCAATCCCCTTGCGGTGGAATCGCACCCAGCGTGACAATCGGTTTCGTCTCGTGATGGTAAAGCCGTTGAATATCATTCGCTTCAAAGGCGGGAAGCGTTGGGTCAATCAGGACGATGTCCGCATCGAGCGAGGTTGCATCGCTGAAGATGCGCGAACCATCCTGCGTCCATGTGACAATCTCGATCCCATTCTCATTCCCGGGACCGAATATTGCATTCAGTTGTTGAACGTCACCCCATTGTCGGAGGGCAAGAAGCAGCTTCAGATTTTGATCACTCATCGTTTCATCGTTGGATTGATGACGAAGGACCGCTTCGCGAGATGGAGGTCATCGGTCATCGGTCTTCGATCAGACCAGTCCATTGTCTCGTCTTCGCTTGCGAACGAACCGCACCACGGCGACAAAGAGAACGAGCAATACCACCCCACAGGTGAGAGGAACGAGCAATGCGGCAATATCAAGTCCGGTTGGGATGGACGTAGGTGCAGTTGCCGTCGCGGTCGGTCTCGGTTGATTTGTTGCCGCACGTGTCGATTGTGCGTTTGCTGGTTGCGTCGGCTGACCCATCCCAGGAATTGCCGTTGGTTGCGATTGAGCAGGTACGACCTGGGTCGGTTGCACGACAACGGGTTGACCCTGACCGGCTGAGACCTGTGAGCGTTCACGCATCATCCACGCGAGCACATCGTTGAACGTGATGCCAAAGGTGGGCGACTGTGCGCCATTTGCGGCTTCAGCGGTTTTCGCTGGGAGCAAAACGACGTGAACACGTCCGTTGTCTTTGCCAAACGTCAACAACTCTACGCTTGCACGCGGCACGAGCACGGTGATCGTTTGAATGTCGCCTTGAATGTAGGCAGGTTGCGATGTGCCTTCGGTCGGTTGCGACCCACTGAATCCACCTCCCGATCCTGTGAAGGCTGGATTCGGCACTTGCTGAAAGCGCACGGCGAGCACTGGGACGTTCTGAATTACCACTTTGTCCGCCGGTAGATTCATATCGGTCGCACCAATATTGCCCGGGTTCGTCGCAGGATTGACTCCTGCTGGATTCGGCGGCAAGGTCGGGGCTGGTCGTACTCCACCGGTCGGAGTGGGGCCGTACGACACAATCGGTGACACAGGAGTTGGCGGCGCGAGCAAATTCGAGAAGGTTGTGTTGCTCCCCGCCGAAATATTCCCAGGCGCAAGACCTACGACGAGATCGAGCCAGTCACCAGGCGCAATCTGACTGGGTGCGGTTTTGGGATCAACGGGAATCACCATCGCGACTTTGTCGGGATCCGTCATCACGAGCGCGAGGCGATTGATTGCTTGTGGATTCCCAGGCGCAACAATCGCGCTCTTGCGCAAGGGCTCGCCGGCGTGAATCGTTTCAAGCACAAATCCGCCCGCGTATTGATCAACCTCTTCGCGCAAGATGAGCGTGTTCGCAACCTGGGAATTGATGCGTTGCGCATCGACCCCTAGCGCATTTGGGTCGAGCGTCGAATAGGCGGGAATATCCTGCACCGCGACGATGACCGAATACGGCGGTGGTGCCATCATCCCACCCAGCATCAGAAAGCCGACAAAGGCGAGTCCCGCGAGAAGAATTCCAATCGTAAATGTTGCCGAACGTAACATGCTCTACTCCTTATTGCTCTGTCGCCGTATACAGGCGTGCGATCTCCGCATCAAGATTCAGAATCGTTCGATTCATCCGGTGCAAGATGGCCGCCAGAACCCGCACTTCACTCCCCGTGAGATCGCTCAAATTTGAATCTTCGATCTGCATCAAGGCTTGCTCGATGTGACGAAGCGGTTGACCCAATGGACCACGGGTAACCCCTTGCGCCATCGCGACGGCAATCGGCGCAGGCAGGTTCGGCGCGTCCTGGCGCAACGCCTCCAGCCAACGTGCGAGAATCGGGTCGCCATCACTCGCCGAGACGGTGCTTGGCTCAGCTGGAAATCCCATCGAGCGGGTCTACCTTTTCGGCGATCACTTCCAGGTGATGATCATGGCGAGAATCCTGCGATGGTTCTGTGGCTGCTGCCAAGTCTAACGACGACTCCACCTGATCTGGGAAGAAGTCCCAGCTACGCAAACGTCCTTCCACGCGCACCGCGGCACCGGCTTGCAGATCGAGTTGCTTGAAATCCCACGCAGGCTTGCCGATGATGATCACCGTGACATAGTCTGATTTGACATTGGGGGACGGCAACTCAGCGGCAGTCCCGAGACTTTCGGCATCTGCGGAAGGCATAGCGGTTGTTGGGGCAGACGAACGCGTAGGTCGCGGCACGGCGAGACGAAATGAGACCTTGTGCAAGCCTTTGCGCGTCGAGGCGTAATTCGGCGTGTGGCACAAAAGCCCCTGGAGCATGACCCAGTTATTCTGCATGGGCAGTGACTCCGATTGGGACAGACCGGACCCGCGCAGAGGAGTGCGCCTGATCTTTGGAAGAGTTGGACGTGAGCACAATCGTGCGGGAGAACCCGTCCTTGCGGGTCAGTCGTCCCGCGCGCGCCAAAGCGCGGAGGTTGTAATGGACCACCGACGTTGAAGAAATGTCCAAACTGCTCTGGATCTCCCGGATGGTCGGGGCAAATCCGTGCTGACGGGAAAACCGGGCGATGAACTGGCAGATCTGTTGCTGGCGCTGGGTGAGCTCCATGGCTGAATCCTCCTCAAGAGAAATGGAAATCCGCTCAGAGCGAGCGGCGGTATATGACGATATTACAAGCAATATAAAACAAGAATTGTGATTCGTCAATATAGAACAATCTTAAAGTTTTAGCAATATATAGACAATCGTCATATTTTGTGGTATACTCGTGTCCGAAAAGAGGAGCTTGCGGCCACGGAGGAGGTCATCACGATGGAAGACATTCTGATTGATGGAGAGAAGATTCGTTCACTGCGCAATAAGCGACGGTGGACCCAAAAGCAACTGGCTATGGTGTCTGGAGTAGACCAGAGCATCATCTCGAACTTGGAGAACAATGCCAAACCCGGCACGCGCATTGAGACGTTGGTTGCCTTGGCGCGGGCCTTCGGCGTTGCCACCGACGATCTATTCGTGCCGGCAGAACCGATTCCGGTCGAGCCCACCGATCCCAAACTCGACGTGATGATGCGGCTGGTCGAAGATATGACGGAAGAAGAGAAACAATCCGTGGAGATGTTCATCCGCTTCGTCTGGTCACAGCACAAAAAACAACAGTACGCTAAGCGCAAATGATTTTGCGTTCTTATCCGTTCCAACTCTATTTTCTCGAAAGGAGGAAGCGCCCTGCCCCTGGTCGATGATCGGGACAAGTGCGCTCGCTAACGTGGTATGAATTCCTCGCAGCAGCGCGCGCACGAAATTCGGCGCCGCTATCGCTTCACTCACCCGCGCGACATTGACCGGGTTCTGAAAGCAGAGAATATTCAGGTCGTCCATTTCCCATTGAAGGGACGTGTGAAAGAAGTGATCGTCTTGAACTTCATCGGTTTGCCCCTTTCGCTCGAACGCCATTCACGCGAGGGGCATGAACTGTTGGCCCATGCTCTGGGACACTACCTGCTGCATGCCGGCAATCAGCCCTTCTTTCACCTGGACAAAGAGCGCGTGGTCGCATGGCAGATGGAACACCAAGCCTGGGATTTTGCTTTCGAGCTATTGATACCCCAGGCTGCGCTCGTTCGTCTGCTGCGGAAATCATGGAATGCCGCCGACCTGCGTGAGTATTTTCAAGTCAGCGCGGATTTTCTCAAAAGACGACTCGAAGCCTTTCGCGAAGATAACCCTGATACCGCAAACACACATTCCGGCAGCGAGATCTGACTAATCGCTTAATTTCAATCTACTTCCTGGGAGTTTACATTTTGAGGACGGGGCTTCGAGCCCACAACAATTTATAGGAGATCACGGCGCTGACCTAGCCCTGCGAGTCACAGATCGCATTGGGGTCAGAGGACGTGTGTGCGGTTGCTCTCGAGCAATCGCGCTTCATCAGTGGACACATCTCGTTACGCTTTCCTTGGACGAACCAAGGAAAAGTGCTGACGGCCGTGTCCTTTTTGTTTTCAAATTCACTGGAGTGGTTTCGTTCGAGGAGGTCGAGCGCATGTCGGAGAAATACGTGGTGGCCTGGGATTTCGCCAAAAAGCCGAGTGGAACTTTCTATCGTGTCTTAAATGACGAATTCGGCACCTCTCACTCACATGGAGTTTTCACGTTAATCCAGAGGAGCGTTGCGCTTTGTCGCGACGATTCTACGGCTAGCCGGCTCGCCGCGCTGGCAACTTTTTATGGTGCCACAGTCGCTAGCTTCGCCATCGCACGCGAAGGATTTGATCGCGCGGCTGAACAAGAAGCCAACGCGTATGTCGAACGGATTCACAGGCAACGACTGCATCAGCGTGGTCGCCGTCCATCGAAGAAAACAAAACCAAAACATTAGCGGGGTAATTGCCCCACAATTATCTCGCGCCAGAGCAATTCGTGAGAAGGTGAAATGAGAAAGAAACAAACTGTGGTTCTCGATCCGGTCGTAGACGATTTCTGTGCGCTCCTGGCGCGCATCCTGGCGAGAGCGTCACAAAAATCCAACCCTGTCGTCCCGACCGAGGAATCGTCGCAAAGTGCACCCTCGGAAAACTCCGCGGCGTCACTCCAGACAGATTCCCAAAATCCAAATCCCAATTCCGATTGAACAAGGAGAATGAATTCAATGGTAACCCAGGTCGCGCTTTACGCGCGCGTGAGTAGTGAACAGCAAGTCGAAGGCTTTAGCATTGAAGCGCAAATGCGCGCCATGCGGGAATTCGCTCGTTCACAGCAATGGACGATCTTCCGGGAGTACGTGGATGAAGGCTATTCGGCCAGTACCGATCAACGTCCGCAATTCCAGGTCTTGATGCGCGATGCGTCGGTGCGGCTCTTCGATGGTCTGCTCATTCACAAGCTCGACCGCCTCTATCGCAACGTCAGCCAGCTTCTCGACACCGTCGAAGTGCTTGAGAAAAATGGGATCACGTTGATCTCGGTGCTGGAACGAGTGGATTTCAGTACTCCCTCGGGTAAGATGCTGCTGACGAACATCGGCATGATCAGCGAGTTCTATTTGAACAATCTGCGCGAGGAGACCATCAAGGGCAAATATCAACGCGCCCTCTGCGGACTTTGGAACGGCGACATCCCGTTCGGTTACTGCAAGGGCGTCTGTAGTCGATGCGACGATCCTAAAGGCAAAGGGTACTGCCCCGATTACGGTCAGCCCGACAAGACGGACGGACGACGCCTCATTGCTCATCCCAAAGACAGTGTCGGGTTGCGTCTCTCTTTCGAGTGGCGCGTGGCTGCGAGCCACTCCGATTACGACGTCGCTATGATGCTCAATCAGCAAGGGTATCGATCACGGTGTAAATTGACACGCAAACCAGATCCCGAGCGTTCAGGTGGTGCGGGTCTCTTCGTCAAAGACACCGTGCGGTCGATGCTACACAACCCCTTTTATCTCGGATTCGTGACCTATCGCGGGCAACTCCTCCAAGGCACTCATCCTCCTCTCATCACCCGCGAGCTGTTCGATCAAAGTCTCGAAGTGAGAAAACGCTGGCTTCGCAATCCGGCTCAACGTCGCGCAGAACCCAGGGTGTTTCCGCTAACCGGTGTGTTGCGCTGCTCACACTGCCGTTGCGCCATGCGCGGAATCACCCCGCACTTGGACAACCGTTACTATCGCGATACAGGGCGCGAGCATTCCGTAGATTGTTCGCGGCGGGGCGTGTTACGGGCAGACACCCTCGAAGAACGAATGATAGAGATGGCGGGAAGCATTGGACTCCCGCACGAATGGAAAATGCGGATAAGCCAACTCGCGACGGCAACGCCAGAACGGAACCGGATTGATGAACAACGGCGACTCCTAATCTCCCAACAGGAAAGAATGCAAAAGTTGTTCATGAATGGGGATTTAGCCGAGGAAGAATACGACCGGCGTCGTTTGAAGATCCAGGAGCAGTTGGAACAACTCGCCGCGCAGGAACCCACGCCGGCGATTCCGTATGAAGAGGTTTCCAGGAGCCTGCGGTATTTCCTCGAGCAGGCCACGCCAGAAGAATCTAAACGGGTTTATCGGACGCTCTTTCGTACGGTATATGTGGGGGAGGACATTGAGCGCCTCGAACTACGCAAGCCTTTTCTTCCACTCCTCGAACACATCCGCCGCAAAGCCCAGCCTTTCTTCAGTCCGGCGGTCCCTGCTCCCAGTGTGAGTACGAATGCTTGATTGACCGAGGGGGCGGGTGATGTTAGAATAAGCGCAAGGAGACTGACGATGCCAGAACCCAAACGCAGGCGAATGCCAAAACGATCCCCACGACTTGAGCGCGAGAAAAGCGCCCGCCCCTGGACCGCAGGCGATGTCCGCAATCTCTTGACCAACCCGGTGTATGGTTATGGAATCGTCCTCGAACCTATGGACCAGGTTCCTGCCGCTATGCAACAATTTGAACAACAGCTCGCGGAAGAAGAAGCCAAACGCGGTTTTGGATTTACCCTCCCCGAATTGGATGAGCGCTTTCAACTATTCTTTGCCTCTTTAGTCGAAACCGGATCCTTCACGCGGGGGCAAGATGCTCTTCCAAGTATTCCAAAAGAAACCTGGCTACAAGCACAACAAGTCGCCATCGGACGACTCGCGCGCGGCGAACCGACCTAGTCACTGTCGATAATCACTGATTGGTCAAGAGGGAAACATTCTCATGTCACCGGCTGAGAGAATAGCAGACATCCTGGGAACAGATGAGAAATCTGCAAGACGGTTCTGTTATGAAGTTCAGCGTCTCTGTATGGGCTTTGCTCCTTCGTTACTTGATATTGCGAAGTGTATGGAGCGCAATCCCGGCTTGAAACATGACCCGCGAATAGTTGCGGAGAAGATTGTAGGAAAACGAATTGTCAGCAAATTTGGTCTCTCTGAGATAAAGCGAGTTGCTCATGTCTTGAGAACCGACGATGCACATGCGCGGGAATTTTGCAGCAAGGTACAGCGAGCCTTCTCTAACAGGAGGGTATCACTCAAAACCATCGCATGGTGCGTCGAGCGCAATTCTAACTTGAAAATAACTCCCGAGTTGGTGTTGGCCGAGTTGAGTGGAAAATCTGAATTCCTTGACAGTGCCTCACCAGCGCCGACTCGAACTAGAAAAGGCACTTTGGCAATAAGCGTCACAAAGAGTAGCCCAGAAATAGAAGCCATTAAGAAGAAAACAGGGGATTGGGAAACAGACTAAAATGAAATTCACACGATACGACCCATCCTACGATTCGTACCCTAGGTGGCAGGCGCTTTCGACAGAAGGCAGTTTTCATGTGGTTGCGCCTTCCGCAGTTGCTGGACTTCTGCCGAATGGCTTGATCGCCAAGTCAAATAGTATCCTTGTCATGGCATCGGGCAGTGCTAACGTCTCGGTATTTGTTGCGAACATCAACCGGGTGGATATGCCAGCCAGTGCTATCGACCAACAACCGTATATCGTCGCATTTGACCATAGCGCATCTGCTGCCAGTGGCGGCTTCATCGACCATGGGGATTGGGCGAACCGTACTGACCGACCGGGTAGCGATTTCTTCAAGTTGATTTCCGCGAGCGGGATAGCAGCCTACTATCCACTTGCAACAATGCCAAGTGCTGCGTCGGGCCCTCTAGACGAACTCCACATTGATTCACAGAAGTCGGCGTTCTGGAAAACACTCTCCGCGCTACAAAACACAGATGAATGAAAACAGAGTAGCACACTGTTCAGCACTGCACTCACCGCCAACAATGATCGAACCTTACGACTGAACTCTCTCAAAGATGCGGGTTCGACCCCTATTCCGCATTCATGCACGCTTGAAGTTCCTCCTTACCTGAGTAACCCTCTTCCCTAGAATGTAATTAGTGAACGCGCGTTCACTAGATTTCGACGATCTCCCCGCTGAATCGACCTGGTGTTCGATGAACCCAGGTCTCTTTTGCAAAAAACTCGCCAAAACCCTTGACTAGAACAAGTGTGCGGTGTATAATACTTGCACGGAACACGCGTTCGTAATAAAAAATCGCGGCTAGGCAATGTTGGAAGCATTACCTAACCGCTGACCCAGGCCGTGGTTATGACACGGAGAGGGCTGGACTGATTCTATCACGGCTTACGTGGTGGAACAAGTCTTGGGCGCTTGGCTAACGACCCTGCGCTTTCGATTACTTCGTTTTTCAACGAAGCGGAATCGCCTTCTCTCGAATCGTCACGGGAGAAGGCATTCTTTTTTGAAGGGGGGTGAGACAGAAACTCTTTTCTGTCTCCAAACTTGCAGGTGACTAAACTATCTTGGCGCTTGAAGAATTCGTTCTCTCGGATTCTTCGCAAGCGCTTTCTGGGAGCATTGAAAATGCTCTGCCCTTTTCAACTTTTATTGGAGTATCCCAATGAGTGACAAGTCGAAGAAACGAAACATCATCCGTCCACATCAGTACACGACAATCCAATACATGACGGGACCGCGCCGCAAGGGTCCCAAACGATGCATCCATTGCCACAAGTTTTTCCAGAAAGGTGAATCCTGGCAGCGTGTGACATCGCCCCCAGATCCGAAATACGGCACCTACTCTTTTGGCATCCATGCAACGTGCATGAACTAAAACGCCACGGCTTGATTTGTGAACACCGGGGCTGTGTGAAATGCACAGCCCCAGACATCCTAGAGGAATCTTGAATGGAACAAACGCAAGACAATCAATCCACATCTCATCCCAAAAAGCACCGCATGACTTATGCCGAATGGAAGAAAGCCAATCTCAGGCTCACGCCTGAAGCCGAGAAGAAGGTTGCAGAGCTTGGAGACAGTGTCATGGAATTGATCGCCCATTGGTATCAATCTAACCTGGCGACGGAACGGCGCAAAGCCCGCCAAGCCAAACTACAACGGGAAACGAAACCAACTCAATCCAAGCCCACGCGATCTGCGCGGAGTCGCAAGACCAAGAGTCGATAGATCTTCCCACACGTCCTGGGTGTGAAAAGAAGATTCAAACGATTCATCTTAGTGAGAGGAACATTCGCCAAAGGAGCTTATCATGCGTTACGTTGGATATGTTCGTATCAGTTCGGAAGATCAGCGCGGCAACTATTCGCTCGATGCTCAAAAGCATGCGATCCGTCTCTGGGTCGCCCAACAAAAAAACGACCTGACTGGCGTGCTCAGCCGGTTCTATGAAGACGAAGCTTTCACCGGCACGACCGATGATCGTCCGGCGTTTCAAGACCTGGTACGCGATGCGCACCATAATCAATTCGATGCGATCATCGTCCACAAGTTCGACCGGCTCGCCCGCAATCGCCGCGATGCCAGCGTCTACAAATCCCTCTTCCGCGCCGACCTGGGTATCAAAGTTTTTTCTGTCACCGAACTGTCGGAGGATGAAGACAGCCTTGCCGGCATGTTGACCGAAGGCGTCCTCGAACTTGTCGCCGAATGGTACAGCCGCAACCTCAGCACCGAAACGAAAAAGGGCAAACGCGAAAAAGCCTTTCAGGGCAAGCACAATAACCTGCCTCCCTTCGGCTATGATAAAACCAAGGAAGGTATTCTCACTATCAATGAACCTGAAGCCGCCGGGGTTCGTTTGGCTTACGAAGAATACTCGACTGGCAAATATAGCGATCGCGAGGTTGCTAAACTACTCAACGACCATGGCTTCCAATCCAAGACTGGAAGCCCGTTCGGTCGCGAGATGGTTCGCCCCATGCTCCAGAATCGCACCTACCTCGGGGAGATTCGCTACACCAACTATCGTAAACAAGGCAACGGACGCCGCGACAAAACGGTCCGTAGCGAATGGTTCAAAGGAAAACACTCGGCGCTCATTACGCAAGAGTTGTTCGACCGCTGCCAACACGTCCGCAGTCTCGCCACGGGTCGCCGCACTCCCGTTCGCAATGTGGTGACCTATCCACTCGCCGGCATTCTGCACTGCGGTCATTGCGATGCCCGCATGCGCGCGCAGAAAACAGTCACAGGACGACGCTACTATCGTTGCTCCGGTCAAATCGATTGGACTAACGGGTGTGAACAAAAAGGAGTGCTGGCTGATCTCATCGAACAACAAGTGGGCGGCTTTCTCAGCGAATTACACTTGCCCGATGAATACAAAGAAACGACGGCAAACGCCATCGGCGAATTGATCGGTCAGGAAAACCTCGGAGAACGCATCGACGAGATCAAAGGCATCATTGATCGTCTGGATTATCGTTGGGACATGGGCTTTATTCAAGAGGAGGAATACGTCAAACGTCGCGAGGAACTCAAAGCGCAACTCGCGCAACTGCAACCGATTGCACGTGATGAGTTGGTCGAAGCGCACAAACTACTCAAGGATTTCAAACGATTGTGGAATGAGGGCAGCGCCGAAGATCGCCAGCGCATTATGAAGCTGGTTCTGGAGCGTGCGTGGGTACAAGGGGAAGATTTGATCGCCCTGTGGATTCGTCCCCAGTATTTGATTTGGGTACGCGAGGGATTACGAGACCGAGAGAGCGAAAGGGTCGAACCCGCGAACCTACCGCCCTACCTGCTTGATCTGTACAAAAAGAACGGTAACTTCCGATTACTCGAAAGTTACCGCTGCGGGAGCGACGGGGATCGAACCCGCGATCTCGGCCTTGACAGGGCCGCATGTTAGACCACTACACCACGCCCCCACGAACGATTTGCAATATAACACACCTTGAAAACGCTGTCAAATTATCGGCAGAGCAACAGAGAGCACCATAGCATGTACAAAGCTAGCAGTCGTCGTTTTGAGCAAAGTAATGACCTGGAACAGAATAACTTGCCGGATGTCATCCTGAGTGAAGAGTCTCGCAACAGACAAGAGATTCTTCACTTCGTTCAGGATGACAACTTGGATAGTGTCACAGCCTTCTTCAGGCGAGTTGTCTAATATTTAGCCAAATCATGCATTGCCTTTGCCATCCGCGCGACATCGGGTACCACGTAGCGTTCGTACGCGTCGTTGAAAGGGACGGATGGCACATCGGGTGCGCCTAAACGCCGGATGGGCGCATCCAAATAGTCGAACGCTTCCTCCGCGATGATCGCCGCAATCTCGCCGCCAATGCCCCCGGTCTTGATGTCCTCGTGAATGATGAGCACTTTGCCGGTTTTTTTTACCGATTCTAAAACGCAATCTTTATCCAGCGGATGCAACGTGCGCAGATCGACAATCTCGACGCTGACGCCTTGCCGCGCGATTTCATCTGCGGCTTGCAATGCTTCCTGCACGGCGAGTCCATAGGTAATGACCGTTAAATCATCACCACGCCGTTTTACGTCGGCTTTGCCCAAGGGCACAGTGTAATCCTGGGTCGGCACCGCGCCCTTGATCGAACGATAGGCGCGCTTGTGTTCAAAAAAGATGACCGGATCGTCGCAACGAATCGCGGCTTTTAACAATCCTTTGGCGTCGTACGGGTTCGATGGAATGACGACCCACAATCCTGGGGTCGAGCAAAATAATTTTTCGGTGCTTTGGCTGTGATACAATCCGCCGTGCACACCCGCGCCGAACGGCGCGCGCACGACCAGCGGACAAGACCATGTGCCATTCGAGCGATAACGAAAGCGCGCGGCTTCATTCAGAATTTGATCAATCGCCGGCAAAATGTAATCGGCAAATTGAATCTCGGCGACGGGGCGCATTCCAACGAGCGACGCGCCAATCGCGACGCCCACAATGCCGGATTCGGCAATCGGTGTATCAATGACTCGGTGCGCGCCGTACTTTTGAAACAGACCATCGGTCGCGAGAAACACGCCGCCCTTGACGCCCACATCTTCACCCAGGACGAACACATTTGGATCGCGCGCCATTTCCTCATCCATCGCTTCGCGGATCGCTTGCAACATGGTTAGTTCTGGCATTAGGCAGTTCTCCCCGGCGCGTAGACATGTTGATAGAGCAATTCTTCGGTTGGCTCAGGTCGGCTGTACGCATACTCGGTCGCGGCGTCCACCTCCTGCGTGATGCGCGCGTCCATGGTTTGCTGTTCCGCGTCGCTCATCAGTTGTTGATCTTTGAGCCACGTGCTAAATTGGGTGATTGGGTCGCGCGCACGCGCGGCTTGCACCTCTTCACTCGCGCGATATTTGCTATCGTCGTCCGCGTTGGAATGCGGGAGCAAGCGATAGGTCATGGCTTCGATCAGGATGGGTCCGCCCCCAGCGCGAGTTTGCGCGTGCGCGGCGGAGACGGTTTCATAAACCGCGAGTATGTCATTGCCATCTACGCGGATTCCCGGCATCCCATACGCCGCGGCTTTATCGGCGACGCCCACTCTGCCGATTTCCAAATGTGCGGGCACTGAAATCGCGTATCCATTGTTTTCGCAAAAAAAGATGACGCGCAATTGATGGATCGCGGCAAAATTCATTGCCTCGTGCCAATCGCCTTCGGAGGTTGCACCTTCGCCAAAGCCGGTGAGGGTGACGCGGTCTTCGCCGCGATTGCGAAACGCGAGCGCCAAACCAACCGCGTGAAGCATTTGACTGCCGACGGAACTCGACCCAGACACGATGTTCAGATCGCGCCGACTGAAATGTCCAAACATTTGGCGACCGCCACTGCTGGGATCTTCCGGCGCGCCGCGCACATGCAATAACATATCGCGCGCAGTCATGCCTGCCGCCAGGCACATGGTCATATCGCGATAGTACGGCACGAAATAATCATAGCCCTGACGTAGCGCCATAGCCGCGCCAACCTGGGCGGCTTCGTGCCCCGCCGGGGTGATCACGAAATGCGCTTTGCCTTGGCGACCGAGTTGCCACAAGCGGGTGTCAATGGCACGGCTCAGCGCCATGTAATAGTACATCTGATGCAGAGTTTCAAGCGGTGGAATTTTTTCTCTCATAGTGACTCACGAAGAAATGAATTGCGCGTATGCGCGATACAGATTGGAATTATAAAGTCATTCGGAGAATTTGTAAAAAAGCAAAGCCAGACCGATACAGTCTGGCAAAAGATCGCGGTAAACTATCACACTCGAGTTTTAGGCAAAAACTTCCTCCAAATGGAAAAGAAGGCTCAATGGCGTTAGACGTAGAATTTCTTGATCGATTTTGAGGATTTAACCAGGAACCTCACACACGCCAACTTTTTCAATCGTCTCATCTCGATACCTGCAAGAATTCTCCACATGAATCAGATAGAGATCGCGCCTAAATCTTTTTCCGCCTTCTTGATGAGAGCATCCCAATTCTTTGGCAATTCTATTTCTGTGCTGATGGGTCGAGTGGGGCAACAACCGAGCCGCATCCAATACGCATGACCCGACTGCTTGCCGCCTGCAATCACAATGATGAGATTCTCCGGCTTGACGGCGATGGGCCACGGCTCGCCTTCGCGCACGTACGGTTTGACATGCGTGTCGTACCGTCGAAACGCTTCGGAATCTGATTGCATCACCGCCCAGGAAAATTTTGAATTTTCCCACAAGAATTTTTTGATCGTTTGCTTCGTCCAGCCGGCATCCACCATGCCTTGGGCAATGCCGCGCGGCACGATCAAAATCCCCGGCGCGTTGTGTTCGTAAAAATTGCGGAACATGTTGCCATAGTCACTGCCCAGGATGCGCGCAAAATAATGCAAGGTTTCCAACACTGTCTGTTCGTTCGCGGCATGAATCGAAGTGATGTTGGTCGCCGTCGCAACCGCATGAATCGTGATGACATTACTGCTGTATGCAAAACCGCGCTCCACACTCAAGGGTTCCCAACCTTGCGGCAAACCTTCCTCGTCTTCAGCGAACACAACGTTCGTGAATTTCATCGGTCCGCCATAGATTGCCATCGACCCCGATCCAGGAATCGCTTGACCGACATTTTGTTGCGTGAGCCGAATCGCGCGCCCGATGCACCCACCAGCGGGCTGATGCGGATCGGGTCCGAGACAGCCGTACCCCGCGTTGAGCCGAATTTGTTTGCTGATCGGTCCATTCACAACGGCGGCGAGGTTGACCGAGCAGGTCGTGGCTTGCATCATTTGATGACGAAACCCAGGATCGGTAAAAGCTTTGAGCGCGGCAATCAGCGCCGGCATATACTCGGGGCGTCCGCCCGTCAGCGCCAGATTCACCGCGAGCGATTCGACCGTCGCCGTTCTGCCGCTGGGCATGATGCGCCCAATGGCCGCCTCGCGATCCAGGTCAGTGCCGGCGAGCAACACGCTCACGCGCTCTTCGGTTGCCGCGAATAACGGCAAGCCATCGCCCCAACCGTTTTTCAAAAAGAGCGCATTCATTTTGTCGAGCACATCGCCATAGTCCGCGCCTTCTACCTCGATGGTTTTCGGTGCGTCCGTCACTTGGCTCTTTTTACTCGGCTCCCAGCCGGTCAAGCCCGCGATGATTTTTTCAATGTTTTGCTCGAGCGGCGATAAATCACTGTCGGGCAAAAACATATTGGAGGGAAATTCAAACAGCGCAGCATCGTGCGTGAAACCCATCGAGAGAAAACAATTGCGAATCACGCCGGCAAATCCCTGGCGCACAATGGTAAAAGTCGGTACGCCTTGTTGTTCGACACGAGACACGGCACGGCCAACTGCCGTAGAGCAGCTTCCTCAGCCGGCGCTCGCGCCGATTACAGCATCGCAACCTTTCGCCAGAACTAGTTCTGCTAGGTCTTCGTTGTCCGTGATCTTGTCGGCACCAGAGGGAAGTTCCGTGTAGGACACGAATTTAATGCCGGGAAATTTTTGCTTTAGCGCTTCGCGGATAACCGGAAAAACGCGATCGGATGCCCACAAGCGATTGGAGATTTCGCCAATGGTTTTGCCATTCAGGTCGCGCAAACGCCGGGCATAGGGAAATTTGTTGCTGTCACGCGCCGAGCCCGTTGGAACGAATACGGTTAGTTTCATTTGTCCCTCCCAAAATGCGAATCACCCATATGAGGTAGCGACGATTGGGTTGCTGTCCTGTTGCCTCGGACTTTTTGCCCGATTCCGCATCCGGTTTGACGAGCTTGGCATCGGCGATCATTTCTCGGCGCAGTTGCACCGTTCCCAGAACCAGGAGCAGTCTACACACAATCGCCGGCGCCAGAATGGTCTTGATGCTTTTGTAGGTAAAGAGATAACCTACGAAAAACAGAGTGATCGCCAGCATGACGATCAACACTCACGACTTGACTGGATTTTCATGATGCTTTCTCCTTACGCCGCATTGAGTTTCTTTGCGCCACAGGGCGAATGTTTGGACTGGACAAAGATACGTTGTGTGGTTGGTTGCCTTCGCTCGGTGAGCATTGCGAATCCGTGAGGAATTACTTTTTCCGCGACTTGGATTTGAATGAGTGCCCACTGGACGGACTCTGGACATTTGTTTACAAGAAACAAGAGCAACTCGATCCTATTGAACAATTATACTTCCGATACCAATGGAAATCAAAGCACTTGTTATCGGAAATTTCTAGTCCCCCTATTGATAATTGTACCGTGCTCGAATATAATTGCCCTCACCCAACCCCACCCACATCATTCTAAATCCAACCCCGTTCCATTTAGGAGGACAACTTATGACTAACCAGTCATACAAATACAAGCACGCCCTCGTGATCGGTGGAAGCGTCACCGGCTTGCTCACTGCACGAGCGCTCAGCGAGCATTTCGCTCAAGTGACCATCCTCGAACGCGACCCCGTTCACAATGTTCCCGAATCTCGCAAAGGACAACCACAAACGCGTCACCTTCACGCCCTGCTCGCGCAGGGCTTGTCCATCTTCAAAGAGTACTTTCCTGGCATCGAGGAAGAGCTGGTCGCCGGCGGCGCAGTCAGCGGCGACATGGCTGAGCGAATGCATTGGTACCAATACGGTGGGTACCGGCTCCAATTCAAAAGCGGACTAGTCAACATCTCGCTGAGCCGTCCATTTTTGGAATTGACTGTTCGCCAGCGCGTTCTAGCCCTGTCAAATGTGACCCTGAGCGATTCCTGCGCCGTGGACGAATTGGTCACCACCTCAGACAAGACTCGGATCATTGGCGTACGCGCAAAACGTTCGGGCGCGCATGATGCCCAAGTCTTTGAAGCAGACCTGGTTGTAGATACAAGTGGGCGCGGTTCTTCGGCGGCAAAGTGGCTGGAGAGTCTGGGCTATGCGCGTCCACCAGAAACCCAGGTCCGATCGAACATTGGCTACGCGACACGCGAATATCGGCGTGCACCGCAAGACGCTAAAACCACACGCGTTGAGATGATCTCACCGACAGCCCCCCGCGAAAAACACGGAGTTTTTATTTTCCCCGTCGAAGACAACCGTTGGATTATGACCGCCGGCGGGTATGTCGGCGCTCATCCTCCATCCACCGAGGCAGAATTGCTCGAGTTTGTCCGAGCTTTACCTGTGCCAGATGTTTACAACATCATCTCCAAAGCCGAGCCGTTGACAGATATCATCCCGTATAAATATGCCGCCAGTTTGCGACGGCATTATGAAAAACTGGATCGTTTTCCTGAGGGCTATCTCGTTCTTGGCGACGCGATGGCGAGTTTCAATCCAATTTACGGACAAGGTATGACCTCCGCCGCAATGCAAACGCGCGTGCTCAAAGATGGCTTGCGAAACAATGCCAATCTACAAGGATTGTGGCGTTCGCATTTCAGGCAAGCCGCTAAGGTCGTAGATATGCCTTGGCAATTGACGGTGGGCGAAGATTTTCGTTACCCCGAAACGGAAGGAGTCAAGCCACCGTTCACCGATCCGCTCAACGCCTATGTGGATCGAGTTCATAGAGCCACACAGCGCGACCCAGTCGTCTACGGTCAATTTTTGCGCGTGATGAACTTGATGGCACCGCCCACTAGTTTGATGTCCCCGCGAATCATGCGGCGCGTGCTGATGGGGTGATGAGCCAAGTAAACCCACTACCACATGCAAAAGGCGAGCGCCAAGTCGTTGTGACTTGGCGCTCACTTCTAGTCCGTGTTCGCTATGCGTCCTATGGCTATAAACTTTCCGCCACCAACTCCGCTATATCCTTGCGCGCGATCTTTTCATCCACGCTCAACGCCTTTGCGCCATCGTCAAGCATGGACAGACAGAACGGACACGCGGAGGCAACCGTCTGCGCGTTGACCGCGATCACATCCTCGACGCGTTTGGTGTTGATGCGCGTACCAGTATTTTCCTCAAGCCACATGCGTCCGCCGCCGCCGCCGCAACACAAGCCGGTTTCGCGCGCGCGTTGCATTTCGACCAGGTTCGCGCCCACCGCTTGCAAGACTTGGCGCTGTGGATCGAAAATGCCGTTGTAGCGACCCAGGTAGCACGAATCGTGATACGTGATCGTTTGGTGCGCCGATTGCTTCGGCGCGAGGCGTTGACTCGCGAGCAATTCGTTGATCAACTGGGTGTGATGCACAACCTCAAACTTGCCATCGAATTGCGCGTATTCGTTCTTGAGCGTGTTCAAACAGTGCGGGCAGGTCGTGACGATACGCTTGAACTTGTATTGCTTGAGCGCCTCGACATTTTCCAGCGTCGCCATTTGGTACAAGTACTCGTTGCCGAGGCGTCGCGCCGATTCGCAGTTGCATCGTTCCTCTTGCATCACCGCGAATTTCACACCCGCTGTTTGTAAAATCTTGACGAACGCTTTCGAGATTTTTTGCGCGCGCACATCATACGCGCCCGCACATCCAACCCAGAACAGCACATCGTATTCCTCATCTGCATCCGCGAACGACACCTCAAGTCCTTGCATCCACGTGTGCCGATCTGCCTTAGGTAACCCATACGGATTGCCTTGCCGCTCCATCGAATTCATCGCGTTTGCGCCGGAGGGTTGCACCGAACCTTCGGACAGCGTGAGGTAACGACGCAGATCGATGATCGTGCCGAGTTGGTCAATCGAAACGGGACACGCGTTGACACACCCCAGACACGTCGTGCAGTCCCACAATTCTTGCGCGTCAACCACCTCGCCATGCAACGCGGGCGGTGTTTTCGTGCGCCCCAACTCGAACATTTTGACAATGATATTTTTCGGCGAGAGCGCTTTGCCGGTCAATGCCGCGGGACAATTGTCCTGACAGCGCCCACAACGCGTGCACGCTTCAAAGTCGAGCAGTTGCTTCCACGTAAATTCTTCGAGTTTGCTGATGCCGAACGTTTCTTGATTTTCAATATCCTGGATTGCCGGAATCGCGCCGGGCGGTTCGAGTTTCTTGAAAAAGGTGTTGGCGCTCGATACGACGAGATGCCCCATTTTGGTGTACGGCACGGCGGCTGCGGCAACGAGCGCAACGACCATGTGCGCGCTCCAGGTGAGTTGATGCAACACTAGCAACGCGTTCAAATCTACCGCCGCGAGGAGGCGCGACAGGGGCCACCCGATGATCGAGCAAGTGGTGCAGTACGTGATTGCCTCGTGCAATTTTGCCGATTCGATGGGTTGCGCGGCGAGGCGCAAAATTTCGATGAGGAAACCGGTGAGGACGATCACAAAGAGCGAACCGACGACCCACAAATCTTCGCGGAAAAAGCGTTTGCCAGATCGCCCGTCGAGGCGTGCGGGCTTGATGCCGTAGCGGATCACGAGCGCGATGCCCAGTCCAATGATGGCGAGCGCGCCAAAAATATCGAGGATGGCTTTGTAGTAAACGTAAAAGTCGCCCTGCAGTAAACGCCACCGCGTGGGATCGATCAGCGGGCGTGTGATGTCGGCGTCAATCGTGGCGAGCGCAGTGCCGACGAACAGCGCGGCGATACCCCACATAATCCCAGCGTGCATCAATCCAGCGGGTTGCAGATCAAGCGCCACCTTTTTCGTCAGCACGCCGTGGGTGAACCATAATCTCAATCGCTCGTTCAGGGGTTGCCAAGTAAACTTGCCTTTACCTTTGCGCAACGGTTGAACGCGTTGCCAAAAACCGTAGCCAAAAATAATGACGGCGACTAGGCCGCCGAGGTACACAGCCACCTGGAGCCAAACGGGAATGTTCCAAAATGTGGGACGGCAAACGAGACCGGGGGGACAAGCGAATTCGGGCATGATTCAACTCCGTTGTTGAATTTAGTCTACAGGCGACAGTAGACAGTCAACAGATTTTTCTGTTCACTATCCACTAACCACTCATCACTGCTCCACTCCACCTTTAATCGGCGGAATCGCCGCGTACAAATTGCCGGGGTCGGGCATCGCGCGCGGCGTGGCTTGTTCGGGCGCAGGCGGCGCGACGAGCAATTTGTCTTTGGTGATGATCGCGCTGCGCCGATCATAGTACGCTAATTCGTATTCGTGCTCCAGCACGATTGCGCCCGTGGGGCACGCCTCTTCGCAAAAGCCGCAGTAGATACAGCGTAGCAGGTTGATCTCGTAGCGTTGGGCAAACCGCTCGCCGGGCGAAAAC
>CAIKBD010000356.1 GCA_903825565.1 uncultured Anaerolineales bacterium | reverse complement strand
CCCTCACCCCGCTAGCGCGTCCATAACGCGGCAGAATGCCGCACAGACGACGCGCTAGCGCCTCTCCCCAATAGGGGCGAGGGAATTTACCCCTTCTCCCTTTGAGGGAGAAGGTTGGGATGAGGGTCGCCTGACTTTTGAAAAGCCCTGATGTTTAACTTGAAGATCATTGACTTTGCAATGTTCGCTTGATATACTGACCTCAATCGAATGTCTGCTCCCGAGCGCTTGGCTGGCGTCGGACATTTTTGTTTTCAGGCGGGTGAGGTATGCGAAAATTTTTTTGGGCGATTGCGCTAGCAAGCGCGCTCGTGGTGGGATTAGCGTGGGTGGCGCTTGCCGCGCCGACGTTGACGAACATCGCGTCGCAGGTGGCGATTCAAAGCGACGGCAAACTCGCCGTGCGGTACCAACTCACGTTTGCGGAAAACGAAGCGCGCACTTTGATTGACACGCTGGGTCCCTTCGACCCAACGCACCAAATCACCGAGGCGAATCTTGCCGATGCCAAGGGCACGACGCCGGTGCGTTTGGTCAGCAAGGGTGACAACAAGTACACGGCGAATTTTGCCGGCGCGACCAAGCCCGGCGAAACGTACACCGTTACCGTGCGGTACACCGTCGCGCGCGCGCTCGACACGACGCGCCGCGACAACGCCGACTATCGCGTGATCAACTGGTCGCCGCCCGTGTGGGGCATCCCCGTGGTGGAGCAAGCGGCGACGTTCATCACGCCCATCGAACTGCCCGCGAACGTGACCCAGCCGGAGCAAGTGACGGCGGAACTCGTCAAGCAAGCCGGCATCGTCGAGGACGCCGCGAGCAAAGCCGGTTTTGATCGCTGGGTGTACTATCCCACGCCGGACATTGCCTCCGGCAAAAATTATCTGTCGGTGTTCGTCGCCAAAAAGAACTTGCCGGCGAACGGCACCTTTCGCGTCCAATTCTACATCCCCGCACGGCATTTTGCCATTGTGCCCACGCCCCAAGTCGTTGCGCCGCGCGGCGCGGCGACCCAGGTTGCGCCCACTGTCGCGCCCGTGCGCCCGCGCGATGTCGAGATCGATCCGGCGTTGCCGCTGGCGCTCGCCGGCGGATTGTTCGCGGCGCTGGGTGGCGTGTTCGCGCTCGTGATCGGCGCAATCATGTTTCGCGCCGCGCGCCCGCGCACCAAGCCCGTCAAGTACCAAGCGCCGGAAATCGAACTGGAAACGTTTGAAACGCCGGGCAAGGTGCCCGACCTCGACGCGATCCAAGCCGCGCTGTACGTGGGCAACACTATGCAAGTCATTTCGCTGATTGTGCTCGCGCTCGTCGAGCGCGGCGTGTTGAGCATTGCCAATCGCAAGCCGTTGCAACTCGAAGTGGTGGACGCGCAAAAAGAGTTGGCGGATTATGAACGCGCGCTCGTCGCCGGGCTGGCGGAGGATGGCACGCTTCCCGCCGAAACACAACGCCAGGTCATCGCCCTGCTCTCCGCCAAACTCGCGCCGAAAATTTGGAATGCCGATCCCCGCGCGACGCGCGACGCGTACCGCAAACGCGCGAACGACGCGTGGCGCGAGTACGAACGCGCCGCGCCCGAACAACGCCCGGTGCTCGTCGAACGCAATTATCCCTGGATTCTACTTTGCGATGATTACCACCCGCTCGCCGCATCCCCTGCGCCGCGCGGGGATGCGCGCCCCGCGCGTGAATCTCCGCCCGCGCCCATCGCGTCCGCCGCGCACCAAATGGCGACGGTGTTCGAAGGGCTGGCGGCGAATGTCACGCGACAAATGGAGCAAGTCGCCGTTGGCATCACCGGCGGCGCAACGGCGACGCAAGAACCTGGGTCGGCGCAAGCGGTCGGCTACGATGCGTGCCACTCGGCTTGCCATTCCGCGTGTCATAGCGCGTGCGTCCACGATGCGTGCCACTCGGCGTGCGTCCACTCCAATTGTCACGACGCGTGCCACTCGGCATGTAACTGCCACAGCGCGTGCCATTCCGCGTGCCACTCGGCGTGCGTGAGTAATTTCTGATGAACGAACGCTTGCAAAATTTCGCCGAACATTTTGTCGCCAGTACCCGCGACTATATTTTCATTCGCGCGACGGATCGCCTGCTGATCTTGCGCCCGAACAAGGTGCATCACCTCAATGCGATGGCGTGCGAAATGTTGACCGCGCTGTACACCGCCGAGCGCGTCAACGTGGATGCGTTCGCGCGCGATTTTGCCGCGCGGTACCGCGTGCCGCCGGCGCAGATCGAAACCGATCTCGAAAAACTGCTCGACAGTTTGCGGTGGATGTTGCAGGATCAACCGGGTCGCGGCGCGGCGGTGCGGCGCACGCCGTTCGGCACGCACACCATCCAATTGCCGGTGCTCTCCGAAATCGCGCTGACGTACCGCTGTAACAACCGGTGCACATTTTGTTACGCCAGCGCACCCGAACGCGGACACAATGTGCCGGAGATGACGACGGACGAGGTCAAGCGCATCCTGGACAAGATTGTGACCCAAGCCCAAGCGCCGACCGTCTCGTTCACCGGCGGCGAGCCGACGTTGCGGCACGATCTGCCGGAGTTGATCGCGTATGCCAAGTCGCGCCAAATGCGCGCGAACCTGATCACGAACGGCATCCGCGCCGCCGACGCAAATTTTGTCGCCGCGCTCAAAGCCGCCGGTCTCGATTCCGCGCAAGTCAGTCTCGAAGCGGCGGACGCGGACGTGCACAATCGCATCGTCGGCAACGCGCACGCGTTCGCGCAAACGATGCAAGGCATCCGGCACCTCAAAGCCGCCGGCATTCACACGCACACGAACACGACGATCAACCGGCTCAACCGCGAACACTTGCGCGGCTTGATTGATTTCCTCGCCGAACTGGGGCAGGAATATCTTTCGATGAATATGGTGATCCGCACCGGCGACGCCATCGGGCGCAATGCTAATCCCGAAATCGGTTATCCGGAAATCGGCGAGTTGGTGCTCGCGCTGAAACAGCACGCCGAGGCGCGTGGCTTGCGCTTTGTGTGGTACTCGCCGGTGCCGTACTGCCTGTTCAACCCCGCGCAGTTCGGGCTGGGATCGCAATCGTGCGCGGCGGCGGACGGGTTGCTCTCGATCAACCCGGCGGGCGATGTGTTGCCGTGCTCCAGTTTTGAGCAGGGCATTGGCAATTTGTTGCGCGACGATTTCAAAACGATTTGGAACACGCGCGCCGCCAAGTACTGGCGCCGCAAGGAATTTCTCCCGCCGAATTGTCGCGGTTGCGAGTTGGCGCATTTGTGTTGCGGCGCGTGTCCGCTCTACTGGGACGAGGTCGGCAGTTTCGCCGAGATTGCCGGTGTTGCGCCGCGCCGCGTGTCACCGCTCGCGCAAATGGTGTGGGGCGCAAAACGCCGCTGGCTGGGGCAAGCGAAAGGAGTAGGCGCGCTATGACGCAAACCGTAAACGCAAATCAGTTCCTGGCGTACATCACGCAACAGCGCGCGAAAATTCAGAGCGCGTTCAAAGAAACCGAGCAGGCGCAAAATGAATTTCAAGGTTTGTACACGCGTTTCCGCGCCGAACACGACCGCACGCTCCATGCGTTGGCGGAACAACTCGGCGCGGCGGACGCCAAACTGGGCGGGGGCTTGCAAACACAGGTGGATGCGCGTGTGGCGGAAGAACGTGCGGCAATCAAACAGCGGCTGGCGAATTTGGAGCGCGCCATTTCCAAAGCGCAAACCCAGGCGGACAGTTTGATCAAGCGCGCGCAAAAAGAGTTCGCGGATTTGCGCGCGCTGAATCCGAAACTGAATGAGCGCGAGGAGGATCTGAAAACGCAACGCACGCGCGCGCAACAAACGCTCGATGATCTCAACGGGCAGATTGCTCAAATGGGCAAAGGACTGGGATTCATTTTTAGCGCGTGGAAAATTCACGCGCTCGACCGCGAACGCTTCCAGACCTTGGGGCATCTCGAAACGTTCGACGCGCAGTTGCTCAAGGTGCGGCGCGAGTGGCAAGAATTGCGTGCGCTGGCGTTGAAGAATGAGACGGATTGGCAAACGCAGTGGGAAAAGGCGACGGCGGACCTGGGCGGTTTGCGCCAAGAACGCGATTACCTCGCGCAAAATGGGGAAGCCGAAGCGCGGCGGCGCGCGCTGGTGTTCGCGCTCGACCATTTGAAAGCCGTGCCCGGTGGGATGGATGCCGCGCTCGCGCAACCGATGATCGCGCTCAATGTGCAAACCGATAATTTTCAGGCGGCGCTCGGCGCGGTTGCCGGCATCTTGGGGGTGTTGCGTGGCGTGGACGACGGGCTGGGGCGCATCGGCGAAAGCGCCAAGGCGATTGTCACCGAGCAACAGCGGCACAGCACGTATCTGCATCCTCCGACATTTATGCTGTCGGACCGCGTGCTGGAGTTTGGCAAAACCTGGGATGATCTGATTGCCCAAGTTAAGAACGAGAAACAAGCCGCGCAGCATCCCGCCGATTTCGTCGCGGCGATGAGAACGTTTGTCGAGCAACGCCTGGGGCAAGATCAAGTCAATGCGTTTTTCACCGGCTTGGGCGGCGCGTTGACGGCGGCGACGCAAGGATGGAAGGCGTAAATGAATCGTTGGGTGTATCTGGGTGTGTTTATCGGCGCGGCACTGATCCTGGGACTCGGTGTCCTGTTTCTCTGCGCGGCAAGTATCGAGCCGACGCGTTTGCCGCTCGCCTTGGTTTTGCTCGCGCTGGGCGCAGGGGGCGCGGCGTGGAGCGCGTGGGCGTATCGCAAATGGGCAAGCGCACAACCTGCCGCGTTGGCGGCGCGCATCACCGATCTTGCGGCGGCGAATGACGGCGAAACCTCGCTCGCGCAAGTCATGTCCGCGTGCGACGTGCCCGCGTCCGCCGCGCAAGCCGCGCTTGCCGAGTTGTTGGCAAAGGGACAATGCCGGCGCGAGCCGCGCGGCGAGCAAATCTTTTTCATCTTTCCGGGTTTGAAAGAGCAAAAAGTTGTGCGGCGCTGCGCGTTCTGCGGCAGCCAATTTCCGGTCAAGCAAGCGTTGCAAAAATGTCCGAACTGCGGCGGGCAATTGGAGTTGGTGAAAACATGACGCGCTGGTTGAAAATCCTAGCGGTGTGCGGTTTAGCGTTCGGCGTGGGGCTGTTCGTTACGCCGGCGTCGGCGGACGTGGGACCCAAACCGCGTATGACGTTTACCATTGCGTACCACATCGCGCCGGTCGCGCTCACGCACGGTGAACTGTTTGAGTGCGCCGAGCCGACGTGCGCTAGTGCGCGCCCTTTGCCGCGCCTGGGTCCCCAGGGCTTTGGTTGTTCGGCGGAGCAATGTAGCGCGACGGCGTATGGTTTTCAGCCGTACCACAAACTCGTGCTGACGTTCGCCGACCGCAAGCGCGAAAGTGATGTGTTTGCGGCCCAGTCCGGCGAATTTCGGATCACGGTGCTCGAAGATCGTTTGCGCGTCGAGCGCACGTATCCCTTTCAATTCGACTCGCAACTTGCCGGTCTCGTTTTGGCGTTGCCGGTTACGCTCACCATTGAATTGCTGGTTTGCTTGCTGTACTGCGCGATCACCAAAATTCATTCGCGGGTGGTGTTGAGCGCGTTGCTCGCCAACGTGCTATCGCTGCCAATCGTGTGGCTCGTTTTGCCGCTAATTTCCGGCGCGCCGTGGATGAGTTACGGCGTCGCCGAAATTTTCGCGGTGTTGTTTGAGGCGGCGATCCTCTATCGCTTGAACGGCAAACAGATCGGCGGGCGGCACGCGCTCGTGCTCAGCGTGGCGATGAACGCGGCGAGTTTCCTGATCGGGCTGGGCTTGGCGTTGATCTTTCCAACGTTTTCCAACCTGGGATAGAAAAAACCCTTCGCGGGTTTGCCAACCGCGAAGGGTTTTCTTTTTGCTCAATCCGTCAATCCGGTCAACCGCATGTCGCGCGGATGTTCGAGCGTGAACTCGAACGTTACCTCGCGCTTTTCCTGCGGCTTACATTCCAATTCCCATTTCAAAATGTTGAGATCGCTCTGCTCGGTGGACTTGGGCAATGCCTCGCGCAACTTTACCTTGATCTCCTCGTTGCGCGCGACGGGCAGTTGATCGAGCAGGACGATCTTGGCGGGCGTCGCCAGCAAATTCGTCAGCGTGATTTTATACGCGAACGCCATCCGTCGCGTGTTGCCGATCAGCGTCTTGTCTACCGTCCGCTCGGTCAACTTGCGCTCGACCTTGATCCGATCATCTGCGCCGAGTTGCGTTTCAAATTCTGCGTTCGCCGCGACCGTTTCGATCTGCGTCGCGCCGACAAAGTCTGCGCCATGAAAAATATTCGCCTTGCCCGCGAGCAAAACGAACGGCGAGGCGTTCTTGATTTTTGCGCGCTGGTACGCCTCCTCCGCGAGTTTCGGCGCGGTGACGTAATCGAGTTGCGCGGCGAGTTCGAGCGTCGTAACCTGGGTCTTGCGCGGCGAATTGTCTGCCGGAATTGTCGCCGGGCGCGCGACGCGGTACGTGACCGCCGCGCCGGTGGCTTCGACGGTCGCTTCCAACATACCCGCCGGTGGCTCGGCTTCGGGCATTGCGCGGTCCAACCTCGCCATCATTGGCGCGGGTGCAGGCGCGCCGGCAGCCATGCTCGGCGCATATACGCGCTGGGGCATCGGCGGCGGCGGGCGCAACGCATCCACGTACCAGGGATCAAGTTCGGGAATTTCGGTGAACTCGGCGGGGCGCGCGGTGGAAAGCGTCAACTCGACCGCGTTCCAATCTTCGCCGGTTTGCTGGCGCACGTTCGCCAAATACGTCAGCGCGATTTGCGCGTCGGTGAGCCGAAGATCGTACAGCGGTTCCCAGGTTGCGCCGTGCGCCGCGTATTGCACTTCGAGCTCGAACTGTGTGTCGGCGGATGCTTCGACATTGACGCAAATTTCGCGTCGCTCGTTCTGTTCGCCCTGTTGCAATTGTTGTAACTGTGCTTGCATCGCTTCGATGGCGCGTTTTTGGTCACGGCGTTGCTGGGCGATTGCGCGGCGTTGTGTGTTGAGCGCGTCGCGTTCCTGCGCGACATAGCCGGCAAATTCCTGCGCGCGCGCGACGGAGGCGTTGCCGAACGCAATCCCTTTTGCCAGCGCGCGCCCTGCCGCTTCGCTCAACGTGGCGAGAAACGCAAACTGCGCCTCGCGCGTCTTGTCCTGATCGCTCAACGCCTGATCGCCGGCTTGCAACGTTTCGAGCTGCCGAATCAGTTCCGCGATCCGGGCTTCCGGCGGCTGGGTGACAAATTTGCTCACTACATCCACACCGAGAATTTTAACGCCCGCGCCGCTGCCGCTCGCGCGCACCGAGTCCTCGATCAAAGTCGTCGGGAGATCGGCAAGCGTGAGCGTGTGTTCGCCCGCGCCGAGTTTGAGCGTGCCGCGCCGGGTGATGCGCGCGCGGTCGGGATAGACCGTGACCGCGACGATGGGAGCCGTGAGGTTCATTTTTCCTCCAAGGGTGTCAAGACGCACCATTGTGGCATCTCGACGATCAGATGTGAAATTCTTTCACCGCATCCACAATCCATTTTACCTGCGCGTCGGTCATTTCGGGATACAGCGGTAGCGACAAAATTTCGCGCGCCGCCTGTTCTGTGTGCGGAAAATTGCCGACGCGATAACCCAGGTCGGCGTACACCGGTTGCAAGTGCAGGGGAATCGGATAGTGCACGCCGGTCTCGATGCCGCGCGCTTTGAGATGCGCTTGCAGTCCATCGCGGTTCGGGTGGCGAACGCAATAGATGTGAAACACCGGCGTGATGTGCGCCGGCACGAACGGTGGGATCAGATTTTCGCCCGCGAACAATTCGGTGTACCGATCCGCGATCGCGCGCCGCCGCGCGTTCCACGCGTCGAGGTGCGGCAATTTCGCGCCGAGGATCGCGGCTTGCAACGCGTCGAGCCGATAGCCATAGCCGACGATTTGATGTTCGTACTTGCTGCGCCGCCCGTGATCGCGCAACATGCGCGCGCGCGCGGCAAGCTCGGCGTTGTTCGTGACGAGCGCGCCGGCGTCGCCATACGCACCCAGGTTTTTGCCGGGATAAAACGAAAAGCACGCGACATCGCCCATTGTGCCGGCGCGTTGCCCGCGATACTCCGCGCCGTGCGCTTGCGCGGCGTCTTCGATCACGCGCAAGTTGCGCCGCCGCGCAATTTCCATGATCGCGTCCATCTCCGCCGGCTGACCGTAGAGATGCACCGGCAGAATGACTTTGGTGCGCGGCGTGATCGCGCGTGCGAGCAAATTCGGGTCGAGGTTGTACGTGCGCGGGTCAATGTCCACGAACACCGGGCGCGCGCCGATGACGGAAATCACTTCAGCGGTGGCGATGAAGGTGTGCGTCGTCGTAATCACTTCGTCGCCGGGTTGCACCTCGCACAGCAACAACGCAAGATGCAACGCCGCCGTGCCGCTGTCCATCCCAACGCAATGCTCGACGCGGCAGAACGTGGCGAAATCTTTTTCGAACTGCGCGACTTCTTTGCCGAGAATGAACGACGTGTTATTCACGACGCGTTGCATCGCCGCGTCAATCTCCGGCTTGATGTCGGCGTACTGGGCTTTGAGATCAACAAGAGGAATTGGCATACTGGCTCCGGTTTATCATAGTGTAAGGGCGAAGCATTTTTTTCACCGCAGTGCAGGCGAAAAAATGCTTCGCCCCTACCATCGCCCTGATTATACTCGATTTTGTGTTTGGTGTCAGAATGAAAAACTTGCCAAGATGGTTGGTCTTGGCAAGTTTTTTTATTTCTAGCGAAACCGGCCGGTTGCGCCGATGCATGTGACGATGGCCGAAATTGTAAAGCTCGTGTTCTTTGCGCCGAGCGTTGCCGTGCCGCCTTGATACAATCCGTCCTTGATCGCGCCGGTCGAACTGCCACCCAGGTACACATCGTACGTCGCACCTTTGACGAGCGCGGGCGATGAGAACGCGATGGATTGAAATGCTTTCGTCGGCTTGAACGCGAGCACGTCTTTGCCGTCGGCGGAACGAATCTGCACGAGTGTGCCGGCGGATTGCGTGGCAGTCAAGTTCAGCAAGAGCGCGTACTGCGTGGACGAATCACCGGGCGCTTGCGCCATTCCCGAACTGCCCGTCGCGATCAAAAATCCGCCGGTCATTTTGAACGCGCCATCGTAATCCACCGCGCTGTTCATTTGCACGGTCGGACCGTTCACGATGACCGTGCCGTTCGTCATCTCAATCGAGCCGTTGACATCAATGCCGTCGCCGCCCGAGTCAACGACGATGTAACCGCCGTTGATGTACAGCCAGTATTTGCTCGCCGCCGCGCTCCCTTGTCCCGGTGCCATTCCAGGTGCGCCGCGAAAACCAGGTTGAGGCATTCCGCCGCCATCACCGCCCGCGCTGTTGATGCCATCATCGCTAGAGACGACGCGAATGTCGCCGCCGTTGATCGTGATGATCGCGCTCTCGATGCCTTCGTAACTTTTCGTGATGTTGATCGCGCCGTTGTTGATTTTCACGGTTGCATCGCCGTGCACGCCGTCGTCGCCGGTGGCGATGGTGAACGCGCCGCCGTTGATGAGCACGTGATTGTTCGAGTGAATCGCATCGTCGGCGGAATCAATCGTGAACGTGCCGCCGTCAATCTGCGCGGTCGCAACTGCCTTGACGCCCTTTGCCGAAACGTCCGCACCCAATCGCGCGCTGTTGCCGCCGCCGGTGACCAGGTTGAATTTTCCGTTCGTGATCAAAATATCGGTTTGCGCTTGAAGCGCATCGTTCGCCGACGTGATGTTGAACGTGCCGTTCGCAATCGCGATGAAACCTTGCGTCGCGTCGTCGGCGTTATCCGATTTCAAACCATCGCCTTGCGCGGTCACGGTGAGCGTGCCGTTTTTGACGATCAAGTAATCCTTGCCGCGAATGCCGTCGTCCGCCGCGCGCACGGTAATGTTGCCGCTGGCGATGATGAGACCATCCTTGCTTGCGATGCCGTCGTTGAAATTCGCTTCGACCGTCAACGCGCCGTTGCCGAAAATCGTCAGGTCGCCTTTGCTGAAAATTGCCGCGTTCGGTTCGTCCGTGTTCGGCGCGAGCGTGTACTTTTTCGCGTCCGTCACGGTGTTGCGCGTATTGTCCGCGAGCACAAGCATCGCCTTGTCCGCGCTCATCACGTAAATCGGCGCGCTCGTCGAACTGCGAAGATCAACGCCGTTCAAGATCAAACGCACGATGCCTTTGGCGGTCGAGTTGACAATGATTTGTCCGTCGCTCAACGCGCCGCTGAGCGAGTACGTGCCGGGCGCGGTGATCTTTGCGGTACTGCCCTCAATCGTCACGCCCGCGCCGCTCGCGCTGATTGTGTTGCCCTGCAATTTGATCGCGACGACCTGGGACGCATCCCAGATGTAATCTTTCGCGTCGTCGTGGTTTTTACGATTCGCCACCGGCACGGTTGTGGTGACGGCGCTCGTTGCCGCGACGGTCGAGGTCGTCGCCGCTTTGACGGTTGATCCAACAGTCGTATTTGTCACCGATGCCGGCGCGACAGATGATACGGCGGGTGCTGGAGTCGCACCGCACGCGACCAATGCGGTCATGAGTAGCACGTACGCGGTTATGAAAACGAGTTTGGCTCGAAACATTTTTGTTCTCCCGATCTAGTGAATGCCCAGTGTGGTGAGCAAATGGGCGATTTGAATGGGCGCATCGCTCTGTGCGGTGTAGGCGACGATGCGCTGGTCGCCCAGCCCCAGGATCAAGCCCAGCGCCGCGAGCGCGAGCCACACGAACAAATGATAATGGCGTTTGAAATTCAGGTTCATTGTCTTCTTCCTTTACAAATCCGCGCTGTTGTATCCGGCGATCAACGATACGCGATTGCCCTCGTTGAGTTTTTTGAGTTCGGACACGAACGTGGCGATCTGGTTTTGTTTCTTGAGCACGACGCTATAGACCAACTCGGTCAGCGTCCCGTTGTGAATCGCGTCCACACTGATCAATTCCGAGTGACTCGTGTATTTGAGAAACACCGGATCGAACAAGGTCGCGTACTCGATGGGATTGGGCAGTTCGATTTTGAGAATTTGGCTGATCGTGTGGCGCGCGTACCAGTTAAAGCGCGTCATGATCAAAATGATCAAACTGACGAACACGGCGGCGATGATGGCGAGCAAATAAAAGCGCGTGCCGATTGCCATGCCGAGCGCAATCGTGAGAAAGATGAAACCCACGTCGCGCGTTTCCTTGAGCGCGTTGCGAAAGCGAATGATCGAGAGCGAGCCGACGAGCGCGAACGCGCGCGCAATGTCCGAGCCGATCACCAGCATCACGATGGCGACGATCACGCCGAGCAGAACGAGCGTCTGCACAAAACTCTGCGTGTACGATGCGCCGCGATGCGTGATCTGGTACACCCAGCCCACCGCCGCGCACAAAACAAAACTCAACAACAAGACAACCACCACATCGGCAACCGAAAACGTGCCGGTCAAATCGGTAATCCAGGGATTCATCGCATACCTTTATCAAAAAATTTTCTAGCGTGCCGGTGAAAAATGCCAGCCCGGTGTCGGCAGGTCTTGCGCCAGTTCGATGCTCCGACAATATTTGCTGACGCGCACCAAATTCAAATTATGCGCGGCGACCAACTCGGTCAACCAGTACGGCATTCGTTCGTTGACCTTGATTTCGATGATTGCCCAGCCGGTTGGAAACAAGGGCTGTCCCGCCGGGCGCTCGTCGAGTTGCAAATGGCGCACCTGAAAAGTCAGGTCGGTGTCGAACGTGACGCGCAAGCCCGGATCGTACGCACTGCCGATGAACGCTTGGCGCGCATAACGCACGATGCTCACCGGGCGCAAATTGTACTGCCACAACATCCACTCGATTTCGTTCAACACACGCGCATCTTGCGGTGCGTGCGCCGGGATGATGCGCTCGTTGCACAAGCGGAGCGCGGCGCGGTACGGCAGGACGATGCGCCGTTTTTGCGTCACGCGATTCACCCGCTGTTTGATCTCGACAAAGACTAGAGTGGTTTCTGTCAACGGCTCGCTCGATTCATACCGGCGAATTCGCAATTTGCGGCGAACGTTGATGCCATCCAACTTTTCGTGATAAAAACGCAAATCGGGTCCGTCGTAATAGAGACTGGCGAGCGCATAGCGTCCGCCGTTATCGCCGTGATCGTCCGGCGTCAAGAACGCGCGGAGCGCTTGCCGGAACACGTACGCCGTTTTGAGCGGGACGAGATATTTGAGTTCAAAGCGATCAAATTTGCGAATGATCTGAATGGCATTGGACATAGCGTTTTCTATATCCATTTATCGCATTCAGGGATTAAACTAAACTAAGCGGAAATTGAAGAAATGTTGAGAAAACATCGAGGGGATGGTGTGTATGGAAAATAGAATCCAGGTCTCTGGTTTGCAGAGACCTGGATTCTATTTTGTGCAATGTTCGATTAACTGTGTCCCAGAATTGGATGTGGCTGGTACGGCGCTTCGAGATAGTTCAGCTCATCGTCCGACAGGGCAACATTGAGCGCAGCGACCGCATCGGGAATGTGTTGCGGCTTGCTCGCCCCGATAATGGGCGCGGCGACCATCGGCTTGCGGAGCATCCACGCGAGCGCGATCTGGACGTTGCTGACGCCGCGTTTCTGCGCCAACTCGGTGACGCGATCCACGATTTGAAAATCGGATTCATGGTAATACATGCTGTGCGCGAAATCATCCGTTTGGCTGCGCGTCGTTTCGCCTTGCTTGTCGCGCGTGCGGTTGCCGGCAAGAAAGCCGCGCGCGAGTGGACTCCACGGGATCAACCCGACGCCTTGATCGCGGCAGAGCGGATTCATCTCGCGTTCTTCTTCGCGGTACACCAGGTTGTAGTGATTTTGCATTGCAACAAAACGCGTCCAACCATGTGCGTCCGCCGTGAACAACGCTTTGGCGAATTGCCATGCAAACATGGATGACGCGCCGATGTAGCGCGCTTTGCCGGCTTTGACGACATCGTTCAGCGCGGCGAGCGTTTCTTCAATCGGCGTGGACTTGTCCCAGCGGTGAATTTGGTACAAATCCACATAGTCCGTGCCGAGCCGGCGCAACGACGCGTCAATCGAATCGAAAATGTGTTTGCGTGACAGCCCGCCGTCGTTCGGGCGGTCGCTCATCGGGTGATACACTTTGGTCGCCAGCACGATTTGATCGCGCTGGGCGAAATCGTGGAGTGCGCGCCCGGTCACTTGTTCGCTCACGCCCAGCGAGTACATATCGGCGGTGTCGAAAAAATTGATCCCGGCGTCGAGCGCCTGTTTGAAAAAGGGGCGCGCCGTCTCTTCATCGAGTACCCACGCGCGCCATTTTGGCGTGCCATAAGTCATACAGCCGAGACAAAGGCGCGAGACTTGTAGACCGGTCTTGCCAAGATTGACATAGTCCATTTTGCCTCCAATCACGAATTACGAATCGCGTTTTACGTTTTACCGATACGCTTCAATCTCTGCGATGCGTTTCACCACGCGCGCCGGATTGCCGACGACGACCGCGCCCGCCGGCACATCGTGCACGACGACCGCGCCCGCACCGACGAGCGCGTTTTCGCCGACGACGATCCCAGGAAGCAAGGTCACGTTCGCGCCGATTTTTGCGCCGCGTTTGATCGTCGCGCCGCGCAAATTTTCCTTGACATTTTTCGAGCGCGGATACAACGCATTCGTCACGACGACATTTGGACCGAGCCAGCAATCGGCTTCAAGCACGGAAAATTCCGGCACGAACACATTCGAGTGAATCCGCACGCCGTCGCCGATTTGCACGTGATGCTCGACGATGCTGTGCGAGCCGATGCTGACGTTGTTGCCGATGTGATTGTCTTCGCGGACGAGTGCACCGTGCCCGGTTTGAAAATCATCGCCGATGCGGTTGCCTGCGTAAACAACCGTGTGCGAGCGAATCACGGCGCGCGCGCCGATGTGCGTTTCGATCTCACCGGGTTGCTTGCCGCGCGGCGGCTCGCCGATGATCGCGAACGCGCCGATCCGTGCGCCGTCGCCCACCGTGACGCGGGGGTACATTCGAAAGTCCACTGGCGGGTTGCGGCGGCGCGCGATTTTTGAACGGCGCGTCTTCGATTTTGCGTTTTGCGTTTCGCGTTTTGCCATCACGCCACCGTCAAGATCGCGCCGCGATCCAAGACCGCTAAACATTCGGACGCATCGGGCTGGGATTTTGCGCCGAGCCACAATGCGCCGACCACGCGGTACACACCCGGCGCGGCAGTGCGCGGGATCGTCAGCGCGCGGGAAAATAACTGCTCGCCCGGCGCAAGCGTGACGACGACATCCTCCTCGACGTTGAAATGGTACGCGCCAGCTTGATCTTGCGCGCTGGCGCCGAGCCAAACCGTGTGCGTGTCCGTCGCGCGGCTAGTCACCGCGAACGTTAGCGCGCACGTTTCGCCGGGCCGCAGCGTTAGCGGCGCGCAATCGAGTTGCGTAATTCGAACCTTGCCCAGAATGTCGTCGCTCATTGCTTGCTCCTTGATTGCCAAGCGGCGGGCTTGGCTTTAGCGCATGTATCCCAACTCGTGCAACTTGGCGATTACTTTGCTCGCGCTTTGCGCTGGCGTTTCCCGGTCGCTTTCGATTACCACTTCGGGGTGCTCGGGCGCTTCGTATGGATCGTCCACGCCGGTGAAATTCTTGATCTCGCCGCGCAATGCTTTTTTGTACAGCCCTTTCACGTCGCGCTCCGCCAAAACTTCGATAGGGCATTTCGCGTACACTTCGACAAAATGCCCGCCAACCCGCGCGCGGTTCTCATCGCGGATCGCGCGGTACGGCGAAATCGCCGCGGCAATGGCGACGACATCGTTGCGCGTGAGCAGTTCGCACACGAACCCGATGCGGCGAATGTTCGTGTCGCGATCCTCTTTGCTGAATCCCAGCCCTTTCGATAAATTCTCACGCACCACGTCGCCGTCGAGCACTTCGACCTTGTAACCGCGCGCGCGCAATTCCGCCTCGACCAAACGCGAAACGGTCGTTTTGCCCGCACCGCTCAAGCCGGTGAACCAAATCGTGAATCCTGTTGTCAATGTAATCTCCAAATTGCGAATTGCGCTTACGTTTTACGCAATACGCAATACGCAATACGTAGTATGCAGTATTCCGTATTGCGTTTAGAATTGAATCGCTTGCCCGATCATATCGCCCGGCACATCCAGCCCGAACTCGCGCAACACCGTTGGGGCGATGTCGTACAGGTGCAGTCCCTTCAACTCGCGCCCACCCAGGTTACGTTTCGGATCGCCGTAAATGAACATACCCATCTGCGCGTGGTTCGCATCGTCGGGTCCCGTGTCGTTCTCGAAGGTGTGGAGCGTGTTCAAACCCAGCGAGCCGACCGCGCGCCAGCACAAATCGCCAAAGATGACGATCAGATCGGGTGGGATGTTTTTCGTCGCGCGGTAAATGTCCTGCGGCTTGTGCACGCGCGTGGCGAGCGGTTTGCCGGTGTGATCCGGGATCGCCGAAATTTTGGCGATCAATTCGTCGCGCACCTGTTCGTACGCGCTCGGCGGAATGACGCCCTGCGGCTCGCGTCCCTGCACGTTGAGGAACACGCGCCCGTAATAACCGCCGCTCCCCCACGCGCGCGTCTTTGCCCAGTTCACTTTTACTTTTTCGAGCGGCACAACCCCGGTGGGTTTTTCTTCGAGCACGAGATAGCCCTCGTTGATCAGCCACTCGTTCAGCGTGATCCCGCCCTCCATTTTCTTCGCACCGTGATCGCTCATCACGATTACGCTCGTATCATCGTCGAGCAGTTCCAGCACGCCGCCGATCTGTTGATCGAGCCACACATAATAATCGCGGATCGAGTTGACGAGCGGATTGCCCGGTTCGAACTTGGGATGCGTCGCGTCGTGATATTTCCAAAAGCCGTGATGCAACCGATCCACGCCGATCTCGACCGCCATCAAGAAATCCCACGATTTCTCTTTGACGAACGACCGCAACACTTTGAAATGGTCTTCGGTCATTTCGTAGATTTTTTGCAAGAGCCACTGTTTGTCGTCGGTGCGAAAGTTCGGCACGTCTACCAAATAATTGGGCGCGGCGCGCAAAACATCCTCGCGCAAATTTTCCGGGTACGTGAATTTCGATTGTGTGTTCGGCGAAAGGAAACACCCGACCATGCCGCCGACGATTTGTTTCGGCGGGAACGACGGCGGCACGCCGAGCAGAAACGTTTGCTTGCCCGCGCGCCCCAAGTAATCCCAAATTGCCGGCTCGGTAAAGGTGCGCGCGTTCGCGGTAAACATTTTTTCATACGAATAATCCGCGCGATTGCGAAAACCGTACACGCCGAGTTGCCCCGGATCTTTGGAAGTGAGCGCACACATCCACGCCGGCACCGTAATCGGCGGCGTCGTGGATTCGAGTGCGCCCCACGCGCCGCGCGAGACGAGCGCTTGGAGGTTCGGCATCTCCGCGCGATATTTGTCGAACACGAGCGACGGTTCGGCGCAGTCGAGTCCGATGATTAAAACGCGTTTTTTAGTTGGATGGTTGGATAGTTGGATAGTTGGTTGCGGACTGTTGACTGGCGACTGTTGACTGTTGACTTGCGTTCCGCGCACTCCTTCGATCAACACGCGCGCCACTTCCGGGCGTGTAAACTCCGGCGGCAACATTTCGCCGCGTTGCAACATTTCGCGCACCTGGGTCCCGCTCAAGACCAAGTGATCTTCTTTGCCGTGCGGACACGTTTTTGCCGAAACGATCTGTCCGCATTTTTTGCAGTAAAACGTATGCTCGAACAGCAACGGGGTGATGCCGATTTCTTCCGGTTTGAACTCATCGAAAATTTTCTGCGCGTCGTACGTGCCGTAATAATTGCCGACGCCCGCGTGATCGCGCCCGATGATAATGTGCGTGCACCCGTAATTCTTGCGGCAGATCGCATGAAAGATCGCTTCGCGCGGACCGGCATACCGCATCGCCGCCGGGAACACGCCGAGCACGACGCGGTCGGGCGGGTAATAATCGCGGAGCAATTCCTGGTACGATTGCATTCGCACGTCCGCCGGAATATCGTCCGCTTTGGTTTCGCCGACGAGTGGGTGCAGGAACAAGCCATCCACGATTTCGAGCGCGGTTTTTTGAATGTACTCGTGCGCGCGATGAATCGGGTTGCGCGTTTGGAACGCGACGATGCGCTTCCAACCGCGCGCCGCGAACATCTTGCGTGTTTCGAGCGGCGCGTGGCGAAATTCGGGAAACTCGGTGTTCGCCGGCAGATCAACGACCGAAATTTCGCCGGCAAGATAAATGTCGCCTTGTTTGTACAGCCGCGCGACGCCGGGATGCTTTTCGTCGGTTGTGCGGTACACATTTTGCGCTTCGCGCGTTTTGTCGTACTCGAATTTTTCCGCGAGCGTCATCAATGCGAGCAAACGCCCGTCCGGTTCGGTCAGCGCGATCTCTTCGCCCACGCGCAACGTGTCCGCCACCTCGCGCGTAACCGGCAAGGTGATCGGGATGCTCCAGACGAGTCCGTTTGCCAGCCGCATCGTTTCGACGACCGAATCGTAATCGCGCTTGCCCATAAACCCGGTGAGGGGTGACAACACGCCGACCGCCAGCAGTTCGAGATCGGAAATGTTGACGGCGTTGAGCGCGATGGGTTTGGCGTTGCGCGCGTGTTCGAGCGCGGCGGCGCGCTCCGCGTCGCGCACCCTGCAATCAATCAATTCGCCGCCGTGCGGCGCAATCTCGCCGATGTAGTTTGCCATTCCAGCTCCATTTCTTGAAGATACGCGGTGATTATAACACAAAGCAAAAGGAGCGCCAAAAGATTGACCGCTGAATTCGACGAATGTGGCTTCGCCTCAATCTAGGAACGCGGCGCATACTCAAACCAGCCGAGGCAGTTTTATGGTAAAATATTGCCAGCGCACAACACCCTCAACCCGGAAAGGACTGCCCACGTGAAACCGATCAGTGAACACTGGCTCTGGCTCGGCGTCGTTATTTTGCTTTTGGCGCTCGCCGCAACCCTTTCGATTTTTCTCGTCTCCGCCAATATGCGTCCCACCGCGCCGACTCTTCAGGTGCCGCCGACTGCCGCGCCCAAACCGGCGAGTTCGCCCGGCGCGCCGACGCGTCCGCTGACGCTCACGCCGGCGCTCACCGTCGCGCCGATCACGGCGACGTTGCCGGCGCGCGTCGCGTCGCCGGTGCCGACCCAGGTTGGGGGCGCGTCGCCGACGCGTCCGCGCACGACGACTGTGGTCGTGCCGCCGAGCACGCCTGCGCCCACCGCGTGCCTGCCGCAAATCACCACCTTCGCGGCGGATCGCGCGACGCTCGCGCGCGGCGAGTCCACCGTTTTGCGCTGGGGCGCAATTGCCAACGCACAACGGATCGAGCTGGACAATGGTATCGGCGTGGTTGCCGCGCCGGGAACTCGCGCCGTTGCGCCGACGCAAACGACGACGTTCACGCTGACCGCGACGTGCGGCAGCAATCGCGCAACCAAAGCTGTGACGATCACGGTGAACCAGCCCGCCGTGCCAACCCTCGCGCCGACCATTGCGCCGGCGACGTTACCCGCCGGGCAACGCTCCGTCACCGGGATTTGGATGAGCGGCAAATACATTTTGCAATTGGAAATGGGCGCTTGCGTGGGCGCAGAGTGTTCGGTGCAGGGCGAGTTTAGCGAGTGGAGCGGGACTGCCGCGCCGGTGCCTGGGTTTGCGAACGGCACGTTCAACCCGGCGACCGGCGCGCTCGCGCTGAAAATCACCGCGATGCCGGTGCCCGACAAAACGTTTGCCGGCACGCTGGATGCGAGTAACACCAAACTCGCCGGGCAATTGAGCGGCGTCGGCGCGCTCACCTTCGCCAAGCAATAAAAACCGTATCACAAAAAAACCTGACCGGTCGCTTGCGCGAAACCGGTCAGGTTTGATTTTCGTAGGGGTAGCCCTGTGTAGCTACCTGGTCGGGCGACCACATAGGGTGCGCCCCTACCGAATTTGTTTTCGTTTCCCCCACTGCCAGCGCAACCACACGCCCAGCCCGCTCATGCCGCCGCCGAGCAGGAACAGCGTGTCGCCTTCGGGCACTTCGCGCGGCGCAGCGGCGTTGACAACTTGGAGCATCGAGACTTCGCCCGGACCCACAGCCCGAATTGTGTGCGAGCCGACCGATAAGGTCGAGATTGTCAAACTGCCGGTTACAGACTCTTGACCAAACACTGCATTGCCTGCGCCAATTTGCGTTTGCCCATCGAAAAATACAATTTGGGGCGCGACTTTGGAGCGGTTGGCTGGGTTCCGTAAATCGCGATAAAATGTCGCCGTGAATGTTACGGCTTGACCATACGTGGATGGATTGAGCGACGAAGTGAGCGTATCTGTCGGGATGGCATTGCCGTTCACTGCCAACACGCTCGGCACTGCGACTGTGCCGAATGCCACGAGAAGGACAACGAGCGAAAGCAACGTCCGCGTCCGGCGCGGCAACGAGATCATGCGAATAAATTGGGCGTGCATCGAATTCTCCTTAAAGTGAATTTCACTGTTTGAATCGAAAATGTGACGTGATCGCAGAGTAATCAAACAACGATCATAAGTGCTCCTCTCAGGGACGGCTTGGGTTTCAAGCAAATTCATCTGTGAGCGCGATGCAATTTTTCTTACTGAAATAATTATACCCGATGCAAACTCAATCGGCAAGCCAAGTTGGGGTGTGCGTCAAATTTTTGGGTGCTACCGCCGTCGTTTGAAAACGACGGCTCAATAGGTGAAAACTCGGTGAACCGAGTTGCGTGAATCGGTTTCCAACCGATTTCTACCTCACTCAGCCGCCGATTTGAATCGGCGGCGGCGTTCGCCCAAAAATGTGATGCACACCCGCCAAGTTGGCAACGGGGTGTGGTTCAGTTTGGGGGCAAGTTAGCCTCCTGACCCTTCGACTGCGCTACGCTCCCCTGAGCAACGTCGAAGGGTCAGGGTGCTGGCTCCGCTCTACTCACTCCCAAACTGAACTACACCCTGGCAACGCCACAAAAAACCTTCCAAGTCCGCTACGCGAGACTTGGAAGGTTCAACCAACTATCTAATTATCCGACTACCCCACTATCCCACTTTTTTTCGCTTGCTCCATTGCCACCGCGCCCAGGTTGCTACACCGCCCAACCCGCCGCCGAGCAGTAACAGCGTGTCCGCTTCCGGCACTTCGCGTGGCGTAGCCGTTGGCGCGGCAACCGGCGCGACGATTGCGTTCACCGTGTGCGGCACGGCGGCAGAAGCGCTGCCGCTGTGATTGGCGTCGCCGGGATACGTCGCCGTGAGCGATTTTGCGCCCACGCTTGCAAACGTGATCGTGCACGCGCCGCTGCCATTCGTCAGCGAACCTTGACAACTCAAACTATCGCTCGCATTGACCGTGACCGTGCCGCTGGGGGGCGCTCCAGACTTGCGGACGGTGTTCGGCGCATTGAGCGCCTGCGCCGTGACGGTAAATGTGACTGTGACGATTTGGCCCACGTTCGACGGATCGGGATTGTCCGAAGTGATGACCGTTGTGGTTGGCGTGGGCACGCTGTACGTGATCGTGATTCGCACGGCATCCACAAAGCAGCCCGTTTGGTTTGCCGTGCATGAGCTGCTACCCAGCAGGCGCACGCCAAAACCGGTTGCGTTGATTTCGCTGACCGTCCATGTCGTGCCCCACAGATCGCTGGTGCCGCCGAGCGATTGAAATGTGGTAAAAGTGCAATCGGGCGCAGAGACCGGCGTCCAATTTTGGGCGGTTCCCACAGGCGCGCCGGCTTTTAACAATTGCCCCGCCATGGTGTGTGCGCCGCTATACCCGGCTTTCGGCTCTACTAAAATGCCAAGCACCGTACTTCCCGCCGGCAGGTTGAGCGCGAAATTCGTCAGATCGAGCGGGTTACTACTCTCGCCGGCGTTGGCGCAGTTGTTGTCATTCGCGCCGGTCGCGTTTGCGGGCGTAGTCCAAAATTGGCCCGTCGCCGTGCCGGCGAAATTGGGTCCGCCAACCCCGGCGAGCGGCGCGGCGGAAACACGCGCTTGCCCCAGCACGCTCACCGCCAAAAACAATGCGCCCCCGAACAAAATCCCGCGCCAAAAATTCCAGTGCACCAATTGCTTCATTTTTCTCCTTCGAAATATGACCGCCGACGAATGACCGCCGACTGCTACCTAATTGCTCCGCTGCCGGCGTTTGCCCCACTGCCAGCGCAACCACACACCCAGCCCGCTCATTCCGCCGCCGAGCAGTAACAGCGTGTCCGCTTCGGGCACTTCGCGCGGTATACCAGTCGGTGCGACAACCGGCGCGACGATTGCGCTCACGGTGTGCTGAGCCGCAACGGAAACGCTCGGCGCATAGTATTCATCGCCCGCGTACGTCGCCACCAGCGATTTGACGCCTGCGCTCGTGAACGTGATGACGCATGACCCTGGAGCCGGCTTGCCGTATTCCAAAATCCCTTGGCAATGCGCGCCGTCGCTCGAATTGACTGTGACCGCGCCGCTCACCGCGTACTTTTGCTCCGCGCCTTGCACGAGAAAGTTAATCGTCACCGCTTGCCCTGTGTTTGATGGATTGGGATTGTGCGTGGTGAGCGTCGTAGTCGTGGAAATGCTTGCGGCAAAAACGTGGGTGCTCGCCGCCAAAAGCAACATGCTAACCAGCGCCGCCGCACGCCAAAGATAGCGTCTTAAAATCCCAGCGAATTGCTTTGCGTTGACCCCTTGTGTCTGCATTGTTTCTCTCCATTGAAAAATAGGGGCGAAGCATTTTCTCGCCCAAACTGTGGCGAAAAAAACGCTTGCCCTTGCGCCACGATTCGGTGTGGCGCTACGCAAAAAGCGCTTCGTGATCTTACCCTACGAACGATCTGTCTCTATTATAGCACATGCGAACGGATCGTCCAAGCGTGTTTGAGGGAGGTGCAGGGCTTTTCAAAAGTCAGGCGACCCTCATCCCAACCTTCTCCCTCAAAGGGAGAAGGGGTAAATTCCCTCGCCCCTATTGGGGAGAGGCGATAGCGCGTCGTCTGTGCGGCATTCTGCCGCGTT
>CAIKBD010000355.1 GCA_903825565.1 uncultured Anaerolineales bacterium | reverse complement strand
GTCTACGCGCGGGACAAATTTGGAAATTTGTCCTACGGTCTACGCGCGGGACAAATTTGGAAATTTGTCCTACGGTCTACGCGCGGGACAAATTTGGAAATTTACCCTACGGTCTACGCGCGGGACAAATTTGGAAATTTACCCTACGGTCTACGCGCGGGACAAATTTGGAAATTTGCCCTACGGTCTACGCGTGAGACAAATTTGGAAATTTGTCCTACGGTCTACGCGTGGGACAAATTTGGAAATTTGCCCTACGCCTTGAGGAGGCAGACATGCGTGCCTTTTATCTGCTCGCGCTCATTGGCATCGGATCGCTTCTTGTTTTCGTCGCGCCCGCGTTCGCGCAAACACCCAGTCTGCGCGTGGCGCTGGAGCCGGGCGGAGCAGTCGCCGAAGCGATCCCGCTCGGCTTGCCCAGCGACGCGACGAGCGCAACGCTCACCGTGTACGTGAGCCAGCCGCCGGAAATTTCGACCGAGTTGAAAAACGTCCGGCTCTCCGTCGCACTCGCGGATGAAAACCGCTTGCCCGCACCGAACGTCTCGGTGAATTTCACAGCGACTGCCGGCGTCACGCTGACGGTGCCGGCGAACGGCGCGCCCGCACGCGCCGCGCTGACGGTGGCGAACGTCGCGATCACTGGCACGTTGAGCGGCGTCATCATCGCCGAAGCCGACGGCAAAATTTATCGCACCGGCACGCGTCTCATCGTGACGCGTTATCCCGCGCCGCACATCGCCCTCGCCGGCGCAACCGATGCGGGCGCGCACATCGTCGAGACGCGCGCGCAATTCACGCGCACGCTGTACCTCGAAGCCACCAACAGCGCGCCGGCGAAATTGCGCGTCGAGGTCAATCACCTCATCGGACGCGACGGCGTCCAAGTGCCGTTGCAGTGGACGCTCGGCGGCAAGCCGCCCGCCGAAATCGAAATCGCCGGCTTGACCGCGCTCCCGCTCGAATTGATGGCGACCTTGCCCGTGTCCGGCACCTACACCAGTTCCATCAGTTTGATCTACGCGGGCGGGCGCAAAACGATTCCGCTCACGCTGACCTACACGCCGCTCGAATCGCGCCTCAAACTCGTCGGCGTCGGCGCGGACGGCAAACTCGCGCTCACGCAAACCACCGCCGCGTTCGATCAACTATTCTTTGTCGAATCGGCAAATCGTTTGCCAACAACCCTGCGCGCCGAGATCGAACCCTTGCGCGGTCCCGACGGCGTGCCCGTGCCGGCGCGCCTCGCGCCGAGCGAGCAACCGATCCCAGGTCTCGCTTCGTTGCCGTTGCGCGTCCAGGCAACCCTGCCCCTGACCGGCACTTATCACAGCGCGATCAGTTTGATCTACGACGGCAAGCGCGAGACGACACCGCTCGTCGTGACGCGCGTGCGCCCCGCGGCAGTCGAACTGTTCCCGCTCGACATCGCGCGCGGCGAAACCGGCAACACCGCACTGGTGCTCACCTTGCAAGAAAAAACCGGCGTGACGACGACCGTCGGTCTGCCGGTGTTCACCGCGCTGTACCGCAAAGTGGATCAGAACAAGTATCAAGCCGTCGTCAACAACCTGCAAACGTTCGACGTGGCGGGCGATATCGCGCTGTCCAAAGTGACGCTCGCGCCGGGCGAAACGCGCCAGGTGCGTTTGAACTTGAACGGCGTCGCCGAACCCGGCGAGTACACCGGCGTTCTGCGCGTCAGCGGCGCGGACACGCAAGCGGCGGATCAACCGGTGACGTTGTTGATCAAACAAACGATTGGCATTGCCGCGTTTTGGATTTTCGTCGGCATCGCCGTTTCCACCGGCATTCGGTGGCTAACCAAACAGCGTCGCCCCCAACTCACCAAGCAATTGACGCTTCGCAAAACGATCAACCGCGTTCAAAACTTGGTGCGCCAAATCGGCGATCCCACCCGCGCCGAACGCGCCGTACTCGAGCAGTGGCTCTACCAACTCCGCGAGCAGTACGATCTCGTGACGCTCGACAGCGCGCAAGACATTGCGCCGGCAAACACCGCGGTCGCCGACAAACTCGGCGTGTTCGTGAAGTGGATCAACGTGCGGCGCAACGCCGCGACGCTGGATGATCCCACCGCGCGCGCCGCATTGCTCGCCCAGACTGACGCGCTCGAACCGGATTTTGGCGCGGGCACAGCGGCAGACCTCGAACCCAAGATCAAGGATTTTCAAAAGCAAGTGGAAAACGCGCGCGTGAAATTTTTCGGCGCGCAAGTCGAAAAATTTCGAGCGGCAGTTGCCCAGCGCAACGTGCCGAGCGCATCCGCCGCGCTGAAACAACAACTCGCCGACTTGGGCGCCGCGCTCGACACGTTGGGCAAAACGACAACAGCGGAAACTTTGCCGGGCGCGCTCAAGCAATTTGAAACGGCGCGCAAGCAGTACGTGGAAATCCTCGCCGCAGACCTCCAAGCCCAAATTACGGACAACCCGGCAAAGGATGCCGTGACCGCGAAACTCGCGGCGTGCCGGCAAGCCGCCGACGTGAACGCAGCCATCGCGGAGTACGAAGCCGCGTATGGGTGGTATCTCACCGGCTTGTTCGAGCAACTGGGCAAAATTCTGCCGCCCGAGTTGATCGCCGTGCGCGCCGCGCTCGACCAAGCAAAACCGCAAATCGCCGAAAAGAAATTCGACGCGGCGTGGCAAGCGTACCAAACCGCCCAGACCCAGTATGAAACGTGGAAGCAAGCGCAAGCCGGGCGCGGTTCTCCGGCGAAAGAGATCGTGTTGCCGCTCGCGCCGAGCGTCGCATTGCCCACCGCGCCGCCGAGCGCGCGCGAAGCGATCCGGCTTGGCGCGGTGCCGACGCAGGAAACCACCTTGCCGCCGGCGAACATTGAAATTCCAACGGACGAGTCACTGCCCTCGCTCGCCGCGTTGCGCCGGAGCATTACGTGGAACGAGGCGATCATTTTCGGCGCGGTCACGATTGTCGCCGTGGCGGTCGGGGTCAACGAATTGTGGGTGAAGAGTGCGATCTGGGGTGGCTGGAGCGATTACCTGATCGCGTTGCTGTGGGGCTTGGGCTTGCACCAAGTCGGCAGTTTGACGTTTGAGAACGTCGCCAAACTTGGCGAAAAATTTGCCGCGTAAATCGGGTGGGGCAAATTTGACCATTTGCCCCACGCACGCGCTAACCGAGCGCGCGCAATAATTCGCGGACGCGCGCCGCCCAGTGCGGCGTCAACGCGCTCAACTCCGGCGCGCGTTCGCCGGCAAGAATCCGGTGGAGCACACGACCCAGTTCGCGCAGTTCCGGGTCCAGCGTGGGGTGCTCCGCCATTTTTTGTGTGACCGCGTACATTTCCTCGCCGTACACCACGGGCGTTTCGTCGCGGCAGGCAAACGCGACGCGCGCAAAAATTTCCTCGACGACCGGCGTCAGGTCTGCGCTGTCCAATTCGTCCGGCATCGGCGCATCCACACCCAACGCGCGCAACACATCGCCAACCACAATCCCGCTCACCCCATCCAAGCCGGTCAACAACGCCTCCGCATCGCGTTCGCCGGCGAGGAGGCGGCGAAACGTTGCGGCGAGTGGACGCCACGCGTCTTGGCGTTCCAACTCGTTAAGAAACGGTTCGAGCTGGGTCGCGTACTTGTCGCCCCAATCCGCCGCCGCAATGATCGCTTGGATCACCGGTTGCCATTGTTTGCGAACACGCGCGATTTCGTCTGGCAAAATTCGTTTCCTTGAATTATTTTTTTATCCGCAAATACAAAAACCGGATTCGCGCTTATTCGCGTGATTCCGGATCATCGCTCGCGTTTGGCAACCAACTTGATTTCGACCGCATCGCGCGGGCACGCGCCCTGACACGCGAAACATTTGGTGCAGGTCGAAAGTTCGTTGGTCTGGCTCAGGTTGACGCCTTCGGGACATTTTTTCATGCACGCTAAACACGGGCGACATTTTTCGGGATTCGCTTGCGGCTTGACGAACGGGTTCAACGCGCTGATGCGACTGAGCGTTGCGCCGACCGGACACAGATCGCGGCACCACGAACGCCCGCTCAACCATTCGAGACTGAGCAGTGCGCCGAGCCAACCGATGCTTGGCACGATGCTCCCGCCCGCGCCCGCCGCCACTGCGCCGCGACAAATCGCGCCGACCGGACAAACGATGCAGAACAGCGGATTGTGAAACGCGACCGCCGCGCCGAGCACGCCGGCGATGATGCCGCCCTGCACCCACACGCGCGCTTTGAACGGTGTTGCCGCGGTACGCGGAGCGTGATTAAAAATCCAACGCCCTGGGCACAGCCAACCGCAAAACGCGCGCCCGAAAAAAATCGTCAACCCCAAGCCGAGCAGACCGGCAAGCGCGAGCGTCGGCACAAACGTTTGACTCGCCAGCAAAATTTGGGCGACACCGAGCGGGCACGCAACCGTGACGGGTCCGAGCGAGAACGAAGAAAATGTGCCGACGTTAATATCGAGCAACGCGCTCAACGCGATGAGAAGCATTGCGCCCAGCGTCGCCGCAAAACGCACGCGTGCCCAGGTGTTGAATTGTGCGCGTTTGCGAACGGCGGGACGCGCGACGGATTGGGTGGGCGGATCAACGGTCATGCGGGATCGCTTTCAGGGCAACGGCTTTGCCGGTACGGAGATCGCGCGTCACCTTGTCCGGGCGCGGACACACGTTGACGCACGCGCCGCACCCGTTGCACAATTGCTCGTCAACATAGGGACGATAGTCTTCATCAATCGTGATCGCATTTTGGAGCGTGACACATTTTTCGTAGCAAAAACGACAACCCGTTGCAACCCAGGCGATACACTGATTGCGATCAATCACCGCCAACGCCAATTTGGTTTTCAACGGTTCTGCCGGCAAAACGAGCGCGCCGGTCGGACAGGCGTGCACGCAAATCATGCAGAGATCGCACCAACCGCTCAAGCCATCGAGGTACGGCGCGGCGAACATATTTTGGCGCAAGGCATTGTGCGGACACACGGCGACGCATTTGCCGCACCCGTTGCACGCGGCGCGAAAACTTTCCGCCGGCAAAATCGCGCCGGGCGGAAGCACTCGCGGGAAACGCGGTTGCGGGATCAAAATGCTCGCCGCCACGCCACCCGCCGCCAGCCCGCCGAACACGCGCAAAAAATCACGCCGCGAAAGTTGAAGCGGCTTGTTGTGGTCGGACATGGATGCGCTTTCTAATCAGTCACGATAATTTTGCCGCGCACCTTCGAGTGCATCGGACTGCATTGAATCGAGCAGACGTAACTGAACGTGCCGGTTTCTTTCGGCGTAAATTCGAGTTTCGTCCATTTGCCGGCATGAATCTCACCTGCGTCAATCCCCATGTCGCTGATGACGAAACCGTGCGTCACATCGTAACTCGTGATCCGCAAACACGCGGGCTGATTGATCTTGAGATACGTTTCATTGGGCGTGGGGTTGCCTTCCTCGTACGTTCGCATAATGATGACCTGGCAACCTTCATCCGCCGCGCCGCTTGCCTGATACGCCAACACCACCGCTGGCGTCGCAATCAAAACGAGCACGACGAGAAGCGTGCCGATCATTTCGGGTACTTTCATCCTAAAACTCCCAATTTTTCACCGCGAGGCGCCAAGATTTTTTCTTCGTGTCTTGGCGTCTGCGCGGTTCACGTTCTTTACCGCACGCGCCCATCGTTCACCAGATTTGCGCGAAACTTGGGCCAGGACGACGCGGCGAGTCCCATGCTCGTCGTCTTGAGCGCGTACAAATAGCCGTCGTCCGAGCCGACGTACAGCGTGCCATTCGGCGCAAGCGTCGGCGAAGAGAACACGAATTTTTTCGTCTCATACTTCCACGCGATCTTGCCCTGTGCGTCAATGGCGTAGAGCGCGTGATTGTACGCGCCGACGTACACCATGCCATCCGCGCCAACCGCCGGCGACGAAATGACCCATTCGCGCAGGTTCACGTCCCAGCGCGCCGTGCAATCCGGGTTGAGCGCGTACAGTTTGCCATCCAGCGAACCGACATAGATCGCGCCATCCGCGCCAAGGGCGGGCGACGCATAAATCTTGTCGCCCGTTTTGAATCTGCATTTTTCTTTACCGTCGCTGGTGAGCGCGTACAAATGCTTGTCGCTCGACCCGATGTAAATCGTTCCGTCCGCGCCGATTGCCGGCGACGAGTACACTTCGCCCGCCGTTACGAATTGCCATTTCAATTTGCCGTCCGGGTTGAGAGCGTACACCGACTTGTCACCCGAACCGAAATAAATCGTGCCATCCCCTGCCACTGCCGGCGCGCCCACCACCAGATCGCCGGTTTTGTACGTCCATTTCACATTCCCGTCCGGCGAAACCGCGTAGAGTTGTTTGTCGTCGTCGCCGATGTAGAGCGTGCCATCTTTGCCGAGCGCGGGCGACGATTCGATCATCCGCTCCAACGCCAGTTGCCACACCAATTTGCCCGCCGGCGTAACGGCGTAAAGCTTGGCATCGTACGATGAAAAATAGATCGTGCCGTCTGCGCCGAGAGCCGGCGAACCGTGCACCCAGCCGCCCGTCTCGATTTTCCATTTGAGTTTACCGTCAGGATCGAGCGCGTAGAAAAAATTATCGTGCGAGCCAAAGTAAATCGTGCCATCCCCGCCGATTGCCGGACTCGCCGGCAACTCCTTGCCCGTTTTGAACGACCACAGCAACCGGCTTGGCTCACCGCAACCAACCGCAAAAAAAATGCCAAATCCAATGACAGCCAAAAGAATCCAACCGCGCATTACGTCAAACCTTGGTCCGGCATCAACGTGCCCTGCTCCATCCGAAACGCGCGCTTGCCATACGCGATCAAACTGGGATTGTGCGTGACGAGAATGACGGTCATGCCTTGCCGGTTGAACGCACGAAATAGATCGAGCACTTCGCGCTCGGTGTCCACATCCAGGTCGCCGGTCGGTTCGTCGGCGAGCAAAATCGCCGGACGATTGATGAGCGCGCGCGCAATCGCCACGCGGCGGCGTTGTCCACCGGAAAGTTGGGGCGGATAACTGGACCACTTGTCGCCCAGCCCCACCATCCGCGCCAGTTCCAGCGTGCGTTTTTCGTCCACCGCTTGTCCGGCAAACAAACTAGGCAGAGCGATATTTTCAAGCACACTCAGCGTAGGGATGAGACTCGCAAATTGAAAGACGAATCCGATTTTGCGCGCGCGGAAATTCGAGAGCGCCCCATCGTCGAGCGATTTGAGGTCTACACCGTCAATCAAAATTTCGCCGGCGGTCGGTTCGGTGAGCCGACCAATCAAACTGAGCAAGGTCGTCTTGCCGATGCCTGAACGCCCGGTGATGACGATGAAATCGCCGGCACACACATCGAGACTCACACAATCCACTGCGTTGACCTGGGTCGCGCCCTGCGGATACACTTTGGTCAAGCCGCGCAAACTGATCTGCACATCCATGTTCATTCGCCTTGGCGAATCGCTTCGTACGGTTCGAGGCGGCTAATGCGAAGCGCGGGTTGAATCGAAGCGAGCGCGCCGGAGACGATTGCCAAACCGAGCAAAAAGACGACGAGCGCAATCGCTTCGATGGGGTCAGGCAAAAGAAAAGGGGTTTGCAAATTTTGTTCGAGAACCCCTTGGAGCGCGTAAAACAAAATCGCGCTGACGAGCAAGCCCAACGCGCCGCCGGCGCCGGTTAGAAGCATCGCCTCGCCGACAATCATCCGAAACACAAAACCCTGACGCGCGCCCATTGCGCGCAACAACCCCAGTTCGCGTTGGCGTTCGTTGACGATGAGCGTAAAGATCAACGCAATCGTGACGAGCGCCATGAGCCACAACATCGCAATCACGGCGAGGATGATGTTGAGCAAACCGGCAAATTGTTTCGTGACCGCGATAATCATTTGCGTCGTCGTGATCGCCTGCACGCCGTGAATTTTATTTTCGATGACCTCGGCAACCTCACTCGGTTTTGCGCCCGGCGTAACCTTGATGAGCACCGCCGAAATTTGATTCGGCGCAATCGTCAAAGGTTGCTCCGCTTTTTCCGGCGATGCCGCAATCATCTGCCGCAAACCTTCCACCGGCACAAACACGGTGCGATCAATACCCATGCCGGTCGGTTCGAGCACGCCGACGACTTTGAAGTACGAACCGTAAAAAATCACCGTCTCGCCGGGTTCGAGCAGGATGCGGTCACCAACGATGATTTCGTCCGGTTGCAAAGCGCGACCGTGCAAATGCGTCGTCAGCCAGGGACTGATCGTGAAATCGTTGCCCGGCTCAAAACCGACGAGAAAAAATTCACCCGCGCAACATTTCGCGTTCGACAAGGTTTGCACGAACACTTGCGCCGCCACGCGCCCCACGCCCGGTTGCGCCGCCGCGTGTTTGGCAATTTGCGCGTCCATGTAAAATGCGGTCGGCTGGCCGGCGATGAACGCTTCCTGCGTCGTAACCTGTTGCCCGCGCGGCACCACGATCACATCCGCGCCAAAACGTTCCAGCCCAACCTGCAAACTGTTTTGAATGCTGCGCATCGTCACCGTCGCGGCGAACAGCACACCGGTCGCGATCAGCACACACAACACAATCGCGGCGGTGCGGTACGGTTTGCGTTTTAGATTTTGCAGAATGATGTACGGTAAACCAAGTTTCATTTTTTACGGGACAATCCAAAACGAAATTGGAACCGCAAAGGCGCAAAGAACGCAAGATTTATTTTTTCTCTTTGCGCTCTTGGCGTCTTGGCGGTTTAGAAAACATTTTACCGCTCTTGCACCTTGACTTGCAAATCGAATGTGCCGGCGTTTTGGAACACGACGCGGAGCGCAATCGTGTCGCCGGCTTTTAAATCGCGTTTGAGGTTGATGAACATGATGTGCGAGCCGCCGGGCTTGAACTCGGTTTTGCCGGTCGGAATGGCGATGCGTTCCATTTTCATCATTTGCATCACATCGCCCTGCGCCATCACGGTCTTGTGTAACTCGACGGTTTCCGCCACATCGCTCTTGGCATCAATCAACGCATCCGCTGGTCCGGGATTTTCGATCACAAAGTACGCCGCGCCGGTGCCGCGCGCGAGCGCAGGACGCGCCCAGGGATCGCTGACCGTGAACTGGGTCGGCCCGCACGCGGTCAGGGCAAACAGCATCAAGCAGAGCACAAAAAAGATTCTTTGCATTTCAAACTCATTTTGTCATTTCGCGCGAAGCGAGAAATCACCCTCCGACGTGGAGATTTCTCGCCGCTACGCGGCTACCCAAAAACTTGGCACATCGAACGGAGCGAGACGCTTCGCGTCGCTCCGTTCGACATAACAGTTTCTGATTTTGAACATACCGCGCGGCGGTATGTATTCTCGAAATGACAGGACAGGATCACACGTACAGTTGCATGAAAATCGCGGTGATTGCCAGAATAAAGATCGCCACCGGAATGACACTCTTCATCGCCACGACTTTGTCGTCGGTGCGTTGGCGCACGATTTTGTGCGCGGTGACAATCGAGGCGACCAAGCCCAGTAACAGGATCGGCGTTTGGATGTACGGAATCCACTCTGGGATAAAACGCAACCAGGGCACCGTTGCCGTGCCGAACAAGTTCCAGCCCCAGCCGAACGGATCCGAAATGAGCGGGATCGCATACGAGATGTCAATGAGCGCGAACGAAACGGTGAACGCAATCCAGCCGATCAAGCCGAGTGGCGCGAGCGCATAGCCGTAATCCACAAACAGTTGTTTCAGCGGCGGCAACGATTGTTTCGGCGCGGGACCGCGTTGCACCGGTTTTTCGGCGAGCGCAATCGGCGCGCCGGGCGCGGGCGTTGCCGGCGTGGGGCGGCGCAAAACGCGGCGCATCAGTTCGCTCAGGATCGGGAGCCAGGCGCGCATCGGTTCGAGAATTTCGAATACTTCTTGGCGCGTCGGCATCCGTTTCTCCGCCCACGCTTTGCCAAGCAAGACCGCGAGGTAGAACAACCCCGGCATCACAACCAGGTTTGCCAAGAAAAACAAGACGCCGTAAAACAGAAAGCCCCCGATGGTCGCAATGTTTGCCCAATCTTTGAGCACACCCCACGATCCCAGGTACACCGCCGAGTAGATGATCGCGCACGTCAGCATAATGAACACATTGTACACTTCGTCCACGCCGCGCCCTTGCGCGACGAACAAATCCGTGCCGAATGGTCGCAAATTCAAACCGACGTTTTCTTTCGGACAGGTTTTCAAACATTCGGTGCAGAGACCGCAGTACGCGTTGCGTTTCATGTTGCCGGGATATTCGAGCCAGGGGCAACCATACCCGCTCTCGTTGCCGCACACGCAATCTTTTTCAACGTGCTTTTTACAAACCTCCGGGTCTTTGACGCGCACTTCGAGCGGCGCAGTCATCGAGTACAACGCGATGAACCCGGACACCGGACACACATAGCGGCAAAAAATCCGGCGACCGTAGACGTACGAGAGAAGGATCGCGCCGACAAAGAATGCGAGCAGAACGACGCCGGTTGCCCAGGGGCGCGTGAGAATGATCGCGCTGAACAACGCCACCGCAAGGAACGTGCCGTTCTGCGTCCAGAGATTACGCAACGCTTTGGGCCAATTCTTGCGCGCGACGGCGAGTGGTTTTTCTTTGCCTTTGCTGATGAATGCGCGATGATCGATCCATTCGCCTGGCGCCGGGATTGGGCACATTGAGCACCACGAGCGGCCGCCGAACGGAATGAGCAGTAATTTCAACGCCGCCCACCAGACAATCCACACGTAGATGATCGCAAAGTTGGCGTTGCCGACCGGCGTGCCGATGAACGCGGCAAGCATGATAATAACGAAGAAGAACATATTTGGCAACATGAGCGCGTACTGAAACCAACGTTGATCCACGAACCACCGCACCACGCGAAAGCGGGTCAACTCGAAACGCCAACCCTTGCCGGGAACTGCCGGTTTTTCTTTGCGCCACCACAACACGCCGAGCGTGCCCAGCGTAAAGACGAGCAATATTGGAAACGAATACAATCCCAAATAATTCGGCTCGACGATCAACTCACCGGTCATGAACGGATGCAAGGGACCACACACCAGGGTGCAATGAAAGCGATACCGTCCCGGCCGGTCGGCAACAAATTCGACGACCGCTGGTTTTTCTTGGCGCGGGTGCGCGGTCAGTTCAACCTCGTAATAATCCAAAACGAGACCGTGCGCAACATCGGTCGCGGTCATGCTCAAGCGCACGCGGTCGCCTTGCTGAACGACAATCACAGACGGCGTATATTCAAACGCGCGCGCTTGAAACGTGAAATCGCGCGTGGTGTTGGCTTTGGCAAAGACGACCGCCGGTAACGGTAACAGAATAATGATGAGTAGAATAAGAGCCAGCAATCCATATTTTAGGTTCATATCAAACCACCTCTCTCAATCGGTGGGCACGATTGATTTGCGCCAGCCAAGTTCGCTCGATAGACTGATGCAGTCAAAATCGTGTCGGTGGCGCGCACAAGGTCTGGTTCGCCACCGACACGCTAACTCACAAATTGCGCGTCCCACTCTGCCGAAGAATACGGGACGCGAATATACTAACTCTTCTTCGGTGCGCCGGCAACCTTTTTGGTGTTTTGCCACCACGCCAGACCAACCGCGATGATCGCAAGCGCCAAAGCGGGGATGCCGAGCAAGGCAAGCATCACCATCGCCGCTTGCGGTTCCATCTCGCGCAGGAACGCGTAATAGTTTTGCAGAGCCAATGCACCTAGCCCAATTGCGATTACACCGAGCAACCATTCATACCATTGCACGGCAACCTTGTGGGCTTTCGCCCACGAGACGAGCCAGAAACCGAGCGCACCAATGACGATGCCTAAAACTAACCACCACATTGTGTATGCCTCCTAAATGGTACTAAGCCCTGAAGACGTGTTGATCCCATAGATCGGCAAGTCGGTGCGTTTCCACCAATCTTCGGGATTCTTGAACGGATCGCCCAATTCGGGATTGGCGGGACCAGGATTGATCCAATCATCCACTGCTCTGAGCGCGCTGTCAAATACCGGCGTCGCCGAAGTGAGCGCATTGCGGAACGCGTGAAAGAATGCCTGGTTCTTGGTGCCGAACGGGCACGCGGTAAAGCAGAGACCGCAGTTCGTACCGACCTGCCGCCAATACGCGCGGCACTTGGTCGAATCTTCAAAGAATGCCTTGTGTCCCGGATTGCTCCACGGACCGCGCGGTTCCCAACTGGGTTCGGTGTCAAAGCTCAATGCTTTCGAGGGGCAGAACTCGGCGCATTTCTTGCAGACTTTGCAGAACTGCATGATGCCGGCATTAATGGGTTTCGTCGGCGCGAGCGGCAAATCGGTGACCATCTTGAACACGCGCGCGATGGGCCCCCACTCGGGCGTAATCAAGCGATTCAAGCGCGACATTTCGCCCAAGCCCGCCATCGTGCCGAGCGCGGGCGAGATGCCCAACGCGTTCGTGGAATTTTCGCCCAAGCCCATGTAACCCAAGCCGGCGAGGAAATACTGCAACCGCAATTGGAAACTGCGGTTCGTGGTGTAGGTCAACCCGGTCGTCATCGAGCAAAGCGCGGTCGGCGCAGTTTTCATCGTCTCTTGCGACATCGGGATCGTCCACACAATGACCCAGCGCGCTTTTTTCGGAATGACGCGTTTCTTGTCATCTTCGGACGGATTTGCGACGTCTTCGATGGACATGACTTTTTTGTCCGGGTCTTCGGCGTAGATCAATTTTTCGGTCGTGCGCGAATCCAATTCGACAAAGCCAACCGTGCCCGCGCCCATGTGCCGCATGGCGGCGGTGAGCATGAGCGCCGCATCTTCGGGCGACCCTTTCCAAGGCGCCACGCCCAACTTGTCCGGCGTCGTCGCGTCTTTCGGCGGCAAGAACGATTGCGCGCCGGAACCTTGCCCCGCCGCATTCTGTAACGCGCGATCCTTGAGTGTGTAACCGGGTTTATTTTGTTTGACCCACCGATCCAGGTTTTCGGTTTGCAATTTGGTCAGACGATCATCGCGTTCTTTACCGACATATTCTGGAAAACTGCCGCGTGTGGTGCGCCATTCGCGCCAGCGCTGCATCTTGTCCCAGTCAATTTCCATCGTGGGCACGCTCGATGTGCTGACCCAACCGGGACGATGCAGTTGCGGCGTCTTTTCATTGTCCCAATCGAAAATGGTATTGCCACTAACTGCGGCTGGCGCGAGCGTGATGCCGGCGCCGAGCAAGCCCAAATCTTTGAGAAATTCGCGGCGTGTTAAATTAAAAGCCATTTCAACCTCCGTTGGTTTACGAACATGTTCGCTGGCAAGTCAGAGCGACCGGCTTGCCAGCACGTCCTGGCGTGCCGATTACTCGACTACAATCGTCATGCGAATGTCGGGGTGAATCGTGCACCCCACATTGTACGAACCCGGCTTCGCCGTCGGCGTCCACAAACGCCGCGCGGTTTGCCCGGGCACGACGAGAATTTCCTTGATCCCCAAGTCCTGGCTCACCACATTGTGGTCTTCTTTCGGGTCGGTGTTCTTGACGACAAAGAGCACTTTTTGACCGGCTTTCACCGTTACCTTTGCCGGGGCAATATCGGTCGTGTTGAAATTCAGGTTGACGGTTTGGGCGCCATCCGCGCCAGCAGGCACTGGCTCATCCATCACCGGGGCGGGTTTCGAACTACCGCCACAAGCGACGACGAGGAGCATCACGAGTACCATCGTTCCCAACAAAATTCCTTTTCGCATCATAACCTCCATGGCGTTTCACGTGCTTGGTTTAGCAACTGGCTTGCAAAAATGTTGGACAAATGCTAGTCCCCATTGATTAGGTTGCGTTTACTCCTTTCCGTTCGGTGTTCCGAATCATTTGAAACGATTATTGGAATATTCGGTGTGACACCCGGCTTTGCCGCAACCATAGACAAATGGCTCATGCCCCTTGTGACAATCGGCGCAGGGAATTTCGCCTTCGTGCGAGGTATGCGGATTCGGGTTGATTTTGGCAGTCACTTCGGCAAGCGCGGTGTATGTGTTCTTGTGGCAACTTAAACACACTTTGGTTTCCGGCGCGCCTTTGGGCGGCATCGCCGTGTGACAAGCGATGCAGGGCACGCCTTTGGTGACGTGCTTGCCATCCATGAACGGCGAAGTCGGCGCAGACAGGGTGATTCCTTCGACGGTTTTTGCGCCGGTCGGTTTGACGGCGTCGGCTTTGGGCGCGGCGGTGGGCACAGCGGTTGCCGGTTTGGTGGCGGTCGCCAGCACCGTCGGCAACGGCGGCAACGGCGTGGCAACCGGCTGCGGTTGGCACGCCCCCAGCATCAGCGCGATGGCGGCGAACCATGCGCCGCACAGAATTAATTGGAACCAATTACGACAAACCATGGGATACACTCAACTCCTTCGCGATACAAAAAATTTCCGATTGCGATTTCGGCTCAAGCGGCAGAGCCGGTTGCGCGCGGCGCAGGCACGCCTCGCGCGCCACGCGCTTGACCAGCGGAATCAATTGCGTTGCGATGCACGCTTTACGCAGGCAAGCCGTCACGCCATAACGCGCAACAGACTGCCCATACCGCGTCTCGTCGCAGTCGGCAAGCAAAATAATTTTGGATTGGGGCGATTGCTTGAGAAAAAGCCCAAGCGCTTGCGCCAAGCCCGTTTCAGGAACCCGCACATCCATCACCACGATCTCGGGACGAGTGCGAGCGAGTAACGCCAAAGCGGGCGCAACGCGCAACGCTGACCCAACGAGTTCAAATTCCGATTCACTGCGGAGGCATTGGGTCAACAAACTCAAAAGCGAGGGATTGGATTCGATAACGAGGATTTGGATCGCGCTCATTCTAACTCGAGTCTAGTGTATAACATTCGACAGGGAACGACAATCCATCGAATTATCTAGTTTCACCGACCCGAGTACCTAGATTTGCGGCGTGGCGAACACACGCCCAATCACTGGTTCAGTTCAAGCAAGCCATGTTCCAGCGCATACTTGATGAGGTTTGCGCGATTATGAATGTTCAATTTGGACATGACGTTGGCGCGATGACACATGACTGTCTTTTTGCTCAAGTTGAGCATATCGGCAATGTCTTGACTCGACCGCCCCTCGGCGACCAGTTTGAGCACTTCTTTTTCGCGTTCGGTCAGAACCTCGCCGGCGGGGTCGGGTTCCGGCGCGGCTTGCTGGCGATAATTCACCAAAAGCATTTTGGCGATAGCCGGCGGGACGAAACATTCGCCCGCGTTGACCGTCCGGATCGCATTGACCAATTCCGAAGCGAACGACCGCTTGAGCACATAGCCCATCGCGCCCGCTTGCAAAATCGGCAGGACGTAGCGTTCGTTATCGTGCTGGCTCAGCACCAAAATTTTTGTTTGTGGGCGTTCCTTGATGATGCGCTTGGTCGCTTCCAAGCCATCCATCCCCGGCATCGCCATATCCATCACCACCACGTCCGGCGCATACTCGCGCGCCGCCGTAATCGCCTGCCTGCCATCGGATGCTTCGGCGATCACCTGGCAATCTTCAGACAGATTGAGCAGTGCCTTCAAGCCCTCGCGCAACATGATGTGATCGTCCACGAGCAGAACTCGGATCTTTGCCATTGCCATACGTCCCTTTCAACGGAATCTTGGCGGTGATGCTGGTGCCTTGCGTGCGCCGCGATTCAACTGTCGCCATACCGCCAAACAGCGCGGCGCGTTCGCGCATCCCAGTCAAACCAAAACCGCCGCGCCCATTCCCGCGTTTCAGAATGGTGCCGGGATCGAACCCTTTGCCGTCGTCCTCGACCTGGAGCGTCACGGCATCGTCGGCGAACTCGAGCGTGATGCTGACATTTTCCGCATCGGCGTGGCGCACGATATTATTCACCGCTTCCTGCGCGATCCGAAACACCACCGTCTCCACTTCGGACGGCAAACGTTGCTCCACGCCAATCGTCTCCATCGCAACTTGGATATGCCGCGCTTTGAGCCGGCTTTCCGCGTACCAATCAATTGCTTGCGCCAAACCCAGATCATCTAAAATCGCCGGGCGCAAATCGTGAATGATGCGCTGAATTTCGCGCAACATTTCCGTCGCCATCAATTTGATCGGCTCCAGGCGATCCTTGATCTCCTGAACGTCTTGCGCCGGCGCGGCAGTTGCCGTCTCCAACCCAACGACCAGCGCGGTCAACGCTTGGCTCGTCTCGTCGTGCAGTTCACGCGCCAAGCCGCGCCGTTCTTCTTCCTGCGCGACGACCAACTTGCGTAACAACTCGCGCCGCTCCTGTTCCACATCCGCCAGTTCGTGCGTGCGTTGCGCGACGCGCCGTTCCAACTCGGTGTTCCATTCGCGCGTCTCGCTCAACGATTTCCGCAACTGCTCGCGCATCTGATCGAACGAACGCCCCAAGATGCTCACCTCTGCGCCGCCGACGCGCGGCACCGGTTGCGTGAGGTCGCCCGCGGCAATGCGCTGGCACGCCGTAATCAAAGTATGAATCGGACGGACGACACTGTTCGTCAACAGCCACGCCACCAGCAACGTGATGAGAAACGCAATGCCGCCGAACGCCAGCAAATTCCGTTCCAACTCTTTCGAGTACGCGAACGCCTCGCTTTCATCCTGTTGCACGACAATGCCCCACGGCGCAGACGCGAGCGCGGCAAACGCCATGATCCCGTTTTGCCGCCGCCGATTCGTCGCGCTGTCGTGACAATCATGACACTGCCCGACGACGGTGCCGCGATCCCGGATCAGCATCGCAAAGCGATCCCCATACCGGCAATTTTGCCACGACTGTTCGACGGAGGTGCTGGCGAGCGGATACCCTTCTTCATCTACAATTTCGGCGTATCCCTTTTTCCCCAAACCCAAAGGACCGAGCAGATGCGAAATACTCTCGTGTTTGAGATCCACGGCGGCGATCACAATCCCGCTCTGCCGCGCCCCATTCGCCGCAAGGGGCATCAGGATCGCGGCGGTGTCCTCGACATTTTCCGGCGCAAAATAACCAGACACGACGGGCTGACCCGATTGGAGCACCGCTTGCACGTACCGGTTCGCCGACAAGTTCGCGCCGCGCAAACGCGCCATCGGCGGCTCGGACTGGATCACATTGCCGTACGGATCGATCACGACGACATATTGCACCCAATCGCCTAACTGATTCGCCACCGTTCGCAACACGGGCACAAGCGTAGTCGGCTCCGCGTGTGCGGGATCAATGGGCATTGCTTCCAAAACCTTGTGCAGGGTTGTAATTTTTTCCTGCAACAAATCATCCACCCGGCTGGCGGTAATTTGGGCGAGCAACATACGCTCTTGCAAAGAGCGCTCGGTATTTTCGCGCAGGGCTTGCAAACTGAGGTACGCAAAGCCACCCAACATGAAAAGCAAGCCAACTGAAACGAGCACGATGACTCGCGCCATCAACGTCAGCGTAAAACGCGTTTTTCGCATCAAGATATTCCTCAAATAAAAATGCCTCCAAGACGCAACGGACACTCTGGAGGACCACGTCAGCGGCAATCAATTGAGCGATGCAACAGCGCATCCGGCTTTCACCTCAAGCGTACCAACTCCAAGTCCAAAACGGGTCAAAATAGAGTTGAAAAATTTTTGGTTTTTGTGCTACAATGCTCCGCGATGATTTCAATCACTCCAACGCTTGCGCTCGCGGAAAGCGAATTGGTGGAAGAGTTTATTCGCGCGGCGGGTCCCGGCGGACAGAATGTCAACAAAGTGGCAACGGCGGTGCAGTTGCGTTTCGACGCGCGCCACTCGCCCGCCCTCACCGCCGATGTGCGCGCGCGCTTGTTTCGCTTGGCGGGCAAACGCGCAACGGTGGATGGCGTGATCGTGATCCATGCCGCGCGCTTTCGCACGCAAGAGCAAAACCGCGCCGATGCGCGCGCGCGTTTGTTCGCTTTACTGCGCCAGGCAACGCTTCCACCCAAACCGCGCCGCGCCACTGCGCCCTCGCGCGCGGCAAAAGCCAAACGCCTCGAAGCCAAAAAACGGCGCGGCGCGATCAAAACTCAACGCGGGCGCGTCCGGGCAAGCGAATAAATGCGCGGCGTGTGTTCAAGCGCCACCCTATCAAAACACCGAAACAGGATAATTGCCGATTGGCGCGGATCGTTGTAAAATGCAACCGATGACAACTCTTACCGAATTACCCGAAGATCAGCATTGGTGGTTTGCGACCCGCACGTGGTCGCTGTTGAATTTGATCGATCAAGCCCTACCGCGCCGCGACGGCGCCGTGCTCGACATCGGTTGCGGCGCGGGTAACATGATCCATCACCTGCGCCGGTACGGCACGGTGCAAGGCATCGAAGTGGACGCGCGCCCGGTGGCAATGGCGCAAGCGCGCGGCTACGACGTGCGGCTGGGCGACGCCACGCGCGCCATTCCGTTCCCCGACGCGTCCTTCGATCTCGTCACCGCGCTCGACGTGATCGAGCACGTGGACGCGGATGAAGCCATTTTGCGCGAGGCGGCGCGCGTGTTGCGCCCCGGCGGCATCTTGACGATCTCGACGCCGGCGTTCCAATGGCTGTGGAGTCACAACGACACACTGAACGGACACAAACACCGGTACACGCCCGAGGAATTGCGCGCACGCGTCACGCGCGCCGGGTTGAGCGTGCGCCGCGTCACGTTCGGCTTCTGTTTCGTCTTTCCGCTCGCCGCGCCGATGATCATCCTGCGAAACAAATTGGGGCGCGCGCCGGACTTGCGCTCGCATCACTTGGATCAAGACGAGTACCAAGTCGAGATGGAACCGACTGCGCCGCTCGTCAACACAATCCTGCGCGGCGTCGGTCGCGTCGAAGCCGCGCTCCTCCGGCAAATC
>CAIKBD010000354.1 GCA_903825565.1 uncultured Anaerolineales bacterium | reverse complement strand
GTGAAGGACGCCTTGTGGTGGCTCCGCGTGCGAAAACTGCGCGCGGGTCTGCAACACGCGCATCCTCCGATCACGATTGCGCCGGAACTAGACTTGTTCCCCACCGCGCCCGACACGCCGCAACCCGGTTCCCGCTGGTTGCCCATCGCGGCGATCCTCATCGGGCTTTGCCTCTTGGCACTACTCGCCGTGTTTCTTTTCCGGGCTGGCTTGCCCACGCCCTAACAAAACGCCACCCTCGCCAGGCATTGCGCCCCGACAAGGGTGGCATTTATTTTTCTGATTTACCGCGCGCACACTTAGGCGTGCACACACGTTCCCACCGCCGGCTCTTCGCCGGCAAGAATGTGCGCGATCCCGTTCGCCCGCACCGCACTGACGATCTGCGCCTGCACACGCGGCTGGCGTTCCACGAGCGCGAGCATCGTCCGCACTTTGCCGATCATCCCGCCCGTCACATCCACGCCGTGCGAGCCGCGCAGTTGCGCTTCGATGCGCGCGAAATTTGCCGGCGTGATCTCACGAATCAATTCCGCGTTCGGGTTTTGCAACGGGTCTGCCGTAAACACACCGTCCACGATCCCGGCGAGAATGATCCGCGTCGGCGTCAAGATCGGCGCGAGATGCGCGAACAGCATTTCGGTCGAGGCAATCGCCATGCCGCGCGTTTCGTCAAACGCCACATCGCCGAACACGAGCGGCACGAGATGCGACGCGAGCGCGGCTTGGATCGGCGCAACCGCGAGATCGATCAGCGCGCCATCGCGGCACCGCGCCGAGGCGGACGGTTGCAAAGCGACGACCGGCACATCCGCCGCGAGAAAAAGATCGGTCACAAGGCGATTCAACCGCGCCGCCGCCGCGCCGGTCTCGGCATACGCGCGCCAGTTGTCGCGCGCGCCAAAGCCAAATTTCTTCGCGGCGAAATGTCCAAACGATCCGCTCCCATGCCCGATCAAAATTTGCAAAGTCGGATCGGCGCGGCGCGCTTGCGCGACCTGCCGCGCCACGTCACGGATCACGTCGGCGCGCGCGGTGGCTTGGCGCGTCTTGTCGGTAATCGCCGAGCCGCCCAGTTTCAGAAAGATCAATTTCTGCTCCATTGCCAGCAACCCCGTCAGCGTGTCCCAGCCAAATCCCACCTCACGCAGTTCCTTGCCGCCAATGACGACGGTCTTTGCGCGCACCGGTTTGCCGCCCAGCGCGGCGTAAAAGCCGCACGCCGGGTTTTCGGCAAGCGCCCAGATCAGCAGGTTGGTAAAACCCAGGTCGCGCAAGCGCCGCACGACCTCTATAACGAGCCGCCGTCCGATGCCCTGCCGTTGGTACGCCTGGAGCAAGTACAAGCCGCCCAACTCGCCGTGATAGACCGGATCATTTTCGCGTTCGGGCATTCCAACCGCAAAGCCGACGATCTCGCCCGCGTCCGTTTCGGCGACAAACGTAAATGCCGGATCGTTCGCGTCGCTCAAGCGCGCGCGCCAGCGTTGCGTGCGCTCGGCGTAATCCATTTTGGCGAGATGCTCGGCGGGCACAATGCCGCCGTAGGATGTGCGCCACGTGTCCACGTGCACGCGCGCAATGCCGGCGGCATCCTCGACGCGCGCGGGGCGCAGGTGAATCGGGTTATTCATTTTTTCAATTGTGCGCGATAGTGCTCGCGGAATTTGGCAACCTTGGGCGCGATCACGACGCGGCAGTACATTTGCTCAGCATTGTTGGCGAAATATTCCTGGTGGTAATCTTCCGCCGCGTAAAACGTTTGGAACGGCGCGAGTTCCGTCACAAGCGGCGCGCTCCAAATTTGCGCGGCGGTGATCTCCGCGACAATTTGGTCGGCGATCTGTTTTTGCTCCGCGTCGTGATAAAAAATTGCCGAGCGGTACTGCGTGCCCACGTCCGCGCCTTGCCGGTTCAGCGTCGTCGGATCGTGAATGGTGAAGAACACGCGCAAAATTTGCGCGAACGAAATCACGCCGGGATCGAACGTGAGTTGGACAACTTCGGCGTGCCCGGTCGCACCGGTGCAAACTTGCTGGTATGTCGGGTTTGCTATTTTGCCGCCGGCGTAACCGGACTCGACGCCGAGCACACCGTTGAGATCGTCGAACACGGCTTCGAGACACCAAAAGCACCCGCCGCCCAACGTGGCGATTTGCGATTGCGACATATTTTTCCTTTCGTTACGGCTTGATCGCCGAGACGCAAAATTCGATCAACTCTTTTTTGGAATTGCGTTTCCGCAAAATATCAATTTGTGAACGAACGAATCCCTGGCGCTCCAACAACTGCGCGAAAATTTTTTCGACCGGCACGAGCGTATCGTAGAATTTGGAATTGCCGACGATGTAAAACACGCGCCCGCCGGGTTTGAGCGCGGCAGACACGCTGGCGAAATGTTCTACCATATCTACGAAATAGCGATGCACATAGTTGGCGAGCAACGGACTCGCTTGCTCAATCGCACGGAGCATTGCCGCGAAATCGGGATCGCGAATCTCCGCGCCGTTCGGCGACCACTGGGTGAGGCGACTCGTCGCCGCGCCCCAGGTTCCGCCAATCGCCTGCCAATCGAGTTCGCCGGCTTGCTGGGCTTGACTCAAATAGCCGAGCCAGTACATATACGGGCGCAATTCGCGGATGTAACTCATGCGATTCGGATACGGCGGCGAGGTGATCACCGCGTCGTATAATTCGCCGCGCGGCAACGGGATGCGCCGCGAATCGGCGTTGACGACGCGCACGCGTCCGCGCAACGGTTCGGTTGCCGCCGCGCACAACTCGCGGACGATTTCGCTCAGGCGCGCGGGCGCAACCCTGGGTTCGGCGCGCGCGGTTGCGGCGGGATTTTTTCGAAACGAGATGGATTGGTGATTGAACGTGGCGTTCGACCATTCGATGACCAAGCGACAAAACGCGACGAGGAGCAGGTCGCGCGCGGCAGACTCGGCGGGCAGTTCGAGTTCGAGCGCGCGGCGAATTTTTGCTAACGCCTCGCGCGTGTCGAACGACCACCAGCGCTCAATGTGGCTGATCGGCGGAAACCATAGCTCCGCGGCGGGGGCACGCGCGGCGCGCGCGGCAATTTGTTCCGCGCTCGTTTGCGCGCGTTGCAGATCGGCGAGCGTATAATTCGTCGTTTTGACGCGGGCGAGCCAAACGAGGAACGGGTTGATGTCGAGCAAATCGCAAGCCACGCCGCGCTCCGCACAGACCAAGCCGGTTGTGCCCGTGCCCGAAAACGGTTCCAACACGAATTGAATTGCCGGGTGCGCGTCGAGCAACTCGTTCACGAGTTTGATCGAATATGCCGGCGTCAGCCGCAACCAGCCGTGTCTGCCGTTGGCGCGATTGTGCTTGAACGTGAGATCGGCGCGTTGAGTAATCATCTCCACCGATTCGTAACTTGGCTCTCTTATTTTTATCCGCGAATCACGCGAACGAAAAGGAAAAAATTAGTGGAGATTCGCGGATAGATTGAACCGCTATTCAAAAATCTCCGTCACCGCGACGGCGAATCCCGGCAAAACGTCCGCGCCGTCCAGCGTGTCTTGCCGCGTCAGCACGCGCACCTGATCCAGCGCGCGGTACGCGGTGATCGTTTGCGCGCGCGGGTTGGCGACCCACACCAGTTTAGTGCCCGCGTCCAGATATTCCAACACTTTTTGCTCGATCTCCTCGACGGTATCGGTCGGCGAAATCACTTCGACGGCGAGATCGGGCGCGCCATCGAAAAAACCTTCGCGGCGCGTTTGGCGTGCTGCGCGTTCGGCGGAAACGAACGCCGCGTCCGGCGCGCGCACGTTATCGGGATCGCGTGAGAGCGTAAAGCCGGTTTCCGCACCATACGCTTTGCCCAATTTATGTCGGCGCACAAATTCTCGTAATGCAGAGCCGATTGCAAGCGCAACGACTCCGTGTTCATGTCCTGCGGGTGACATTCTGACAATTTCTCCTTTCCGCAATTCGACGCGCTCATCGCGTTGCGGCATCCGCTCCAACTCCGCCGCAGTCACCAAACGAGTGTGTGTGATCATCGCGCCCCTCCCGACTGCGCTCATTATACCACACGCGCGCAAAAAAAAGACCCGACCGATTCGCGCAGGGCGCAACCGATCAGGTCTTGATCCAACTACCAAACTATCGAACTACCCAACTATCCATTATTTGTCGTTCAACGCCGCAACGCCGGGCAAAACCTTGCCTTCGAGAAATTCGAGCGAGGCGCCGCCGCCGGTCGAGACGTGCGTCATTTGTTTGGCGACGCCGGCTTTTTTCACCGCGCTCGCGCTATCGCCGCCGCCGATCACGGTTGTCGCGCCGGACGTGGCGAGCACCTTGGCGATGGCGAACGTGCCTTCGGCAAACTTGGGCATTTCGAACACGCCCATCGGCCCGTTCCACACGACGAGTTTCGCGCCCGTGAGCGCGTCGCTGAACAGCGCGACCGACTTGGACCCAATGTCCAACATGCGCCAGCCCGCCGGAATTTTATCCACGTCCACCACTTGCGTGTTCGCGGCGGCGTCGAACTTGTCGCCGATCACCGCGTCCACCGGCAAAAGCACTTTGCCGCCGGCGTTCGCCAAAATCGTCTTTGCCGTTTCCACCGCGCCGGCTTCGACGAGACTGTCCTGCATCGCGCAACCCTTCGCCGCGAGAAAGGTGTTTGCCATGCCGCCGCCGATGATCAGCCGGTCGCATTTCTGCAACAAATTTTCGATCACCGCGATCTTGTCGCTGATTTTTGCGCCGCCGAGAATGGCGATGTACGGGTGCGCCGGGTTCAACGTCGCGCGCCCCAGATACTCCAACTCTTGTTCCATCAAAAAGCCGGAGACGGCGGGCAGGAATTTCGCCACGCCTGCGGTGCTGGCGTGCGCGCGATGCGCCGAGCCGAACGCGTCGTTCACGTAAATTTCGCCGAGCGCGGCAAGTTGCTGGGCAAATTCCGGGTTGTTCTTTTCTTCCGCTTTATGAAAGCGGACATTTTCGAGCATCAACACGTCGCCCGGTTTCAACGCCTTGGCTTGCGCCTCGACTTGCGCGCCGATGCAGTCGCTCGCCATTTGCACCGGTTGGTTGAGCAATTTGCTCAACGCGGCGGCGGCGGCTTGCAAACTGAAATCGGCTTCAAAGCCCGCACCCTTGGGACGACCCAGGTGGCTCATCACGATCAACGCCGCGCCTTGCGCGAGGACGTACTGAATCGTCGGCAGGGAGGCGCGGATGCGTTTGTCGTCGGTCACCACGCCCTGGTCCATCGGCACGTTGAAATCCACGCGCAGCAACACGCGTTTGCCGGCAAGGTTGATGTCTTTGACGGTTTTCTTGTTCATGGCTACCTCATTCAAAAAACGTAAAACGTAAAGTGCGCGCAACCCCGCCTTACGTTTTACGTTTTACTTTTTTCGTTTTCCGTTTTCGGCTCTACAACTTGCTCGCCATCAAGTTCGCCAAATCGGCGGTGCGAACGGAATAGCCCCACTCGTTGTCGTACCACGTCACGACTTTGATGAAATCGTTTTTCTCTTTGCCGAGGACGGACGTGAAGGGCAGATCAACGGACGACGAGTGCGGGTCGCCTTTGAAATCAATACTGACCAGCGGTTCATCCACCGCGGCGAGAATGCCTTTCATCGGACCATTTGCCGCGTCGCGGAACGCCTGGCGCAGTTCTTCCGTCGTCGTCGGCTTTTCGATTTGTGCGGTGAAATCCACCACCGACACCGTCGAGGTGGGGACGCGGAGCGCGTACCCGTCGAACTTGCCCTTGAGTTCCGGGATCACGAGCGCGACGGCTTTTGCCGCGCCGGTCGTCGTCGGGATGATGCTCATCGCCGCGGCGCGCGCACGGCGCAGATCACTGTGCGGCAAATCCAAAATTTTCTGATCGTTCGTGTACGCGTGAATCGTCGTCATCAAACCGCGCACGATTTTGAATTGATCGTTGACCACTTTGGCGGCGGGCGCCAGGCAGTTCGTCGTGCAAGACGCGTTCGAAACGACGTGATGCTTCGCCGAATCGTACACCGCGTCGTTCACGCCCAACACGATGGTCAGATCTTCGCCTTCGGCGGGCGCGGAGATGATCACTTTTTTCGCGCCGCCCTTGATATGATTGGCCGCGCCTTTGACGACCTTGCCTTTTTTGTTCACGCCGTCTTCTTTAATCGTGAACAACCCGGTGGATTCGATCACAATGTCCACGCCGAGCGAACCCCAGGGAATCTTGTCCGGCTCGGTTTCCTTGAACACCTTGACCGCTTTGCCATCCACGATCAGCGCGCCGTCACCCACTTGCACCTTGCCATCGAACTTGCCATAGTTCGAATCGTACTTGAGCAAGTGCGCCATCGTCGGCAGATCGCCAATGTCGTTGAACGCGACGACTTCCAAGGTGTTGGGGTAGAAATCCCGAATCGCCTTAAAGACTTGGCGTCCGATGCGCCCAAACCCATTGATCCCGATTTTTGTTGCCATTGCTGTTCTCCTTTATGAAATAGGTTTTTATGATCAAGCCAGGCGAACGCCCTTGTCTACCTGTCTGTGTCCATTCCGCGAGTGTGTTTGGCGGCTTGGTAAAATTTCAAAATGGCGCGCGCCAATTTTTGTGGATCGTGCCGCCAGGGTTTTGCCTCGTCCACAATATCGTCGAACTGAATCGCGGCGCGACATGCGGCGTCGCCGCGCGCACGCACGATGTGGCTGGGTGAAGTCGCCGGCAAGGGAATGTTAAAATTGCCGTTGGCGAGCACATGCGTAAAAACGCCGCTCCCGATATGATCCTGAAGCACGGCGAGATGATCTTCGACCGCGAACTGATCCGTTTCGCCGGGCTGGGTCGCCACGTTGCACACATACACCTTGACCGCGTTCGACGCTTCAATCGCGTGGCGCACATCCTCGACGAGCAAGTTGGGTAGCACGCTGGTGAACAAACTGCCGGGACCGGCAACGATCAAGTCCGCGTCGAGAATCGCGCGCACTGCGCCCGGGTACGCCGGGCAATGTTCGGGGTCGAGATACACCCGCTCGATGGGTCTGCCGCGATGCCCGATCTGCGATTCGCCGGCGACGCGTTCCAAAGGATCGTGCGGCGCGTTTGCCGGACGCGTCTCGGCTAACAGGGTGACGGTGTGCAAAGTGGAAGGCAGAACTTGGCCCCGCACTGCCAGCACGCGGCTTGCCTCCGCCAACGCGCGCTCGAAATTGCCGGTGATGCCCGCCATTGCCACGATGAACAAATTGCCGAACGAATGGCCCTCCAACCCCGCGCCGCTGCCAAACCGATATTGCAACAGTTGCGACATGAGCGGCTCGGAATCGGCGAGCGCGGCGATGCACTGGCGAAAATCGCCGGGCGGCAAAATGCCCATCTCGCGGCGCAGTCTGCCCGAACTGCCACCGTCATCTGCCACCGTCACAATCGCCGTGAGTTTATCGCTGTGCTCTTTCAAGCCGCGCAGTAACGTGGACAAGCCGGTGCCGCCACCCAGCGCAACAATCTTGGGTCCCTTGTCGCGCACGCGTTTGCGATAGACCAGTTCGACCAAATCCGTATCGTCGCTCGAAAAGGCGGAGACAAGTGATCGGTTCAACCGCATGATGGCAATCACGACCATCCCGATGCCGACGCCGACGCAGAGGAGACCGCCCACAATGCGGTCGAGAAATTGTAGCGTGAGAAAGTCGAAGGGTTCGGGCAGCGGCGCGGGGCGCGCCCCGCTCACGAAAAGAGACGCCGCGCCAAGCGCGCTCACCACCATGCCCAACCATAACAAGAGGAGCCAGCGTTTAATTCCCAGCCCGATATACAGCCACTTGCCATTTAGCCGGCTCAAAAACCGCGTCACCAGACGAGAGTGAGTCATCTCTATTCTCGCGTGTATTATAGCCCAAGTAGAAAAAATGACAAAATGACTGGGCAGGTAACTCACATTCCTGGGCGCTATCCAGCGCGGAGCACACGCAAAAAATCTTGCGCCCAGTGCACGACGGTATATTGCGCGAGCCGCTTTTGCATCGCGCGCATCCGCCGGCGTTGTTCGCGCGGCGGCATCTCGAGCGCGGCGCGCAATGTCTGGGCAAGCGTTTCGGTGTCGTTGGGGTTGATGATCAGCGCGTCGCGCAACTCTTTTGCCGCGCCTGCCAACTCGCTCAGGATCAGCACGCCGGTTTGATCGGTGCGCGTGGCAACGTACTCCTTCGCCACGAGATTCATCCCGTCGCGTAACGGCGTGACGAGGGCGAGATCGGCGAGGCGATACAAAGCCACGAGTTGGTGGAACGGCAAAAAATTGTACTGATACAAGATCGGCGTCCACGTCATAGAACCGAATTTGCCGTTGATCTCGCCGACGCGTTCATCAATTTCGCGTTTGGTCTCGCGGTACTTGGGCACGCCGATACGCGACGGAACCACGACGAGACACAACACCACGCGCCCATGCCACGCGGGATTTTTTTCGAGGAACACTTCCAAGCCACGCAAACGATTGAGAATCCCTTTGGCATAGTCGAGCCGATCTACCGACAGGATGATCCGCGCGTTCTGCAACGCCCGGCGCAACTCCCCGCCGGCTTGTGCGGTCTCGGCGCTTGCGGCGGCGCGAGAGAATTTTTCGTAATCAATGCCCATCGGAAACGCGCCGATGTGCGCGGCGTGCGTCGGCGTTTGCACGATGCCGCGTCGTTCCTTCCAGCCGAGAAATTCGCGCGCAGCGGAAAGAAAATGCGTCGCGTAATCCGGCAGGTGAAAGCCGACCAAGTCTGCGCCGAGCAAACCGGTGAGGAGCGCTTCGCGCCACGCGCCGGGCATTTGTCGCAAAATTTCAAACGAGGGAAACGGAATGTGCAGAAAAAAACCAATCGGCAAAGTCGGAAATTGTTGTTTCAACAGGCGCGGCAACAGCATCAAGTGGTAATCGTGAATCCACACAACATCGTCGGGCTGGAGAATTTTTCGCAGGTGATCGCAGAAAACTTGGTTGACGTGTTGGTACGTGCGCCAATCGTCTTCTTCAAAACTTGCCAGCGCGGGAAAATAGTGAAAGAGGGGCCACAACGTGCGATTGCAAAAACCGTGATAGAACCGGTCCATCGTCGCCTCGTCGAGATAGACCGGGTACGCGCTAAACTCGCGGCGCGCGCGCCGTCCCAGTTCGCGTTGCAATGCCGGCGGAATCGTGACGCCGGGCCAACCCACCCAGAGGTGCGCTTGTTGCAACGGCGTCGCGTCACGCAGTGAATCCAGGTACGTGCTCAACCCGGAGACAAGCCCCCCGGCGCTGGTTTGAAATTGCAACTGCCCGTTTTCCGCGCGCGCGGTAAAGGGCAAGCGATTCGAGACGATCACGAGGCGCATGGCGTTGGCTCCCCTCGCGGTGCGGCTCGCCCGGCATAACCACACGACGCACGTCGCCGAGCGTGAACCGCATCACCTCACCCGGATTTGTCGGACTCTTTCGGCAAAGCGGGTTTTTCTTTCGGCGCCGCCGTTGTATTCACCCCATCGAACGCACTGCGAAACTCGCGGATCATTTTACCGAACGAACGCATCACTTCGGGCAACCGATTTGCGCCAAACAGCAAAATGGCGACGACGGTGACAATCACTACATCCCAAGGTTCGGGTCGAAACATTTTTATCTTTCTCCTTTTTCATACCGGGCAATTTCCACAATGCCCAGCCGCAGCGCGTGCCGTCTTGACGCGCAGTGGTTTGCTCCGGCGGTTAATCGGGCTGGCGCTGGATCATCGCTTGCCGCTCCTCGCGCTTTTTGCGCTTGTAGAGCGTGGTGTAGCCAGTGCCTATCGCCATGCAGAGCAGACTGAGGTAAAAATAGAAATAAGCCGGGAGAGCCGTGGGATAAAGCGCGCGGAAAACGCTGAACGCCGTTGGAACTAAAAGCAACGCGCCCCAGAAGATCGCAATCACTTGGCAAGTGCGAATGACGCCGGCTTCATGCCAACGTTCCCGCGGCAACTCCTCCCGCGCATATTGCAACGTGAAGGGATTGCCTACCAACACCGTGAGCCAGATCACGCCAGCCAGGAACCCGTTGGCGATGATGCCCATCAGCTCCGCCAGCCAGACCCAACTCAAGCCATAGAAAGCAATCGCGCAGAACAGAAAGAAACCCACGGTTGCCCACTGCAAAATGAAACCCTTGCGTAACGCAGTCCACCCAAAAACAAGGGCAGCGCCTAGGCATATCACGACGGCTTGCCGCAACGGTTCCCAACCGTCAGTCGGGAGAAACAGAAAGAGAATCCAGGGTAAAAACCCAATGATGAAACTGGTCACTTCTTTCAATGTAGCAATCATTTCGATTCTCCTTTTTCATACCGGGCAATTTCTACAACGCCCAGCATCAGCATTTCTTGATCGCGCACCGGTAGCCAGTCCCACACACCCGCCGGGTGCAAACCCAGTCGTAGTGTGTACCGCCCCGGCGCAACGCTCGCCGGCACGATGAGCGTGTGCGTCGAAACGAACGCTTGCCCGGCTCGCCACACATCGGTCGTGCGCCGCCCTGCCGCAGGCACACTGCTCGCCTCCGCTACGCTCCCGTTGCGATCTGCCAGTTGTAGCAACAGCCAATAATTTTCGGCGGGACTCTGCAACGCTTGCCAGTACACCTCGACCGCCAGCGCAACCCCATCGGCGCGGCGAACCTGGGTGATGCGATAATCTTGAACGCGGATCACTTGGCCGAAATCGCTGGGCGCCTGCGCGCCGCCCAACGCCGGCAACTGCGCCAAGTTTTGACTCGGCGCGGCATACACCCCGCCGAGAAAAATCAGCGCGCCGATTCCCAAACCGCCGAGCGCACCGCTCCACACCGCCACGGCGCGAGACGCGTGCGCGCGAAAAATTTGCGCGACGCCGGCGGTCAATGCCAGCGCAAGCAAGGGCAACATTGGATACAACCGCCGCGCTTGCCCTGCGCCATAATCCATCCGCGCCCACTGCAAATACGCCGCCAGCATCGGCAGTCCAAACAACGCAAGCCACAACAACACACGCCGAATCGCCGGCGTGCGCCGCGCGCCGATCAGCCCGCCCGCCGCCAGGATCGCCAGCACGCTCGCCCCCAAATAAATCGGCGTGGGCATGTGAATTTGCAGTGCGCCGCCATAACGTCCCCAAAAACTGGTGAGCAATTGCCAGCCAACTACTTGCCAATCCGCCCAGTTCATCGGTGTTGGGCGCACGGTGCCGACTTGCAGATACAACGCCCAGCCGAGCGGATCGCCATACGTCACCCAGTTGTACGCCAGCCACGGGAGCGCGATCACAATCGCCGCGCCGAAACAGATCGCCGCCAGCGTCGCAATCTGTCGCCACGCACGCGTGCGCCACGCCAACACGATCAGCGCGAGCGCGACGAAACCCCACACCGCCGCGGCGCTCAACTTGGTCAGCCATGCCAAGCCGAGCAGACCGCCGAGCCAAACCGCATCGCACCCGCGCCGGGTTCGCTCCAGCCGCAAGGTTTGCCAGATCGCCAACGCCGATAGCATCCCGATCAAGTTGTCGTTGTTGACGACTGCGGCAAGCGAGACCCAGCCCGGCAAGAACGCAACCCAAGCGGCGGTCGCCAGCGGCAACGCCACATTGTCCGGGAAAAATTCTTGCGCGCTGCGCCAGGTTGCCCACACCGTCACCGCGCCCAGCAGCACCGAGAGCACGCGCGCCCAATGCCAAGCGAGCGCAACGCCGTAGTACGGAAACGCTTCGCGGCGCGGGTGCAACAATAAATTCGGCGTTGCCGGATCGTCCAACACAAAATCCGGGTTGGCAAGGATCGCAAAATCGGCGCGCGGAATCCACGCGGTCGCCAGCGCGGTGAGCCAATAGTATAGCGGCGGTTGATTGGCTTCGCCTGCCGCCGCGCCTTCCGGCGTTGGCAAGCGGCTCTGCATCGCGATGGATTCGACGTATGCCCAGTGCGACACTTCGTCCGGCGCTTCGCCCAGCGGAATGACAATGCTGTACGCCAACGCCAGCGCGATGAACAAGCCCAGCAAAATCGGAAAAGCAAACCGGCGCATCGGCAACACTTTAACGAACCTGCAGCGGCGGCAACAACACGCGATCCTGGGTCTCGCCGATCTTCAAGCGCGCGCCCGTGATCGGATCGTACAAACCGATTTCGACCGGGTAATCGCCGGGCGCCAGCTCGGCGAAAGACAAGGTATGGGCATCCAAAATGTATTCGTCCGCGATCCAGCCCGTCGTCGGCAGATCGCCGTTGCCGGGCGGCGCATCGCCCGCGGCAACCACCTTGCCCGTCGCGTCGAGCGCGTGCACGAACACGGTGTACGCGGTGTCCATCGGCGCGAGCGCGCGCCAGAATAACGTGAGGCGCGCGGTTTGGGTTTTGGCGTCCACGTTCAGATCATAGCCCAGCAGTTTGATCTGATTCGCAAAGACAGCGTCTACCGGCGCGGCGACCGGCGGCGCAGTCATCACGCGCGCGCGATTCTTGATCGGGATCGTGCCCAAGTCCACGACGGTGGCGTTGAACGGCAACAGCGTCGAGCCGAGCAATTTTTGTTCGCGCGAAACGGCAAGCTTGACCGAGTACACCCCGTCCGCCAAATTCGCAGGCAGGCGCACCGCCGGAAAATCGCGCACCCAAGTTTGCGGCTCCCACTCGAACGGCGGATAGCCGGCGCTGATCAGCGTTTCGCGGCTGGCGATGTGCGCGCCGGCATTATCTTCGAGCCAAATTTGCGCGCGCAAATTATCCGGCAATTTCTGCGCGCCGGCGCGCCACACCAGGGTCAACGGCAACGCGTCGCCCGGGCGGAGCGGCGCGGTGGCAGTCAATGAATACCCGGCAAGCGCGAGCAAGCCGAAATCCGCATCAACCGCGTACGCGAGGTTCCACGCTTCGCGGCGCGGCGCAACACGATCCGCTGCGAGCGCAATCGTGTCGAGCGTGCGCTGACCCAGCACCGCGCCGGTCGCCGCGTCGTACAACGTGACGGCGACACGGTACGCGCTCGGCGTGACACCGAGGACGAGCGGTACATCGTACGTGTCGGCGATGATTTCGCCGGCGCGCCACTGGGTGGTGGGATACGCGGCGCGCACCGGTTTTTGATCGATCTGACCAAAGATGCGTTGATCGGCGCGCAAGATTTTTACCGAGACCATCGCATCGCTCGACAATTTTTCGGCGACTTGCCAGTACAGCGTCACGCGCAATTGTTTGCCATTCTCCGTGTGCCAGCGATCCGGCAGTGGCTCCAGCCGCGACGCATCGAGTTGATAGCCAAGCAGTTTCACCGCGCCAAAATCTTCGTCGAGCCAACGCATGTCGGGCGGCGGCGTGGTAATCGGTTGCGGGTTGACGCGAATCCACGCGCCGAACGACGCGAGCGAATATTTTTCCGCCGCGCCTTTGAGCGGACGCGTGAGATAGACGATCCGATTTTGCTTGAGCGCAGTTTCGATAGCGGCAAGCCGCGCGCTTTCTTGATCGGCGGCGATGGTTTGCAAGCCCGGTTGGAGGTGACGCGTTTCCTGAAAATACCGAACCAGCGTCATTTCGCCGGTGATGCCAATGGCAGTCGCATTGATTTCGAGCGGCTGCATCAAGTCCAGCCCGTAATCGTGCGTGTCCCAGTGCGCGGCGAGATCGTTCGCGGCGAAATTCGCTTGCAGTAACGCGGCGGGAATGAACAGCAAACCGATCAAGCCAATGGACGGCAGGACGAAATTCCAAGTTCGAAATTTGAAATTGGACAGGAGCGCAAACAGCGCATCTATGCCGGCGGCGCAGAATAACGCGAGCAACAAGAACGTTGTGAGAAAATGCACCTGCACGTCGGCAGTGCGATAGTTGAACGCAAACCCGGCTTCGGCGACGAGCGCGACGACGAGCAACAACCACTCGCGCGGTTTTCGCAACAGCCACAGCGCGCCGCCCGCCGCAAGCGCGAGACCGGCAAGCGTGAACTGATCTTGGAATAGTGCGAAATATTCTGCCCAGCCGCGTGTCACGTTGAACGGATTCGCGGTGAGGAATGTCGTGTACTGGCTCGCCATCACCCAATCGAAAAAGCCGGCAAGGGTGTTGGTGTACGTGCCGTCGGCGGAACCGACCGAGCCGCGCCACGGGAGGTAAAGATACAAACTCAAAGGTAGAAGGAAAAAGCCAAATGCGCGAGCCAATGTTTTCCAATCGCGCACAAGATTTCGATCCACCAAGAAAACGTACAGCGCAATCGCCGGGTACAGCAACGCAATGAGCCGATGGTGGGCGAGTCCGAGTCCCATCGCAAAGGCAAGGGCGTACAACGCGGAGAATGTGTTGCGCGCAGCGTAGCGCCAAGTCAGGTAAAGCACGAGGACGGTGAGGAGCATTTGCAGGGCGTACACTTCGGCGACGACGGCTTGCGCCCAAAAGGTTTCGCCCAAGGCAAAGATCAGTGCGGCAAGGATCGCCGCGACGTGGCGCACGTTCAACTGGCGCGCGAGCAGGTAAACGCCGGCGACGGTTAGCGCGGCAGTGAACGCGGAAAACAGGTTGAGACGAAACGCCGGATCGTTGATCGGTAGGAGTAGCGTGAACAGTTTGCCGAGCAGGGTGTAGAGCGGGTAACCGGTCTGATGCAAGATACCGAGACGAGGCACGACAAATTGAACTTCGAGCGTATCGTCGAATACCGCGACGACGGACGGCGCGAGCGTGCGGGCGTACGCCGCCAGCATCAACACAAACAGCACTCCGCCGATGAACGCCTCGCGGCGGGTGAGCCGAAATTCGGTTTGAGTTTTCATCGCGGTGAGATGATAACACAGACTAGAGAGAAGCGCAAAACCCGCGCGTGGCGTGCGCCGAGTCCTATCACGGTGTCACAGTGGATGTGCATCACACGGCTTTTCAAAAGTCGCTTGACATCACCCCTCACCCCGATAGCGCGTCCATAACGCGGCAGAATGCCGCACAGACGACGCGCTATCGCCTCTCCCCAATAGGGGCGAGGGAATTTACCCCTTCGCCCTTTGAGGGAGAAGGTTGGGATGAGGGTCG
>CAIKBD010000353.1 GCA_903825565.1 uncultured Anaerolineales bacterium | reverse complement strand
TATTTGGCGAGATCGGAGGCCTGGAACTTCAGCGGGCCGAACCCGATCCAGCGGGCTGCGCCGTGGAAATCCACGCGTTCGTCTTTCGGCACCGGCGACGCGGCGGTCGTTTCGCTGATCTCGGAGACGCGCGCAACGCGGATCGGCTTGAGGCGGAACCAACTAGGCGCGGCGGCGGGTGTTGCCGAATCGCTAAAAGTGTCCATCGCGCGTCAAGATTCTTTCCGAGTTTCCAATGCGCGGCGCAATAAATTTTGGAACAAGCTGAACAGTTCCGCGCCGTGATCCAGTTCTTGCGGGGACAGCGAGATCACCGTGCGCGCATTTTTCAAGCCCTGACTGGCTTCGGCGAGCCGCGCGGCTTGCGGCGTCAGCATCAACAATTCCGGGCTGGCGCGCAAAACGTCCAGTCCCTCTTTTTCAAACGCCAGGCGCATCCGATTGCGCGTCAACTCGTCTTCCAAACGCTGGCGCGCGAGCGCGGATTCTTTTTCGAGGAGCGCTTGTTTCAACTCGGCTTTTTTCAATTCCAGCGCGTGCTCGCGCTCGGCGATTTCTTCGTCGGCTTGATATTTGGCTTTGGCGGCGGCGACGCGCGCTTGATGGTTGAGCCGTTCGGTTTCTTCGAGCAAACTCGCTTGTTGTTGCTGGCGCAATGCGTCGGCGATTTCCGGGTCAATCGGCTCCAGCGATTGCACGGTGAGCGAGATCAGCGCGACGCCGAATTTTTCTTCGACCATCGCCGCGCGTTCGTTGAGGTAATTCAAAATGCCGGTGGAGGCGAGCGCGTGAATTTCGCAATGCTCGGTGTATTCTTTGACAAGTCCCTCCAGCAACACTTGCGCTTCGTTCGCGGCGTGAGCAACGGCTTCGTGGTCCCAACCGCCCACGCGGATCAAACTGGCGATGTGTTCGACCGAGGGCGCGACCGAGCCGACGATTTTGACGCGCACGCCCATGTTGCCTTTTGCCATCGCCTCAACGGTCAGTTGAATGGGGCAGGTTGTGCGCTTGAGCGTCAGACTCAAATGGCGGGGATACACGAGACCTTTGCGGATGCCGATGTGATCGTGCGATTCGAACAGCACCAAGACATCGGGCTGATGCAGGCGGTACTCAAAGAGCGCCGCCAAGATTAAACCTACTCCGATTACGCTAACGATGATTCCCAGGATTGTGTCCATACTCGGTTCCTCCTTCGCAATCCACCGTGCCGCGTCTCAACACGGCAACGGCTCTGATGATGATTAGCAGATTATATCGCAAGTGGGGGAGGGATGCAAAAAAAACAAGCCGCACCCCGGTTGAGGTGCGGCTCGCGAGCGCTGGCGCTAAAAAAGGTGGCTCAAGTACTGCCAGAGCATTGCCAAAATCGAGCGTTGGTTGTTCGTGCGCGTGGGTGTGAGCGGGGATGCTTGCGCACGGTCTTGCTCGGCCGCGCGCAAAAGATCGTGGTACCGTTCGATGCCGAAACTAAACACATCGTCGCCAGTAGTCACTTTGCCATACGCAGAATATTGTTTTTTTTGCATGGGATACTCCTTTCGAAAACAAGCCGCAGGTGGACGCGGATCAAATTGTTCGGGTTCGATTTATTTTCGCGATTATTGTACACCCCGCGCGCACGCGAATAGTCCAGAACGCGCAAGCAACGCGCAAGCAAAGCGCACGGGCACGCGCCGCGCGGGGCAAATCCGCCAGATGCGTGCGGCAATGTGTTATAATGGCGGGCAGGAGAAAGCATGGCTCGTTTGATGTTGGCGTTTTTAGGTGGATTTCAAGTTACCTTGAATGAAAAACCGATCACCGATTTTGAATCGGATCGCGTGCGTGCGTTGTTAGCGTTTGTCGCGGTCGAGTTCGAGCAACCGCACCGGCGTGACAAGCTGGCGGG
>CAIKBD010000352.1 GCA_903825565.1 uncultured Anaerolineales bacterium | reverse complement strand
TTTCGACAAGAATGTGTTGCACCTGCCGACGATGAAGACGCATGTGTTTACAAACATGACCGGCGCGATGAAGAACGCGTTCGGCGGGCTGCTCGATCAGAAACGGCATTGGACGCACGGAGTCATTCACGAAACGTTGGTAGACCTGTTACAAATTCAGCAAGACATTCACACCGGCATGTTTGTCGTGATGGATGGCACACTCGCCGGCGAGGGTCCGGGCCCGCGCGCAACGCGCTGGCACGTCAAGAATGTGTTGATGGCAAGTTCCGACCCGGTGGCGATTGACGCGGCATCCGCAAAAATTATGGGCATCGATCCGCTCTCGCTCACGTTCATCCGCGCCGCGCACGAACGCGGGTTTGGCGTGGGCGATCCGCGCGAGATCCGCTTTGTCGGCGACCGAGATGCGGCGGATGAGAACTGGCATTTCAGCGCCTACGAAGACACCTTCGCGTCGTGGGGGCAGAAACAAATTTATCACGGCGCGCTCAAGCCGTTCGAGCATCTCCTTTTGCGAACGCCGCTCGTGCCGTGGTCGTTCGCCGCATCGAACATTTACCACAATTGGTACTGGTACCCGTTTATCGGCAAGCAACGCGCGCAAGCCGCGCTCCGCACCGAGTGGGGACGCAAACTGCAACGCGACTATAGCCCCGACCGCGCGATCAACCCTGGTTACGGATCGCGCCGCCCGTTCCTCGCCGCCAGCGCTGGCACCGCCGCCGCACTGTTCGCCTTTTTGCTTGGCGCGTACATGGCAACGCGCAAAGACAAGTAAGCGCACGCAAGCCCGCCCGGTTGTTTCGCCGGCGGGCTTTTTTTATTCGCGCAAATGCCGCGCGGTAAAGCGCGCCGGCAAAATTTCGCGCATGGTAAATTGCTGGCGCCGATTGCCGCGCGCCATTGCCAACACAATCACCGCGTCGTCTGCCGCAAATTCCGAGAACACTTGGCGGCACGCGCCGCACGGCGATCCCAGGTTGGCGGTCACAACCGCCAACGCAGTCAACTCGCGTTCGCCTTCGGACACGGCTTTGAAGACCGCCACGCGTTCGGCACACAAGCCGCTGGGATACGCCGCGTTTTCAATATTGCACCCGGCGTAAATCTTGCCGGTTTTCGTCAACACTGCCGCGCCAACCGCATATTGCGAGTACGGCGCGTACGCATGTTTGCGCGCCGCGCGCGCCGCCGCAACGAGTTCCGCTAGTTGATCCTCCATCCTCTCTCCTCTCCCGAAAAAAAGGCGCGGCTGAAGGCGGAGCACAAACCGATCCGCGCTTGTCCGCGCCTCAGCGTTTTTCTTTTGCCTGGTAGCGATTCGCGTCACACGCCGGCGTTTACATTTTGGGTTACGCGCACTTGTTTGATCCGGCGCCCCAGCATCGTGAGCACGCTAAACGTGGTCTCGCCCCACCGAATTTGATCGCCGGCTTTGGGCAGTTTTTCCAAATGCTGGTACATCCATCCGCCGAGCGTGTCGCTATCGCCGGGCAAGTCCAAGCCCAGCGTTTCGTTTACCTGATCCAAATTGACGCGCGCGTTGAACACGATTTCCGTTTCGCTAACGCGTTCGAACAACGGCTCTTCGCCCGTGTCGTACTCGTCTTGAATTTCGCCGACGATTTCTTCGAGCACGTCTTCGATTGTAACGATGCCGGCAGTCCCGCCATACTCGTCCACGACGATTGCCATGTGCACCTTATCGCGTTGCAACTCTTGTAACAACTCGTCCACCGGTTTCGATTCGGGCACGAAATGCGCGGGGCGCAACAGCGACCGGAGTGGCACATCAAGCGACCCTTCCCGCGCTAGTTTGAGCAAGTCTTTGGCGTACAGCAAACCGCAAACGTGATCAATGTTTTCTTCATACACCGGCACGCGCGCATGTGCGCCGGCAATCACCACGTCGAGCGCGTCGCACAGCGGCACGTCAGCATCGAGCGCGATCACGTCCATGCGCGGCACCATGATTTCGCGCGTCAGCGTGTTGTCCAGTTGCAAAATACCGGCGATCATTTCGCGCTCGTCCGATTCGATCAGCCCCACCTTTTCGCTGGCATCCACCATCTGCACGATCGTTTCCTCGCGGATTTCCGGCGCGGCGGTTTCTTCGTGTGTCCCCATTAACGGCAAAAAACTGATGGCGTCACCGAGCAAGGGCGCGGCAAGTTGTTCCAGGCGTCGGCGCGCATAGGCGCGCGCCAGCGTTTGCGCCGCCAGCGCGATTGCAACCGAGCAACCCGCGCCCACCGCGCCGAGCCACACCTCGCCGCGCACATTCACCAGTACGAGCACGGCGAGCGCGGCGGCGCTCGCACTCGCGCCCACGCTCAGCCCGCCACCGATCCATTCGATGCGGCGCACGCGCGCGTCATCGCGGCGCATTACCGTGGAGAGATCGCGCACGGATGCGGCGACCATCTGCATGAGTGCACCACCACCCGCGAGAAAAATCAAGCCGAGCCAAGCGAATAGTTCAAGCATAGGTTAGGAAATGACAAATGAATCAATGACAAATGACGAATGACGAATGGCAAATGAACAAATGGCAAATGACGAACGGCGGCACCTGTCATTTGCCGGTGAGTTTGCGGATGACACGCGCGGGCAAGCCAACAGCGAGCGAGTCTTCGGGAATATTTTTTGTGACAACTGCGCCGGCGCCGGTGCGCGCGCGCGCGCCGATTTGCACCGGCGCGACCAGCAACGTATCGCTACCGATAAAAACCTCGTCGCCGATCACCGTTTGGTTTTTCTGCTTGCCATCAAAATTGCACGTGATCGTGCCCGCGCCGATATTGACGTGCGCGCCCATTTCGGTGTCGCCGATGTAACTGAAATGCCCGATGTGCGATCCTTCGCCGATGCGCGAATTTTTCACTTCGCCGAAATTGCCGATCTTGACGTGGCGACCGATCTGCGCGCCCGGACGCAGACGCGCAAAAGGTCCCATCTGCACGCGTTCGGCGACGACCGCATCGGTCAGATCGCACGCGAGAATTTCGCAACCGTCGCCCACCTGGGAATTGCGAATGATCGTGTTGGGTCCGATGCGACAGTCCGCGCCGATGCGCGTGTCGCCGCGCAAATGCGTGTTCGGCTCGATCACCGTATCCATGCCGATCACGACCCCGGTTTCGATGTACGTCGTCGCCGGATCGATCAGCGTGACGCCGGCAAGCATGTGCGCCGTGTTGATCCGCTCGCGCATGATGTGTTCCGCTTGCGCGAGTTGCACGCGCGTGTTCACGCCGATCATCTCGCGCCCGTCTTCCACGATGATGGCTTCGACCGCGCGCTGTTCGGCGACTGCCAGCGCAACGAGATCGGTGAGATAATACTCCTTCTTTTTGCCGCTCGGCTGGAGTTGATCGAGCCGATTCCACAGCCAGTCCGCGTCGAAACAATAGACGCCGCAGTTCAGTTCACGGATTTGCAATTGCGCCGGCGTGCAATCGCGTTCCTCGACGATGCCCTGCACGCGTCCGTTCGCGTCGCGGATGATGCGCCCGAACGCCATCGAATCGTCCGAAACAATCGTCAGCATCGCAATCGTCGCGCCGGTTGATTTTTGCAGCGCGATCATTTTTTGCAAGGTCGCGGCTTGCATCAGCGGCATATCGGCGTAGGTGACGACGACCGCATCCGTCTTGCCGCGCAACAGATCGCGCGCCTGCAACACGGCGTGCCCCGTGCCCAGTTGTTCGGCTTGGAACGCGAATTGCGCGCGCGCGCCGACCGTCGCGCGCACCTGCTCCGCGCCGTGCCCGATCACGAGCGCCGTCTCGGCGCACTCGAGCGCATCGGCAAGATCGAGCGCGTACTGGACCATCGCTTTGCCGGCGACGGGATGCAACACTTTGGGCAATTGCGTTTTCATCCGCGTGCCTTGCCCGGCGGCGAGAATGACGGCGGCGAGACTCATTAGGATAACCTCATTATTTGATAATTTTGAATTCCGAAATTCTTGTGTCGTTCACAAACAAGGTCGCCGCGCCCGGCGCAACGTTTGGCGGCAGCGTGAAATCGAAAAATGTACACAGCCCGCGCCCTTCGGCGGGGAGCGTAAATTTTTTTTCGGCGAGCGGCGTGGTGTGTTGCGCCGCATCGCGCAACGTGATCGCCGCACGCGCGGCTTGCGCGCCGTTGCCTGCGCCGCGCCAAAACAGCGCCAGCGAAAATTCCTCGCCGGCGCGCGCTTCGTCCGGCGTCAGCGTGAAGCCGAACACGCGCGCTTGCGGCGCAACTGGCGCGTCGAGCGCGCGCTCCGGTTCCAGATGCTCGTACAAATTGCCGGTGGATGCTTGCGCGCGCGCCGCGCCTAGCGCGATGGGTTCACCGAGTGATTGCATCGTGCGCGGATCGTACGCTTCCAAAGTGAGACGGTACTCGCCGGCGGGCGCGCACGCGCTCAAGCCCGGATAAAATTTTTCGATCACGAGATCGCCGGGCGACCACGCGGTCGTTGCGTAACTGTTGTTGCCCGCCCACTTGTCTTCCTGTCCCCAGGTGCGTCCCTGCGCGTCACGGACTTTGAGCGAAAAGGTATAATCGGCGGTCGGCTGGCGCGCGCGCAAAAACAGCGTCACTTCCAAGTTGCGCTGGTTCGCGTCCGCCGCGCTGATCGAGTCGGCGAGCAGCTCGATCTGATCAGCCCAGGTTGCGCGCGCGAACGTTTGCGGCTGGAGAAATTCGCCGCCGCGTTTCAGCGCGGCAAGCGGATCATTCGGATCGGGCAAGTCATTCGCGCGAACGCGATACACGATCAGGATTGGCTCGCCGGTCGAGCCGAAAACTTTTTCGACCGCGCCCAATGCGCCGAGCCGTTCGCCGAGTTTTGCCGCTTTCTTGTCTTGCTCCAACGGAAACGCGTACAGCGCGTCCTGCCCGTTCGTGCGACTCGGCAACACAATCGTATCACGACTTTCAAAAGATTTCAACGGTGATTGGCGCGTGACGAGCGCGAGCGTGCCTTGCTGGTACCACAACGGCGCGAGATAAATTTGATTCGCGCGCGCGTTGCGGTTGATCCAATTGCCCACATCGTACATTCGCACGTCGAACGTATAGTAGAGTGTGGACAAGTTGGCGAACTCGTCAAAGTACGCCCGAAACGTCAGCGTCGCGCTGATCAGCGCGATCACGCCGAACGCGCTTGCGGCGATGCGGCGCACGGTTGGCGCGCGCAAACGATCCCAGATCGCGGACGCGCCCCACGCGGGCAAAAGGATCAGGACGGAGAGAGTTGGGAGCGAGCGCGTAAAGTTGGGCGGATCGTCGGACAAGACGGACGACGCGAGCAGGACGACGAGCGTCACGGCGATCAGGATCGCGCGCAAGCGTTCGGTTTTCTCGACGCGCGGCGCGAAGAGATCGCGCGCCAAAAGCGCAACGCCGACGAGAAACAATGCGCCGATCAACGGATCGAACACCGGGCGGTTCGGCACGTTGCGGAAATCTTCAAAGTCGCCGCGCACCAAAAACATTCCGCCGACTTTGCCCAGGTTACGGGCGAACGTGCCGCTCACATCGCCGTGACTTACGTTTGGATCCCAGATCGAAAGTTCGGTACTGTGCGCGAGAAAATCGTCCGGGTGTTGAACGAAATAAAAGCCGAGCGGCAAAAACAAAATGAACGCGACGATCCCGGTGAGCACGAGTCCGCGCAGATAGACGCGCGCGCGCGCGCGATCCAGCGCACTCGCGGCGAGCGCCAAAACGATCAGCACGACGGGGAGCAGGCGTCCGCTCAAGTATGTGTAAACGGTGAGCGCCGCGCACACGCCGGCGAAAATAAAATCGCGCGTGCGCGCACGGGTTAGCCCGCGCCAAAACCACCACAGCGTCAACACGGTGAGCAGGACGGACAGGATCACGCGCAAGCCGTAGCGACTGTAGTAAATGTGCCAGACCGAGATCGCGCACAAGAACGCGGCGAGCCAGCCGATGCGCGCGGAGCGAAAGAGCGCGCGCGCAAAGCCAAAGATCATCGCGACGGTCGCCGTGCCGATGATCGCGGCGGTACCGCGCAGGGCAAGCGGGTGCGCGCCGAGCAAACTTGCGCCGACGGTGGACAAGTAGTTGAACAGCGGCTCGCGCCCGTTATTCGCCGGGAAAAAAATCGTGAACGGGCCGCCCTGCATCAACGCGAGAATGTCAATCAGGTTGAACGCTTCGTCAAAGCGCAAGCCAGGCGGAATTTGATCGAGGCGGAAGAAACGGAAGAACGCCGCGAGCAGTAAAATCAAACTCAAGGCAACTGTAGTTTTCGAGATGCTTGGCATTTTATTTGGCAATCGTCATTTCGGCGAACTGGGAATGGTTGACGGTGAGCGCCGCTTTGCCGGCAGGCAACTGCGCCGGCACACGCAGATCGTAGAACGCGCAGATGCCGCGCCCCTCCGCCGGAATTTTGATTTCGCTCTCGCCGAGGACAGTTTCCTGCGCCGCGCTTTTCAGCCGCACCGAAATTTTCTCCGCGCTCCCCGCGCCGACGCCGCGCCAAAACAGCGACAGTGAAAACGCGTCGCCCGCGCGCGCCGTGTCCGGCGTCAGTGTGTAGCCGATCAATTGCAGGCGTTCGCCAATTTTTGCGTTGAGCGTTTGGTCCGGCTCCAGGTGTTCGAGCAAATTGCTCGGCGACGCGTCGGCGCGCGTGGCGTTCAACACGATTTGCGCCGCGCCGTCAGCCAAGCCCAGCGTGCGCGATGTCTGCGGCTCGTACGCTTCGACGGTGACGCGGTACGCGCCGGCGGGCGCGCACGCGTTCAAGCCCGGATAAAATTTTTCGATCACGATTTCATCCGGCGACCACGCGTTGGTCGCGTAACTGTTGTTGCCCGTCCACTTGTCTTCCTGCCCCCAGGTACGTTCCTGCGCGTCGCGCGCTTTGAGCGAAAACGTATACGCCTCGGTCAGCGGCGCGAGCGCGCGGAAAAAGAGCGTGACCTCCAAATTGCGTTGGCTCGCGTCCGTCGCCTGGATCGCATAGCCGATCAACTCGAGGGGATCGCTCCACATCGCGCGCGGCATTTGTTGCGGCTGGAGAAATTCGCCGCCGCGTTTCAGCGCGGCAAACGGATCGTCCGGCGCGGGCAAATTTTGCGCGGGCACGCGGTACAGCGCGGCGAGTTGCACACCGCTCGCGCCGCGAATGGTTTCGCGCGCGCCGAGCGATCCCAGGCGTGCGGCAAGCGTTTGCAATTTCTTTTCCTGCTCGAACGGAAAAACGTACACGGCGTCCTTGCCGCTTGCCTGGCTCGGCAAAACCACCGTGTCGCGGCTCTCGAACGATTTGACCGGCGCGTTGCGCGTGAGGAACGAGATCGTGCCGTTCTGTTGCAAAAGCGGCGCGAGGTAAATGTGCGTGGTCGGCGCGGTTTGGTTGATCCACTCGGACAGTTCCACCTTGTCCACGTCGAACGCGTAATACGTGCCGGGATCGTTTGCCAGCACGACAAAGTAATCGTACGTGGCGAGCACGCCGCTGGCAACGATCACGCCGCTCAACGCGACGCCGGCGACGCGGCGCATCGCCGGCGCGCGCACACGATCCCAGATTACGGATGCGCCCCACGCCGGCAAGATCATCACGGCGGGCAAAGCTGGGAGCGTTCGCAGAAAATTCGGCGCGTCGTCGCTGAACAGCGAGGAACCCAGGATCGCGCCCAGCCACACGAGGAGGAACAGGGCGCGCCGCCGGTTCAGCGCGTCGGCGCGCGGCGCGATCAGCGCGGCGAGCCACACGAGCACGCCGACGCCGAATAATGCGCCCAGTCCCGGATCAAAGATCGGACGCCCCGGCAGGTTTCGCAGTGCGCCCTCATCGCCGGCGACGAAAAACATGCCGGCGATTTTGAGTCCATTCTTGAAAAATTCCGCCAGCGGATTGTCGCCGATCTGCGCGTGCGGGTAAAAGATCGAAACCTCGTACGTGTGCGATGCAAAGTGTTCGGGATGCTGGACGAAATAGAGACCGAGCGGCAGAAACAAGATCGCGGCAACGGCAAACGCCAGCAACGCGCCGCGCGTCAACTCGCCGGCGCGCGCACGCATTTCGAACGCCGCGCACACGACGAGGAATATGATCGCGAGCGGCATCAAGCGCCCGGTCGGATAGTTGTAGAGCGCGAGCGCGGTAAACACCCCGACCAAAATCCACGCGCGGCGCGTGGTGCGTGCGCCGGCAATCGCGCGCCAGAGAAAGAAAAAAATGAGGAGCGTGAGCGGAACTTGGAGGATTACGCGCAAACCATAGCGGCTGAAAAAAATGTGCCAGAACGAAACGGTGGTGAAGAGCGCGGTCAGTGTTGCGATCCGGTTCGAGCGAAACAGCGCGCGCACACAGACATAGATCAGGGGAATCGTGGCTAGCCCGATGATCGCCGACGTGACTTTGAGCGCCAAGGCGGACGAGCCGAATAGAGCGGCGGCGACGAGCAGGAGATAAAAATAGAGCGGCTCGCGCCCGGTATTGGCGGGGAAAAAGATCGCAAACTGCCCTTGCAGGAGGCGCACCAAATCGAACGCGTTGAACGCTTGATCGAACTCCAAACCCGGCGGTAAAGTGTCGAGGCGGAAAAAGCGGAGGCACGCGGCGAGCACGACGATGCCGGCGAGTATGCCATTCGAGCGGGTGAGCCAATGAGACATTCTTGCTTCCATCAAAAACACTTGCGGATTGCGAGCAACGGGTTGCCGATTTCTTCAATCCGCAATCCGCAATCCGCAATCCGCAAGTTGGTGGCTGGGGCGCAAGGATTCGAACCTCGGTCCACAGATCCAAAGTCTGGTGTGCTACCACTGCACCACGCCCCACCGACGGGACATATTGTAGCACAACTAGCGATTCGATGCAAATTATTGACGCGCGCCGCGCTTGGCATTACAATGCGAGCCATGCAAAATTATTCACTTCAAACGCCCAAGTCGCGGCGGCGCGAACCGCTCACGATTACCGCGACGACGGCGGCGGTATTCGTCGTCGTGTTGATCAGCCAACCGCAATTCTTCGCCACCGAACGTTGGCTGACATTCACGCTCAGCATCGTGGTCTTTGCTGTCCTGGCTAACTGGACGCCACTTTTGCGGGAGGGCACGCGCGTGCAATGGGGCGTGCTGGGGCTGCAAACGCTTGCCGCGCTCGGCGTCGTCATCTCCAGCAATTTGTTTTTTCTCGCGCCGATGCTTACGTTTATCACGGTGAGCGAAGCGCAATTGATCTTGCCGCAACGCGCGGCGTATGTGTTTGCCGCGCTTTTGGCGATGGGGTTGGGCGCGCTGTTCGCTTGGGGTACGGATTGGAGCGCTGGCGTGCAAGCCGGTTTGGGATATGCAGCGGGCTATGTGTTTATCGTCGCGTTCACGCAGATCGCGCAACGCGAGGAGCGCGCCCGCGACCAACTCGAACTGGCGCATCAACAATTGCGCGAGTACGCGGCGCAGGTCGAACGCTTGGCGACGGTACGCGAACGCAATCGCATCGCGCGTGAGGTACATGATTCGCTGGGACATTATCTCACCGCGCTCAACGTACAACTCGAAATCGCCGCCAAATTGCACGAGACAGATCCGACGCGCGCGCGGGAGGCAAGTGGGCGCGCGCGCGAATTGGTTGCCGAGGGCTTGCGCGAGGCGCGGCGTTCAGTCGCCGCATTGCGCGCCTCGCCGCTCGATGATCGCCCACTCGCGCAGGCGCTGGGTGCGTTGGTAGACAATACGCGCGATGCGAACCTGACGATCACGTTCGAGCAAACCGGCGTGGTGCGCGCGCTTTCGCCGGAAATCGAAACGGTGCTGTATCGCGCCGCGCAAGAAGCGTTGACGAATATCCGCAAACATTCGCGCGCGACCCAGGTTGTCGCGCAATTGAATTTCGACGCGGACACGGTGCGGCTCTGGGTGCGCGATAACGGCGCGGGGCGAGCCGCCGCGCGCGACGGCGTCGGCTTGAGCGGCTTGCGCGAGCGAGTGCTCGCGGTCGGCGGAAAAATGTGGGCGCAGAATTATCGTGACGGCGGATTTGCAATCGAAGTGATCGTGCCGAGTGGAGCGCACAATGAATGAAATTCGCGTCCTAATCGCAGACGATCAACGTTTAATGCGCGAAGGATTGGCGACCTTGTTATCACTCGCGCCGGACATGCGCATTGTCGCGCAGGCGAGCGACGGTGCGGAGGCGATCACCCGCGCGCGTGAATTGCAACCCGATGTGATTTTGATGGACGTGCAAATGCCGAACCTCGACGGCATTGCCGCGACGAAAACAATCCGCGCCGAATTGCCGCGCACACAAATCATCATCCTGACGACGTTCGACGACGACGAGTACTTGTTCAGCGGCTTGCGCGCCGGCGCGTGTGGTTATCTCTTGAAAGATATTCCGTCCGAGCAACTCGCCGAAGCGATCCGCGCGGCGCGGCGCGGCGACAGCCCGATTAGCCCGAACGTCGCGCGCAAATTGGTGAACGCCGTGACCCAGTTGCCGCGCGCGTCCACTGCGCCGCTCGCCGATCCGTTGTCCGAGCGCGAGCGCGAGGTATTGCGGTTGATGGCGTGTGGGATGAGCAACAAGGAAATCGCGGAGCAATTGGTGATCGCCGAAGGCACGGCGAAGAATCACGTCAGCAACATTTTGAGCAAACTCGACGCGCGGGATCGCGCGCAAGCCGTCGCGCGCGGCAAAGAGTTAGGCATGGTGTAAAATGTGCCGGCGAATAGCCCATCCGGCACATTTCACCGCGCACGCGACACGGTATACTCGTAAGCAAAATTGCACACGAGGAGCAAACATGTCTGGCGTGCTGATGGGCTTTTTGCCGTGGATTGTGTACTGGATCGTTTCTGGATTCGGCGCGACGAATTGGGCGGTCGCGGGCGGTTTGATCACCGCACTCGGGTTGATCGGCTGGCGCGTGCGTTCGCGCAACCTAAAGACGATGGAAGTCGTCACGCTCGTTTTTTTCGCCGCGAATTTTATTGCAACGGTGTTGCTGGGTCTGCCGCTATTCAAAACGTATGACGCGATTCTTGTGAATGGCACGCTCACGTTGATGGCGTTCGGCTCGCTGATCGCCGGTTCCCCATTCACGTATGAATACGCACGCGAAAGTGTCCCGCGCGAATTTTGGAACCAGCCGCTGTTTCGCCGCACGAATGAAATCATCACCGCCGTGTGGGGCGCGATCTTTGTGGCGGACATGGCGCTGGGCGCGATCAGCATCGCCCTGCCGGAAGCCAAACTCTTCTTGATGCTTGGGCTAGCGAACGCGTTGATTGCCGGCGGCATTATCTTTTCCTCGATTTTCCCGAACTGGTACCCGCGCCGCGTGATCGCCAAAGAGATCGCCGCGCGCGATCCCTGGGAGTCGCCGGCGTTTGCGCCAACGCGCCCCACCGCGCCGAACGAACACGACGTGATCGTGATCGGTTCCGGCATGGGCGGGTTGAGCGCGGCGGCATTGCTCGCCAAACGCGGACTCAAGGTCGCGGTATTCGAGCAACATTTTTTGCCGGGCGGGTTTTGCACGTCGTGGGAGCGCGGCGTGCGCCGCGACGGACAACGCTTGCGCTATGTGTTCGACGCGGGCGTGCACGACATTAGCGGGCTGGGAGCGCGCGGGGCGATTCGCAATTTACTGCGCCAACTCGACATTGAAGATCGGATCGAATGGCGGCGCACGCACCACGAGTACATTTTGCCCGGCTTGAGACTGCAAGTGCCGGAACGCGCAGAGGAATTCGTCGCGCAGTTGGGGCAACAGTTCCCGGCGGAACGCGCGCGCATCGCAGAATTTTTCGCCGAGATCGAAAAAGTGTACCGCGAAATGTACGCCGACGTGGAAAAAACCGGCGGCGTACCCGGTCAGCCGCGCACGGTGGCGGACACGCTCGCGTATCCGAAAAAATTCCCGACGATGTATCGCTGGATGAACGTGCCGTTCGGGACAATGCTCGACACGTATTTGCACGACGCGCGGCTCAAAGAATTTCTTTCGACACTCACCGGTTACCTCAGCGATGATCCCAAGGTGTTGACCGTGGGCGCGATGGCTCCGATTTTCGGTTATTACTTTGACGGCGGATTTTATCCGGTTGGCGGTTCGCAAAGTTTGCCAAACACGCTCGTCCAGGTGATCGAAGAAAACGGCGGCAAGGTTTTTCTCCGCACGCCGGTCGAGCGGATCTTGCTCGAAGGTCAGCGCGCAGTGGGTGTGCAGTTGGCGAATGGCGCGGCGCATTGCGCGCCGGCAATCGTGTCGAACGCGGACGCGCGACGCACGTTTCTCGAACTCGTCGGGCGCACGCATTTGCCGGCGGAACTTGCGCGCCAAGCAGAAGCGCTGACGCCATCCACTTCGGCGTTTATGGTTTTCCTCGGCGTAGATTTCGTGCCGGCGGTTGCGCCGATCACCCTGTTCAGCGCAGGGAATGATGGCGTTGGCATTACGATTCCATCGAAGGAAGATCCGACGCTTGCGCCGGCGGGACACGCGAGTATGACGTTGATTGCGCTGTTACCGCCGAGCGAAGCGGCAACCTGGGATCGGAGTGCGCCCGGCTACAACGAGCGCAAGCGGCGGTACGGCGACAAGTTGATCGCGCTTGCCGAGCAAGCGATTCCCGATTTGCGTGCGCACATCGTTTATCGCCAGGACGCCAGCCCGGCGACGTTCACGCGGTATGCCGGCGTAACGCAGGGCGCGATTTACGGTCCAGCGGTGGGGCAACAATTCGCGCTGGCGAAATCGCCCATCACGCGCTTGTATCTCGCCGGATCGGGCACGTTTCCCGGCGCAGGCATCGAGGCAGTGGTGATCGCCGGCACGCTGGCGGCGGACGCGATCTATCGCGGAAATTAGTCTGCGCGTTTTGCCGTGGCGTACATGCGCCGGGTGAACCAACTGCCCGGCGCATTTCTGTTTTCTCCTTTCGCTAACGTTGTGGTATAATGCCGCCCTGAAAAAGGAGCAGGGATGGAGATGGACACAATCGGTTTGAATCAAAAAATGGCAGAGGTACGCGCCCTGGCGGATGGTAAAGGATTTTCGTCCGACCCGGCGCGCATTTGGGAAATGCTTGCGCTGATTCACACCGAGGTGTCCGAAGCGACGGATGCGTACAAAAAAGGGGAAACGCTCGATCACGTCGGCGAGGAATTGATTGACGCGATCATTCGCATTTTGCATCTTTGCTCCGCGCTCGACGTGGATGCCGAAGCGTTGTTCAACGCCAAGATGAAAAAGAACTGGGAGCGCCCGTACAAGTACAACACGGTGCGCGGAGGTTAGCGGAATTTCAGATTTCAGATTGCAGAGCGCAAATTGAAAATCTGAAATCTGAAATCTGAAATGAGAGAACGACTCTATCGCGTTCAAGCGATCATTCTCAAGCGCACAGATGCCGGCGAAGCCGATCGGCTGTTGACCGTCCTGACCCCCGATCTGGGCAAGTTGCGC
>CAIKBD010000351.1 GCA_903825565.1 uncultured Anaerolineales bacterium | reverse complement strand
TTCTCCCTCAAAGGGAGAAGGGGTAAATTCCCTCGCCCCTATTGGGGAGAGGCGCTAGCGCGTCGTCTGTGCGGCATTCTGCCGCGTTATGGACGCGCTAGCGGGGTGAGGGGTGATGTCAAGCGACTTTTGAAAAGCCGTACCCTGTACCGCAATCCCACTTTTCGCTTGCGGCAAAATGTGCTACAATGCGCCGGGATTTGACGATGCAGAAACTATTCGGAAAAATTTTTCGCCGCTCCAAGATACCTGCCCCCCGCGCCGCACCGCGCCACGTGCGCCGTGGCGTGCGCCGATTGCAAATCGGCGTGTTGATTGGCGCGCTCGTGGGCGTCGCACTCGCCGCGTTGGTTTGGTCAGGCGTCGCGCGCCCATTCGAGTCGCGCGCGGCAGACCTGTTTTATCGCCCTCGCGCGGCGAGCGGCGATGTCGTGCTGATCGTCGTGGACACCAAGTCGGTCGAGGAGTACGGCTGGCCCATCGACCGCGTGACGCACAGCGCGTTCCTGTTCGCCGTGATGCGCGCGCAACCTCAAGTCATCGCGCTGGATTTTATCCTGTCCGAACCGAATATGCCGGAAGAGGATGAATTTTTCGGGATGGTCTTGCGACGCGGCGGCAAAATGGCGCAACCCGTGCTCGGCGTCGAAGCGACACGCTATCCATTCATCTACGGCTTTCCGGCTTACGATTCCGTGCTGTTGCCCGCCGCCGCCTTGCGTCCCGCGAACGTGACCCTGGGGCACACCATGATTTACCCGGACGCCGACGGCGTGACGCGGCGCGTGCCCTTGGCGATTGACGCGCCGGGCATTCGCTATCCCGCGTTGGCGTTCACCGCGTTTGCCTTGTTTCGCGGCATTGAGCCGACCCTGGACATACAAGGTCAGCAAATCTTGTTGACCAATGCCCAAATCCCGTTGGATCAAAACGGGCAAATGCTGTTGAGTTACACCAAGCGCGAAACGATCAGGCGCATTTCGTACAGCGATGTGACGCAAGGGAAAATTGACTATTCGATCCTGCGAAATAAAATCGTGCTGGTGGGACCCTCGACCGTGGCGGTGCGCGAAGCGTACAACGTGCCCCTCACCGTGAGCGGCACGCCGGCGGCAAACGTCGAAATCCAAGCCGATGTGCTCGAAGCGTTGCTCGCCGGCAGTTTCTTGCGCGAGCAAGAGCGCGGCTGGCTGATGCTCGAAGTGGCGTTGATCGCCGTCCTGGCAAGCGCGACGTTGATTTACGGGCGCTGGCTGTACGCCGGCGCGCTGGCGTTGCTCTACCTTGCCGCGTATCTCGTCTACGCGTTTCAACGTTTCGATAGCGGCGTGATCATCACGCCGTTGTATGTCATGTTGGCGTTGGGCGCAACGTACGGCTTGACCCAATTGTATCGCTATTTTTCGGAAGAGCGCGGCAAGGTTTTTGTCGCGCGCGCGTTTGTCGGCATGGTGTCGCCGGAAACGGTCAACAAGGTTGTGGCGTTGCACGAGCGCGGCATGTTGTCGTTGAGCGGCGGGCGGCGCATG
>CAIKBD010000350.1 GCA_903825565.1 uncultured Anaerolineales bacterium | reverse complement strand
TTCTCCCTCAAAGGGAGAAGGGGTAAATTCCCTCGCCCCTATTGGGGAGAGGCGCTAGCGCGTCGTCTGTGCGGCATTCTGCCGCGTTATGGACGCGCTAGCGGGGTGAGGGGTGATGTCAAGCGACTTTTGAAAAGCCGTGAGTTAAACATACTGCCGACAAACTGGGCGATCCGCCTCACGGCGCAAACGATTTGAGCGTCAACTCGATCATCGTTTTGAGGATGACTTCATGCGAAAATTCTTTTAACATTCCGCCCAGCGTGCCCCAGTACTGTTTTTTGAAACGCGGCAAGGTGGTTTTTACCGGCGCCAGCAATGATTCGACCGCGCCCCTGCCGCTCGTCTTGATCCACTCGTCCACACTCTTGGCGGACTCTTCTGCGCCGGGCGCAGCCAGCACCTCGCGCGCGAGCCACCGCGCCAAGCTCGGCGAGAACAGGCGATACGCGGCGTCGCTTTCGAGCACTAGACCGCGTTTGACGAGCGCGGGCAGATCGAGATTTGCGCGCGCGTGTACGCGCGTCAAGTTTTCGAGCGTGGGCGTCGTTTTCTTCGCGGGGGCTTGTTGCCCCAGCGTCAGCGTCGCGAGCAGGGTGATCTTTTCGCTTTCGGAGCAATGCCCCCACAGGTACGTGTAATGCGCGCCGCCTTGCTGTTCCAATTCAATACCCACGCGTGCGAACAGCGCGTCGCCGCCGACGCCTTGCGCTTTGCCTTCGACCAGGTAATAGCCCGCCATTTGCGTAAAGAACGGATAGCCGCCGCCCATCTGGAGCACGAATTCTTTTTCCGCCGGCGTAAAATCCAACTGGGCTTGCGCCAACATTCCGTCCAACAACTCGCTCGCTTCGCCGCGGTTGAACGGGCGCAAGACGACGTTCGCAAAAATGTTGAAGAACGGCGACCCCTTGAGCTCATCCGAGTGGCACAAATCCACCAACCCACGGCGCGTCGCCGGCACGAGCGCCAACCCGGAGTGGATCGCCAAGCCGCGCAAGCCGCCGAAAAAATCCGTTTTGAAATTTGGGTTCTGCGTGACGTACTCGAATTCGTCGAGCAGCAGCACGACGACGATGCCGGCGGTTTTGATCTGCTCAAAAACGTCTTCGAGATCGAACAAGTCGAAAGCGGTGCGCTTTGCCAGATCGGTGAGTAGCGGCGTCAGGGTTTCGTCGCTCAAGCCGCGCGCCATTTTCGTCAGGACGCGTTGCCAAAATCGGTGTGGCGTAATATCGGTCAAGCCCTGAAAATCTAAATAGACGAGGCAGAACTTGTCAGCGGCAAGCCCCAGCGCGGCGGCGACCTCGCGGTTTGCCAGGTGTAGCAGCAACGATGTTTTGCCAATGCGCCGCTCGCCGACGATGGAGGTGCTTTCGTGCGCGCTCGACAGCAAGCGATTGGTGATTTGCCGGAGTTCGGGCACGCGTCCGTAAAAACGCGCGGGGTCTTGAATCGGGTTGCCGAACGTGAATGGATTGTGCGTCATCGTTGCTCCAGTTTGAAAATGCCATAGGGCGTCGAAGCATAGACGCTCGTATCTTTCGGGTCAACCGCGATAGAGTAGATCACCAGCGCGCCGAGCAAGCCCTCGTTGATTTGATTCCACGATTTGCCGCCGTCGAACGACACAAACGCGCCGCCATCCGTGCCAACGAACACGCGCTCCGGGTTTTGGGGATCGCGCACCACACTGCGCGGAAACAGATTGCCCAAGCCGGTGTTGCTGGGTTGCCACGTTTGGCATCCGTCGGCGCTGGTGACGACGCCGCGCCCCAGCGTGCCCGCCACCAGGCGCTGAACGTTGCGGGGATCAATCGCCAGTTTCGAGTACGTCGGTTTGCCCACGTCTAGCGCCGCGCACTTGGTCCAGGTTTTGCCGCCATCGCCGGAGCGATACGAGCCGCGTCCCAACAAGTACACCGTCTGCCCTTGATCCGTTCCGAAATAAAAGCGCGCGTACAGCGGATGCTCGGCGACATTCGTATCCTGCCAACTCACGCCGCTATCCGGCGAGGTAAACACGAACGGCACCTGACCGACGTAAGTGAAAATTGCGCCGGTGGACGGGTTGACCGCGACCGAGTAATCCGGGATCAAAACATCTGTGGCGGTAAAAATGCGGTCACCCTGACTCCACGTTTTGCCGGCATCCTGGGAACGCAACAGGCGCGCGTTGCTAGCAGTTCGGCTGAGACGATACAGCGCGTTTTTCGCGGCGTCGAACGCCAAGCCGCAACCGCGGTCGGTGAGCAGTTGCCACGCACGCCCCGCATCTGTCGAACGATAGAGCGGTTTGTTTTGAGTGCCGTTGCACGTCAAATCGCCGGCGTAGAATGTTGGGACGGGTGCGGACGCGATCTGCAATTCCAAACGCGTTGCGCCCAAGCCGTTGCCGCGCTCGCTCCACGTAACGCCATCGTCGGTGGACACATACAACCCCGTACCGCCTAGCCATAGCCAATTGTGCGCGGTGATCTGGATGATGTTGAACAATGCGCCGGGCGGCTTGCCTAGCGTTTTCCAAGTTTCGCCGCCGTCGGTGGTTTTGACGAGCGTGCCGTTCGCATCGAGGACGTAGACCACTGCGCCGTTTTCGGGATGCATCTGCCACACGCTCGGTTGCCGGCGAATCGTGCGCCACATAGTCCCGCCATCGGACGAAGCGTACAGCTCGTTGTTACTCAAAAAGTAGAGATACTTGCCAGCGCGATCCACCGCAATCCGCGCGCCTGCCCGAATCGCCAGCGGCATTAAAGCCGTCCACGTTTTGCCGGCGTCGGCGGATTTATACAGACCACCTTTACATTCGCCGTCCTCGATCCCAAAACCAAAGAGCGTTTGCGGTTGGCTGGGATGCGCCGCGATGTTCACAATCGCCGGGCACAGCGTCGTTCGCACTTGCTTCCACGTCCGCCCGCCGTCGTTCGTTTCATACAGTTTGTCCGGCGTGTTTGAGAAAAACAGATGTTGCCCAGTTTGCGGATCCAGCGCATAGACAAGCCACGAGACCCCTTCAGTCAACGCGCGCGCCTCGATGCCTTGTCCCACAACGGCTTGCCACGACTCGCCGTCGTCGGTCGTTTTGTAGAGTCCGTTAACCGTTGCGCCGGAAAGCGTGCGCGGATCCTGGGGATCGAATGCCAGCCCATTGAGATTGGTTTCCGCGCCGCCCTTGTGCGCCGGTTGCCACGAGTTGCCGCCGTCAATCGTTTTGAAAATGCCGGCGTTGGGCATACTCACGTAAAAAATTTCCGGGTCTTGCGGGTGCGCCACAAGCGCGCTGATCGAATCGCGCGGGAATTCTTGTCCGAGCGAAACGCGTTTCCACACGAGCGGCACGGCGGTCGCCGCCGGCGTCGGCGTGACGCCGGGCACGCGTGTCGGCGTCGCCGTGAGTGTCGGCAACGCCGTTGCCGTCGCGGTTGCGGTTGTGGTTGGCGCGCGTGTCGCCGTTGCCGTCGGCGCAATCGCCACCATCGTCGGCGTGGGCGCAGGCAACAGCACGGGCAACACACTTGCCAGCACAATACCCAGCGCAATCAGAATCACCACTCCTACTGCGCCCCACAACCTGGGATCGTTGTACCAACGTCGTCGTTGCGCCGCGATGACGTTCGCCAACAAGCGCGACGCATCGCGGTACG
>CAIKBD010000349.1 GCA_903825565.1 uncultured Anaerolineales bacterium | reverse complement strand
CGCGCGCGGCAAAACAAGATACGTAGGACAAATTTGTAAATGTGTCCCACCGTGCGCGCGCGGCAAAACAAGATGCGTAGGACAAATTTGTAAATGTGTCCCACCGTGCGCGCGCGGCAAAACAAGATACGTAGGACAAATTTGTAAATGTGTCCCACCGTGCGCGCGCGGCAAAACAAGATACGTAGGACAAATTTGTAAATTTGTTCTATCTTTTCAAAGGAGGAAACCATGCAGGTCGAAGATCAAGTCACAGAACACGAAACGATCCACACACGAATTTTTTTCGCACGGTGACGAGGTAAACCCAACCGAAAGCGCCGCCGTGCGACCGGAGCTTTCCGACCATGAATTTCCGCACAACCGAATATTGGGACGAGTTTGAAGAACACGCGGCACAACATCAGCGCAAAGGCAAGCGCGCGTCGAAAACCAAAGCCGCGCCTGCGCCCGCCGGTCAAATCGCACGCTTTGATCCGGTTGCGCAACTCGGCGTCGAAACCGAATTTGCGCCAACGTTCTCCGCGTCCCGCTTTGAACGCGCGTGGATTCTCGAATACCTGGGCGCGTTCTACGCCGAGCACTTTATCGCCGATGTGTTGCGCCAAGTGAAGGGCGGCAAAGAGGCAACGGTCTACTGTTGCCGCGCCGATCCCCGCATCGGCGTCGAACTACTCGCGGCAAAAGTGTACCGCCCGAAAATTTTTCGCACGCTGAAAAACGACGCCGAGTACCGGCAGGGCCGCACGATCCGCGACGAAGAAAACCAAGATGTGCGCGGTCGGCGCGAAAAGTTGGCGATGAAAAAGAAAACGCGCTACGGGCAAAATCTGTTGCACGACGCGTGGCTGGCAAACGAGTACCAGTTGCTCGTGAAACTGCACGCCGCCGGCGTAGATGTGCCCAAGCCCATCGCGCAGGGCGACAATGCGATCTTGATGGAACACTTGGGCGAGGCAGACATGTCCGCGCCCACGCTCAACGTCATTGATCTGCCGCACGCGCAAGCGCGCCCGCTCTTTGAGCGCGTACTCGCCAACATCGAAACGATGCTCGCGCAGCAAGTCGTCCACGCCGATCTCTCGGCGTTCAACATTCTGTACTGGGAGGGCGATCTGCGGATCATTGATCTGCCGCAAGCAGTCAACCCGTATGTCAACCCGCACGCGTTCAGCATGTTCGAACGCGATGTGACGCGCGTATGCCAATTCTTTGCCAAGTATCATGTGCGCGCCGACCCACGCCAGTTGGCGCGCGAGTTGTGGCGACGCAACGTCACGCGCGACGAAAGCGAAGTGTTTTTGTAAGTTCAACGCGTTTGCCCGCTTCCCGTGCCGGGAAGCGGGCAAAGCACACGCAGGAGCAAACACGATGAGTTTGAAATCACCCACACTGGAAACACCATTCAAATTGGCACACCTGAATCTGCCGCGCGATCTCGGCGACGGCTTGGTGTTGCGCCTGGCAACGGTGGACGACACCGAGCCGCTCGCACAATTCACCGGGCGCGTGTTCGGGCGCGAGCAGTTTGACGAACTCGCGGCAACGTACACACGTGACACGATGCGCCCAACGCATCCGGTCATTGGACCCGGCAACACACTGATCGTCGAAGACACGCGCGCGCAGAAAATCGCTTCCTCCACGATCTTGATCCCGCAAACGTGGACGTATGCCGGAATTCCGTTCGGCGTCGGGCGACCCGAAATGGTCGCCACCGATCCCGCCTATCGCCGGCGCGGACTCGTGCGCGTGCAGTTTGACGTGCTCCACGCGTTAAGCGATGCACTGGGACATCTCGCGCAGAGCATCACCGGCATTCCCTGGTATTATCGCCAGTTCGGGTACGAGTACGCGCTCGACCTGAGCGGCGGACGCACCGCGTACTTTTCGAACATTCCGGCGTTGAAGGAAAACGAAACCGAGCCGTACCGGTTGCGCGAGATGACGTGCGCCGACATTCCGTTCGTCGCCGTGTTGTACGAACGCGATTGCGCGCGGTCGCTCGTCACGTGTCCGCGCCCGGAATGGCTGTGGCGCTATCTGCTCGACGCTGACCCGGCGCACCGCGCGTGGCGCATCCCGGCGCAGATCATCGAAACGCCAGCCGGGCGCGCGGTGGGCTATGTGCAACCCACGCGCGACATTTGGATGGACGCCAGCGTCGTTGATGAATTCGCCGTGAGCGAGGGTCAATCGGTGCGCGCCGTTCTGCCGAGCGTTCTGCGCTGGCTCAAGCCGCACGCCGAAACCGAAGCGAGCCGGCAAAAGAAACTCGTCACCGGGATCACGTTTGCATTCGGACGCGAGCATCCGGTTTTCGACGCCGCGTCCGACTTGTTGCCCAAAGTGCGCCCGCCGTACGGCTGGTACATTCGCGTGCCCGACGTGCCGCGCCTGCTCCGCGCGATTGCGCCCGCGCTCGAAATGCGCCTCGCGCGCTCTGTTGTCGCCGGGTTTTCCGGCGAACTGAAAATCAGCGAGTATCGGTCCGGCTACAAACTCGGGTTTGAAAACGGCAAACTGGGCAACGTCGAAACCTGGCAACCCACGCCGGAAGAAAGTGGCGATTGCAGTTTTCCGCCGCTCGTGTTTTTGCAACTGCTGTTCGGCGCCAAATCGCTGAGCGAACTGCGCGCGCAATTCCCGGATGTTTGGGCGAAGGACGAGCCGGCAGTTTTGGTCAACGCGCTGTTTCCGAAAATGTACTCGTGCGTTGTGCCTGTCGGATGAAAAACCGTGAGCCAGTAATTGCTGGCTCACTGGAGTTGAGATGCTACACCTCACCCACATCAGCAAATCCTACGCCGCGCAGCCGGTGCTCGACGATGTATCGTGCCTGATCAACCCTGGCGAGCATGTCGGCTTGATCGGCGTCAACGGTTGCGGCAAGACCACGCTCCTGCGAATCATCGCCGGCAGCGAAGCGCCGGATCGCGGCAGTGTGAGTGTGCGCGCGTCGCTCGGCTACTTGCCGCAAGGCACGCCGCCGGACGAAACGCGCACACTCGGCGCGTTCGTGCGCGCCGGGATTGCCGGCTTGGACGCGGCACGCGCACGCGTCGAAACGCTGGCGGCGCAACTCGCGCACAATTCGTCGGCGGAAGAACTCGCGGCGTACGGGCAAGCGGTCGCGCAATTTGAAGCGCTCGGCGGTTATGCGGTAGAACAGCGCGTCGAAGAAATTCTCGCGGGGCTGGGGCTTGGTGCGCCGTTGGAAACGCCGCTCGCGGAATTGAGCGGCGGTCAACGCGCGCGCGCCGGTCTCGCGCGGTTGCTCCTCGCCGCGCCGGCGTTGCTGTTGCTCGACGAGCCGACGAATCACCTCGACATTGCCGCGCTCGAATGGCTGGAGCGGTTCATCGCCGAGTATCGCGGCGCGGCGATCATCGTGTCGCACGACTGGGCGTTTCTCGATGCAACCGTCACACGCATCCTCGAACTGGACGATCAGACGCATCGCCTCGCCGAGTACGCCGGGAATTACAGCGCTTATGTCGAAGCCAAGGCGCAGGCGCGCGCCAAGCAATTTGCCGCGTGGCAGGATCAGCAAGACGAAATCGCGCGCTTGCAGAACGCCGCGCGACACATGCGCGGCTTGGCAAAATTTCGCAAGGGCGGCAAAGCGGACGGCGGCGATAAATTCGCCAAAGGTTTTTTCGCCGACCGCAGTTTGGAAACCACGCGCCGCGCGAAACAGATCGAAGCGCGCATCGAGCGGTTGCTCACCGAGGACAAGCTCGACAAGCCGGCGCGCACGTACGAAATGAAGTTGGATTTCGGCGCACTGCCGCGCGGGGGGCAGATCGTCGTCGCGCTCGCCGACCTGGGTTTTGCATTCGGCGAACGCTGGGTGTTTCGCCACGCCGATCTCACGTTGCGGCACGGCGAACGGATCGCGCTGATCGGACCGAACGGTTCCGGCAAGACCACGCTGTTGCGCGTGATCGCCGGTGAACTCGTGCCACGCGAGGGCAGCGTTCACATCGGCGCGAACGTGCGGCTGGGCTACCTCGCGCAAGATCACGCCCCGCTCGATCCGAACGTCACGCCGCTGGCATTGGTGCGCGCGCTCGCGCCGCTAGACGAAACGCAGGCGCGGCATTTCCTCCACTATTTTTTATTTACGGGCGATAAAGTGTTCACGCGGATCGCCGCGCTCAGTTATGGCGAGCGCGCACGGCTGATGCTGGCGCGGCTCGTCGTGCTCGGCGTGAATTGCCTCTTGCTCGACGAGCCGATCAACCACCTCGACATCCCGTCGCGCGCGCGCTTTACCGCCGCGCTCGACGGGTTTCCCGGCGCGATCTTGATCGCCACACATGATCGCGCGTTCATTGATCAATTCGCCGCCGGCATTTGGATGCCGCACGCCGGCACGCTCCGCCGTTTTACCGATCGGTTGGAAGCCAGCGCGCGCTAAACCGTTGGCGGCGCAACTCGTGGTATAATGCCGCTCACATTCAGAGGAGTTGTCCATGCGCGGCAAACGCACCAACAGGCGAATGAAAATTGCTGGGACGCGGACGAGCGCGGGCGAGCACGGACAATTTGTTTTGATCCGCGTTAATCCGCGTTAATCCGCGTCCTATTTTCAGAGGAGCACAACATGGCCTTCATTCTCACCGACTATGCCGAACTGATCGGCACCATCACGTTCAACCATCCCGAAAAACGCAACGCGTTGTCGAGCGCAATGCTCGAAGAAATTGACGCCGCGCTCGACGATTTCCAAGAACGCAAAGCGCGCGTGATCGTCGTGCGCGCACCGCGCGGCGCAACGGTGTGGTCGTCCGGGTTCAACGTCAACGAACTGCCGGAGCCGGGCAAGGATCCGCTGGCGTACTATGATCCGCTCGAATCCACTTTGCGCCACATCCAAAAATTTCCTACGCCGGTCATCGCACTGATCGAGGGGAGTGTGTGGGGCGGCGCGTGCGATCTGTCGTTCACCTGCGATCTTGCCATCGGCGCGCCCAGCGTTTCGTTTGCAATGACGCCGGCAAAACTGGGGTTGCCGTACAGCTCGACCGGTATTTTGCATTTCATCAACATCGTCGGCGCGCGGCACGCCCGCGAAATGTTTTTCACCGCGCAACCGATTGCCGCCGAACACGCGTTAGAGATCGGCATCCTCAACGCGTTGGTGCCGAGCGATCAACTCGACGCCTACACGTACAATCTGGCAAGCCAGATTGCCGCCAATTCGCCGTTGAGTATTTCGGTGATGAAGGAGCAGATGCGGATTTTGAGCGAGTCGCACCCGCTCAGCCCGGAAACGTTCGAGCGGATTCAGGGGTTGCGCCGGCGTGTGTACACCAGCGACGATTATCACGAGGGGAAGCAAGCATTTTTGGAGAAACGCAAACCCGCGTTTAAAGGCAAGTAGCGACAAACCACAGCGGCGCACCTTACGTGCGCCGCATTTTTTTCAACGCCCAGCGTGCGAGATAATTGCGCCACCGCATCACGAAAAAGACCACGCGCGCCGGGTACAATTTCCACAGCGGAAAATCAATCCGCCGCGTCACCGGCGTCGGCAGGTCGGCGAACGCGTCCGCAATCATTTGGCGTTGCAAGGGTTGCGTGCCGCGCGGCAAGTGCTCGGGCGCGAACCACGCCAGCCCAGTCGTCTCCAACCGCGAGCCGCGCGCCGCGCCGCCAACGACGCGCGCGCGAAACGCGTACGTCAGTTGATCGCCGCGCCCGTACACCGATTGATGCAAATATTCCCCCACCGCGCGCTCGATGACGATCTCGTACCCGGCTTCCTCGCCGGTCTCGCGCACTGCCGCGGCGGCGGGGTCTTCGCCCGGTTCGATACCGCCGCCGGGCAAATCCCACAGCACGAATACCTCGCGGCGCAACAGCAACACCTTGCGCCGGTCAGGCGCGAGCACGACTGCCATCGCGCCGCGCCGGGTGATTGGCGATTGCTTTTCGATTTGCGATTTCCTTTTTGGGCGCGCCTTATTTTTCGGCGACGAACAAGCCCGCGGCTTTGGTGATGCGAAACGCGCCATCGCGCGCGATGCGTTCCGTCGCGGCTTGGCGCAACGCGTTTTGTTTTTCATCCGTCAGCGCGCGCCGCATCGTCCCCGACAAGACATAGGCGACGAGCGGTTCGACTTCTGTGACGACGAGCGCATCCGCAAAATCAAAACGCGTGACACGCGCGAAAAAATTTGCCAACTGCGCCGCGCCGTTCTCCAACGAAAAATTGCGCGCGGGATCAGCCGCCAGCAACGGCGTCGCCTCCGCGCCGAGCAAACCTGCCAACCACTCGCGCAATTCGCGCAAATGCGATGCGCCGTTCGTCGCGGCAAACACCTTGCCGCCCGGCGTGAGGACGCGCGCAAATTCCGCCAGCGCGCGCGTTTGATCGGGCACGTGGTACAACATATGATTGGCGATCACGGCGTCGAATGATGCGGCGCGCCAGGGCAACGCCTGCGCGTCGGCTTGGGCGAAATTCGCGGCGACGCCGGTCGCGCGCGTTGTCTCGACCATGCCGCGCGAAAAATCGGCGAGCGTTACGCGCCACGTCGCCGGGATGCGCGCGCGATTTTTCTGCCAGAGCAACCCGGTGCCGCACCCCACTTCGAGCACGCGCGCGTCCGCCGGCAGATCGAAATGATCGAACACCCACGCGTGGAAATCGCGCGGCGCGGTGCTAAAGCGCGCGTGCAAGGCGACGCGCGCATCGAGGTTGGCGCTGGCACGGTACTGCTCGCGCACATAGTTGGGATCGGCAAGTGGATTGGACATTTTGGGAAAAGGATTAGAGAAAGCGGCGCAACAAACCCATCCGCTCGTCTTTCATCGCCACGCGAAAACCAACTTCGGGGCTGGGATTGTTGGGGTTGGCGTACAAACGATGCGTGGTGCGCGCCTGCGACGCGCTGGCGCGGAACGAGCCGCCGCGCAATACTTTGACCGCGCCATTCGCGGGACCACGCGGATCTTCGGCGCTGGTCGAGCGCGCATAATAATCTTTCGCGTACCAGTCGAGTGTCCACTCCCACACGTTGCCCGCCATATCCGCGCACGCGTAGGGACTGTCACCGTCCGGGCTGAACGAGCCAGCCGGCGTCGTGAATTGCAAATCGCGTTCGAGCGTATTGCAGCGGTTGCGATCCCAGCGATTGCCCCAGGGAAAGATGCGCCCGTCCACGCCACGCGCGGCTTTTTCCCATTGCGCCTCGGTTGGCAGGTGGTACGATTTGCCGGTGACCTCAGACAGCCAGAAGCAGTACGCGCGCGCCTGATGCCAGGTCACATTGACAACGGGATGATTTTCCAAACCGGTCGGCAGGTTGTCGTCCACCCAATGTTCCGGCGCGCGGCGATTCGTCGCCTTGAGAAAAACGGCGTACTCGGCGTTCGTCACCGGGTATTTGCCGACCCAGTAATCGCTCATGTAGATTTCAGTTTGCGGACGTTCGCCCACCGAGAGCGCGAGTTCGCGCTTGCGCGCTTCGGGACGCAACGACCGGAAAAATTCATCGAGCACGCCGCCCTCGTCTTGCTCCGGCGATTTGACGCCGCGCAGAAAAATGCCTGCCGGAATGAAAACCATTTTCGGTTCGAGCGAAAAGATCACGCGCGCCGTCACCGGCAGGATCGTGTCCTCCGCGTTGGATTCGATCCGCACGACCTGGCGATACACGCCGGTCTTGAGGTTAGCGATCATCAGCGTGATCGCCTGCGTTTGCCCACGATAACAGCGAAAGGACGCCGGCTCGACGCTCAACCACGCTTCTTCCGGCTTGAGCGTGCCGAGCAAAACGCCAAAGCCATCATTCGTAATGTTCAAATCGAGCGCCTGTTTGAATTGGAGACTGGCAATATCCAGCACACCCAGTTCCACACGCGGCGGGTTGAGCGTAAGCCGCGGCGAATAAATTTCGATCTTGGCGTCGAGCGTGTCGTGCCCGCCGTTGCTTTCGATAATGATGGCGCTGGCGCGCAACGTTGCGCCAGCACGCAAAGCCAACGAATCGGCGTCCGCCGTCACCGTGATTTCTTGCCCCGGCGCAATTTGGAATTGGCGCGGCGAAATTTGGAGCCACGGCGCGAGACTTTCCAACTTGCCGACCAACATCCCGGCGCCGCGATTGCGAATGCCAAACGAAATCGTCGCTTCGTCACCCTGCCCCACGCCGCCAAAATCGAGCACGTTCGTGTCCAGATCGAGAATGGCGGCGATCACTTCGATCTGCCCCAGCACGTGGCGTTGCCCGCTGATGCTGCGAATCACCAGCGCGTCGTCTTGCTCGTACAAACCGGCGGGCACGTTTTGCAAACGCGGCTCGACGATCACGGTGAACGATTTGCCCGGTCCGCACCCAAAGCGCGGATTCTTGACGTAGAGCCAAGACACTTGGGCGATCACCTCGCCGAACAGATACCCGCGCCCCTGGTTCGTGATCACCATCGGGATCGCGCGTCCGCTCGTTTCGACGCCGGCGGGCGGAAACTGCAAACAGTCGGGCGCGACATGCAACAGCGGGCGCGGCGCGCCCAGCCCGTTCAGAAATTCTTCGAGCGCGGCGTGGCGGCTCATCTCGTCGTTTGGCGCGATTTGCGCGACGAGCGCATCGGCACGATTGACAATCGCTTCGAGATCGTCCGCCAAGCCGTGCTGATGCCCGGCGCGCAACCGCTTGACGCCGTCGCGCAACCACTCGGCGATATAGCCCTTGCTGAAATGCGTCGCCGCGCGATCCCAGTCCATATCGCACACACTCGGCAGGTCGCTCGGTTGCTTGGCGACGTTGCCCGGCGACAAGGTGTACGGCACGAGTTGAAAATCCGGCGGCGCGGCAACCGGTTGCGGCGCGGCAAGGTCTGCGGCGAACTGCGGCAAGTCGAGCGGCGCGATGCCTAACGCGGATGGCTTGGGCGTCGAAAACGGAATACTGCTGTGTAGCAAATCCAGATCGCGGGTCATTTCTTCGGCGGACGCGTAGCGCTCTTCCGGCTTTTTCGCCATCGCCCGGTAGACGAACGATTCCACGTCCGGCGGCAGCGCGGGATTGAGCCGGCACGGATTCGGAATCGGATCGGTGATGTGTTTCAGAAAAACGGCGACGCCGGTATCCGCCGAAAACGGCGCTTGCCCGGTGACCATCTCAAAAAAGACGACGCCCAACGAATAGAGATCACTCCGCGCGTCCGTGCCTTGCGCCATCACTTGTTCCGGCGAGGCGTACGCCGCGGTGCCCACCGTGACGCCGCTCGCGGTGTGCTTCGAGCCGATGATTTTCGCCGTGCCGAAATCGGTGAGGATGATCTGATTTTCTTTGCTGAGCATGATATTTGCCGGCTTGATGTCGCGGTGGATCAAACCGTTCGTGTGGGCGTACGCCAAACCGCCGGCGACGGCGCGGGTAATGCGGATGGACTCGTCGAGACTGAGTGGCTGTTGCTGGGAGTTCATTTCTTGCAAGCGATTTTTCAGCGTCGTCCCCTCGATGAATTCCATCACGAGGTAATACATTCCTTGCAAAATGTCAAAGTCGTAAACCTGAACGATGTTGGGATGGCGAAGCCGCGCGGCAGATTTCGCTTCAGTCTGAAAGCGGATGAGAAAATCGGGGTCTTCGGACAAAAAGGGGTGCAAAACTTTGATCGCTACGTACCGGTCGAGCGCGGGCTGGTACGCCTTGTATACGTCCGCCGTTGCGCCGCGTCCTACGTAGGCGACGATTTCGTATTTGCCAATCGTCTTGCCGATGAATGGATCGATCACGGTTTGCCCCTGGCATCACTAGTGTCAATTCCATTATATCACGATTGGCACGATTTTTGTATGGCGCGACGCAATCCGTTTCACGTTTCACGTTTCACGTTTCACGTTTTACGTTTCACGTATTGCGTCGCGCATATTACGTCCGATACTTGCCGTTGATCGTCACGTAATCGTGTGACAGATCGCACGTCCACACGGTTGCGCTCGCCGCGCCCTGCCCCAAGTCGAGCCGGATTGCAATGTCCGCGCCGGCAATCGCGCGCGCCGAATCGGCTTCGTCGAACTGGGTTGGCATTCCGTTCGCAAACACATTCACCGCGCCGAACCACAGTTGCATTTGCGCCGGCTCGACCGCGACGCCGGCGTAGCCCGCCGCCGCAACCACGCGGCCCCAATTCGCGTCGCCGCCGTACAGCGCAGTCTTGGTCAGCGGCGAGTTGGCGATGGCTTTGGCGACGCGCACCGCTTCCTCCTCCGCGCGCGCGCCGGTCACGACGATCTCGACAAATTTGGTCGCGCCCTCGCCGTCGCGCACAATCTGCTTGGCAAGGTCGGTGCACACTTGAGTTAGGGCGTGTGTAAATTCAGCGACGTGTTGCGTGGTGTGTATTTCGCAATCAGACGCGCCGTTCGCCAACACGAGCACCGTGTCGTTCGTGCTCATGTCGCCGTCCACGCTGACGCGGTTGAAACTGACGGCGACGGCAGAGCGGAGCGCGCGCGCCAAAAGTTCGGGCGCGATTTTCGCATCCGTCGTGATCACCGCGAGCATCGTTGCCATATTCGGGTGAATCATTCCCGCGCCTTTGCACATGCCTCCAATGGCGTATTGCGAATTCCGGACTGCGAAAACCTTGGGGCGTGTGTCGGTCGTCATGATCGCGCGCGATGCGTCGTCGCCGCCCTCGTCATTCAAACTCGGCGCGGCAAGCGAAATGCCCTGGAGAATTTTTTCCATCGGCAAGCGTTGCCCGATCACGCCGGTCGAAAGCACGAGCACTTGATCGGCGCGGCAGCCGAGCGCGCGCGCGGTCGCCGCCGCCGTCGCGCGCGTGTCCGCGAGACCGGCATCGCCGGTGCACGCGTTCGCGCACCCGCTGTTGGCGACGACCGCGCGAATTGCATCCGAATTTTGCGCGAGCGTCGCCTGATCGTACAGCACCGGCGCGGCTTGCACACGATTCGTCGTAAACATGCCGGCGCACACGCAATCGTGATCGCTCACGACAAGCGCGAAATCGCGCGCGCCGGTTTTCTTCAAGCCACACGCCACGCCGCTGGCACGAAATCCTTTTGCGACAGTAACTCCAATTGATGGTTGCATGGTTCCCCTGGGAAAGAGGGGGTGAGGGGGTGAGGGGGTGAGGGGGAGAAAATCTCCCACTCGCCCACTCTCCCTGTCTCCCCCTCGCTTGACTAGTCCCTCTTGAACTTGGAATAATCCGGTTGCGCGTAACCGCTCTTGCCGTGCCGTTCCACGTCGAGCAAAGCGCGCACTTTCATCGGCAAGCCGAACAGGCGAATAAAGCCCTCGGCATCCTTTTGATTGTACACGTCCTCTTGCCCGAACGTCGCGTAATCTTCGCGGTACAAACTGTACGGCGACTTGCGCCCGACGAGCATCACGTTGCCCTTGTAAAGTTTCAAGCGCGCCACGCCGGTCACGGTTGTTTGCGTTTCGCGGACGAACGCGTCGAGCGCTTCGCGCAATGGCATGAACCATTGCCCGTTATAAACGAGGTCGGCGTACTTGATCGCGACCTGTTGCTTGTAATGCAACGACTCGCGGTCGAGACAAATTTGTTCGAGCGCATCGTGCGCCTCGATCAAGATCGTGCCGCCGGGCGTTTCGTACACGCCGTGCGATTTCATCCCGACCAGCCGATTCTCCACCAAGTCCACGCGCCCCACGCCATGTTTGGCGCCGATCTGATTCAGCGCGGTCAGCAACTCAATCGCGCCCATCGCATGCCCGTTGATCTTGCGCGGCAAGCCCTTGTCAAATTCGATCTCGACGTACTCGGGTTCATCCGGCGCTTGCTCCGGCGCAACGGTCAGTTGGTACATCGCGGCTTCCGGTTCCTGCCAAGGGTCTTCGAGCACGCCGCCCTCGTGCGACAAGTGCCAAATGTTCCAATCGCGCGAGTAGATCGATTTGAGCGTCGCGGTCACGGGCACGTCGTGCGCCTTGGCATAGGCAATCGCATCCTCACGCGAGCGGATCGTCCACTCGCGCCAGGGCGCGATCACTTTTAATTTGGGGTTCAACGCTTGATACGTCAACTCAAACCGCACCTGATCGTTGCCCTTGCCGGTCGCGCCGTGCGACACCGCGTCTGCGCCCTCCGCTTCGGCGACGGCAACCTGGGCTTGCGCGATCAACGGGCGCGCGAACGACGTACCGAGCAAATACTTGCGCTCGTAGATCGCGCCCGCTTGAATTGTCGGATAAATGTAATCGGTGATAAATTCTTCGCGCAAATCTTGCACGATGCACTTGCTCGCACCGCTCGCCAGCGCCTTGGCTTCGACGCCCGACAAGTCATCCCCCTGCCCAATGTCCGCGCACACGCAGATCACTTCGCAGTCATAATTTTCTTTGAGCCAGGGCACAATCACCGACGTATCCAGCCCGCCCGAATACGCCAGCACGACCTTGCCCGCTTTTCTCTTTTCCATTTGCCACCTCCCGTGTGGATTTTTAATTTATGATTTTCGGATCCATGCTGACCGTTAATTCCAATCGTGCTGACAATCCGCGCACGCGTTGGGATCGTGCGCGTCCGGCGCCGAGTTCACCGTTTGTTGCTCGCACGGCGTCCAGCGCACCAAGCGCACACTCGTCCCCAGCGGCTGACTGCTTTCGCACAAATTCAATTCCTGCAATTCATGCTCGAACGCCGGCAACAAGGTGGCTTCGGTTTGCAAATACCAAATCGCTTGCCGCGCGCTCAACTCGCGGCGCACCACCGGCAACGCGTGCAATTGCAACTGCCCCAGATCGTGCGGCGGCACGCCGACGATGCGGAGCGCACTCCGATTCGCGTTCCACCACAACTGATTCGTCGGCGCGGCATTATCGCCGACGAATAGCACCGCGTCACGCGGAACCTGGGTTGTAATTTGAAAAGCCACCGCCGCGAACGGATTCGCGTCCTGCGCTTGGTACCGCGCAAGCGCGATCAGCACCAGACTCGCTACGCCGAGCGCGCTGAACGCGCCCGCCCAGCGAACGCCGCGCGTCGCCGCGATCACCCCGGCGACGCCGACACCAACGGCGAGCAACGCCAGCGTTAAACCGCCGCTATTGAGCGGCGCGTCCAAGCCCGGCTTCCACGCGAGATCGAGATTGCCGCGCAGGGCTTGCTCGAAATTGAACAGCGGCATAAAAACGCGCACATCGTACAGCGCCACCTCATCGGGGTTGAGATCGGGAAACTGGCGCATCACTTCCCAAAAGAAAAACACGCGCGACACCAACGCGCCCGCCAATTGCATCACCCCGCTCAGCGCAACCACACCGCCGACGAACCAACGCGCGCCGCGGGTTTGCGTCGCCGGATTTTCGAGCCAGGGCAAAATGCCCAACCCAACGAGCGGCATCAGCGGCACGAGGAATCGCGGACCCCACGCCCAGCCGCCCCACCACGACCACCACGCGCCGTGCACCGCCAAAATCGCCAGCGCACTACCGATCACCCAGAGGCGCAATCCCGGCGCGCGTAGTTTGAGCCAACCTGGGATTGCCGCAAACAAAACCGGCGCAAAGATGAATGCGCCGCGTCCCGGCGCGAACAACATTCCCAGCACGCCGAGCCACGGCGCGGCGGTGAACGCTTCGTCGCCGTAACCGCTGTGCAACGCGTCGCCAAAGCGCGCGAAATTGTATGCGCCAATCGCCAGCGCGGCGAACACGAGCGGGTACAGCGCGGCGAGCGCGAAACGAACGCGCCGCGCGCCCAAACCCAGGATCACGAGGAACAAGACCGGCGCGACCAGCCCCATGCTCAACTTGACGAGCATTGCCAGCGCCAGCCCGCCGCCGGCGATCAACGCGCCCGCGACGCTCCGCCGCCGCGTCATTCGCGCGACACCCCACGTCGCCAGCGTCAAGCCCAGCGCGCTCAACGGTTCGCTGAAAAAATTTTTCGAGTAGACCCATAACGGCGTGGCAAAAGCAACGACGAGCGCGGCGATAAGCGCGTGACGCCGCGCCGCGCCCAATTCGAGCGCGATCAGAAAAACGAGCGTGACGCACGCCGCACCGGCAAGCGGGTTGAGCAACAAGGCAATATCGATCAAGCCGAACGCCGGCACCAGCAAACCGAACGCGTATAGCGGCGCGGCGGCAAGCGATTGCCCGATCCCGTACTTGGAGTAGCGTGCCGCGTCCGCGCCAATCGCCGCGTGATGAATGTACTGCAAATGATTCGTCTGGTCAATGCTGACACGCCCAAACTTGACGAGGTCGTCCGTCACGGCGAGCATCGTCCCTTCGTCGGCATACAGATCGAGCGCGCGACTATATGTCAGCCAGTAGCCGGCAAACGCCAGGGCGAAAATTGCGAGCGCGAGCGAGAATTTCATCCCTCACTCATTCTTGGTGGGCACGGACATGACCATCGCCACTTCATCGCACGCAAATTGCAAGCGGCAGATTGAGCAATCGTGCCAAACCTTTTCCGGGAAATTTTCCTTGTCGCTGATGATAAATCCTTGCTTTTCAAAAAACAAGACCGCGCGCGTCAGCGCGAACACCGTCGCAATGTTTCTTTCGCGCGCCAGATCGATCAAGGCGTGGACGATCTGCGCGCCGACGCCAAACTTGCGATAGTCCGGCGCGACGACCAGCGAGCGCACTTCGGCGAGCGCGGAATGCATCTCCACCAGCGCGCTCGCGCCGACAAGCCGCACGCCGTCTACGGCGACGATCCAATCGCAGATGCTGGCGCGAATGGATTCGAGCGTGCGCGGCAATAACTGACCCTCGCGCTCGCCGAGGTTGACGAGCGAAAAAATTTGGCTCGCATCGGCAAGCGTCGCGCGGCGCACCGTGATCTCGTTCAGCGTTGTAGTTAATTCCGGCAACGTAACCCAGTCAATCAAAATTATAAATCCTTTCGCTCAATTTCCAGTGCGCGGTTCTAGCGCGCGTCTCGAATGCGGTACCAGTATTCATACGCCGGCGTAAAGCCCAGTCGCGCGTACAGATGCAAAGCGGGCGCATTGTTCTGCATCACCTGGAGGTACGCGTGCCGCGCGCCATTCTGTTTGCCCCAGCGCATCAGGTTCAACATCACCTCGCGGGCGTACCCCTGGTTGCGAAACGCCGCGTCCGTCACAATATCATAGAACCCGATCTGCTCGCCCTGCAACACGCCGAGACCGCACGCAATTCCCTTGCCCCCGCGCCGGATCACGGCGAAACATTTTTCCGCCGCGCTATTGTCCAGCATTTGCCGCAGGGTCGGTTGCCGCGCCGCGCTCACACCGCTCATCCGACAAAAATCGGCGAGCCATTCGGGCGCAAGTGTCGGCGCAAGTTCCGCCACTTGCGTGGGCACACACTCGGGCAACGCCAACGTTTGCACACTCGTCGGCGAATCGCGCCGATAACCGCGCGCCGCCAACAGCGCATCGAGCTGCGCCGGCTGAACGGCGGTCGTCATTTTGAAGACGACCGGCAAATTGCGGCGTTGGTAAACTTGTTCGCAAAATTGAATCTGCGCGTTCACCTCGCCGTGCGGTGCATAGAGCGGGTTGATCGAATTGGCGCGTTTGGTGTAGCCGTCCGCCAAGCGCAACACCCAGCCATCCACAAACATGGTTTGTAGCGGCGCCCACGCGCTCAATGCCAGTTCTTCCAATTGTCGAATCATGAAAATTTTCCGTATCGGCGCGCTTGACACGCTACGCCTTGATGCGTTTGAAATAGATCACCGAGGCATAGCCGCTATCGCCGGTCTGCGCGATGCTGACCAACTCCCAGCCCTCATCGCCGAGCCGTTGGAGTAGCCGGCTGATCACGGGCGCGTTGTCTTTATCACCCGGTTGTTTTTGCAACTCGTAGAAATTGCCGTCATCGCCGATCATGGCGATGGACGATGGCGCGGCATGGTCGCCGCGCACACGCACCCGAAAATATTCCCAACGCATGACGCTCTGTTCCTTTCCGCCGACCTATACCATTTCCGCCAGCACTTGCGCGAACTTTTCGATCAACTCGTCCACGTGCGCTTTTTGGAAAATGAGCGGCGGCACAAAGCGCACCACTTTATCGCGCGCCTGGATCAACAGCACGCCATGCTTGTAACCCTGTTCGCGCACCTTGCCCGCATCAATGTCCAACTCGACGCCGATCATCAACCCGCGCCCGCGCACTTCTTGGATGTGCGGCGAATTGATCTCGCTCACACGCTCCATCAAATAATTGCCCATTTCGTTGACGTGCGCGAGAAATGCCGGATCGCTAACGCGGTTGAACACGTGCAAGGCAACGGCGGTGATGAACGCGCCACCGCCAAACGTCGTGCCGTGTTCGCCAACATGCACCGCCGACGCGACGGCATCGGTCGTCAAGATCGCGCCAATCGGCAAACCGCCGGCGAGCGGCTTGGCAATCGTCATTACATCCGGCGTCACGCCCGACCATTCGTGCCCCCACAATTTGCCGGTGCGCCCCATCCCGCATTGAATTTCGTCGAAGATGAGCAGTGCGCCGCGCTCGTCGCACACTTGGCGCAAGCCGCGCAGAAACGCATCGCTCGTCGGATACACACCGCCTTCGCCTTGCACCGGTTCGATGATGACGGCGGCGGTCTCGGCGGTGATCGCCGCGCGCGCCGAATCGAGATCGTTAAAGTTGGCAAACGTCACGCCTGGCATCAACGGGCGAAAGGGACCTTGGTATTTTTCCGAATCGGTCGCCGCGAGTGCGCCCATCGTGCGCCCGTGAAAACTGCCGCGAAACGCGACAAAATTTTTGCGTTGCGCGTCGCCGCGTTCCTGGTGATACTTGCGTGCGAATTTCAACGCGCCCTCGACGGCTTCGGTGCCGGTGTTGGCGAAAAACACCTTGTCCGCAAACGATTTTTCGACGAGCGCCTGCGCCAGCACCACTTGCGGCTCGGTGTAGAACAAATTCGATGTGTGCAACAAGCCCGCCGCCGCGTCTTGCATCGCCTTGACCAGACCTGGCTCGTTGTAGCCGAGCGCATTGACCGCGATGCCCGCCGCCACATCCAGGTACTTGTTACCGTCGGCGTCGTACACATACACGCCTTCGCCGCGCGTCAACACAAACGGCGGACGCGCGTACGTCTGCACGAGATACTTTTTTTCGGCGTCCCTAATTTGTTGGGGATTCATGGTTTCTCCATTTCAGATTTCAGATTTATGATTTCAGATTTGCGTTGCGAACT
>CAIKBD010000348.1 GCA_903825565.1 uncultured Anaerolineales bacterium | reverse complement strand
GTGGGCGTGTTGGCTGGTTTGATTGTTGGTTGGTTCGTTGGTTGCGCGATGGCGGTTGGCGTGGTTACGTCGAGTGATTGAGACGCCATCCTTGTTGGTGCAAACGTAGGCGCGGCGGTCGGCACGGGCGCGTTGCATGCGACCAAGGCAAGGCAGACGAACAGGAGAACGATAAATTGAATTTTCATTTTGACCTCAGAGGAAATGCTACGACGAGCATTCCCTACTTGTGAGTGGCGATGAGTTCCTTGTAGTACTCACCGGTCGGGCTGAGCGAGCCGAGCAACAAATTTTTGGTTGCGGTCTGATTGGCTTGCTGACGCAATTGATTATACGGCATCTTTTCATAACGCGGCTCGTAATCCAGGTAACCAAAGAAATACATGGACCAAAACGGCGAAATGAATTCCGCATCGAGTCGGTCGGCGAGTTTCGTCATCACACGCAAAAACTCTTGATCAAGCGGTTGCCAAAAACTGTACGCGTCACGTTTGAAAACCTCTTCGCTCGCCGCGACATTGTTGCCTCCGCCCATCTCCAGCGTTTTGTACAGCCACATCTCGTTGATCAACACGCACTTGGCATTTTGCTTGGCGAGGTTCGCCATCGCGTACGCGTTTGCAAACGTCTCTTTGCCGACGGGGTACATGTGCAGAACAATGCAATCCAGGTTCGTGTTTCGGGCGTACCCTTGGGCAAACGCCAGCGGACTCCACGTGCCGGTGCCTGCCGCGATTTTTGTCGTGCCGCGATCCAGATCTTGCAGAACAAACCGGACAAACTCGACCGATTGCGCCGGGTCGTTCAACTCTTTCAGCCCGGTCAATTTCGCCGCCGTGTCCGGCTCGCCAACAATCACGAGATAATCCGGGTGCAAATTGTTAATGATCGCTTGCGCCATTTGCCGATTTTCGTTTTTGAATTTATCAAACGTCAGAGTGGCAAAATCGAATTGCAAATCGGTGAAACCGGTGCCGGCAAAAATAACGGATGCTTGCACGGTCAATTTCATGTTGCGCTGTTTGACCTCGCTCGCCACCTGCCGAAAAAATTCCACGTACCGGTCATAGTTCGGGAAACTGGGTGTGAACAACGGATACTGTACGCTAATTTTCACGCCGCGCACGCCCAACGCATACAACCGGTCGAGATACAGACGTGTGGCTGGCAATGTTTCCGGCTTGAGCAAATCGGTGCCGCGATTCGAGTCGGCAATAATCAACTCGGCGGCAAAGGTGATTGGACGTTGGCGTCCTTGTAACTCGTCATCCAGTTTTGCGTCTGCCGCATCAAGAATTGTTTTGAGATACGTGTACAATTTTTGATACTCGGCTGGAACATCGGGCGTGACTGTGTGAGCCGCCCTCTGCGTCGGCGTCATGGCTGACAAAGTTTGACGCCGAGCGCCGCATGCCGTTAACGCAACGAGCGCACCCAAAAGCATGAGAAAAATTTTTGCTTTCATTTTGTTTTTTCCAATTCAAAAATCGTCGAGCAATTGCATTTTACCGGGATTGCCTAAAATCTGGATGAGCGCGTTGAAAAATCGCAGTAAAAAGTTTGTATTTCTTTACCGCATCCGGCGCGCGGCAAAGCCACCTGACGTCACGTGGCTGACGCGGCACATGGGTTGGAATGAGTCATGGTCACAGGCAAGATAGGTGGCGCAGGATCGGAACTGCAAAGTTTCACCACAACTTGGAGCGGGTGTTGCAACACCCGCTTGGTCAAATCGACGAAATCGTGACCGTGTTTGCGTGCGGTGCGAATAACACTTCCCAGGATGGCATGTGCGGTAGCACCTTTCGTACTCCGATTACAGCCGTTCGTTTTACGAATGATCACTGCGGGACGTAATTCCCGCTCGGCGGCATTGTTGGTCGGCGCAACCGCATCGACATACAAAAAAGTGAACAGATACGCACGCTGTTTGCGAAGCAGTTTGACAAAACGGACCGTGTCGGTATGGCGATAGGAGCGTGCGAGCAAGCGGTCAAAAGCCGCTTCCAAGCGTCCACACGCCACGCGATAGCCGTGTTCACTCAAAGTGGACTTGCGCTCTTTCAGTTTCAGCGCACCACGGAACAGGCACGCGGCTTGCTCACTGAAACGGATCGCGCTCGCGTTGCCACTTTCGACCAAGGTGTGACAACGCCGCAACAAATGCCCGACGCATTTGCTCTTATCATAGGTCAAAGGATCATACGCGAGGAAACAATCGGTGATGAGTACGCCCGCAAAATTCAGACCCAGGATGCGCTCGACCACATCGTGATCGCGGTGCGGGTCAATCACATAGAGGGTAAGTTGCTCATTCGTAAAGACCCACAGCCACGCGGAATGCCCGCCCACTTTCCAGCCCGTTTCATCGGCATGCGCCACTGCACTCTGGCGCAACTGCGTTTGCAGGTCGGCATAGGTCGGCGCAAAATCTTGCGCCAAGCGTTGATCGGCGCGCGCGAAACTCGAAGCGTTCGCGTCCAGTCCAAAGGTCAAGCGAAAGAACCGCGCGACCTTGCCATACGAGACGCCCAAATCATGTTTGAGTTCGGCACCGAGGCCCAGCACATTCGGACCCAGTTGCACGGCGGCGCTCCCTAACGCATCGGAAGTTTGTTCGGGATGGCGACCTTGGACGCGCGTGGCGCAGTCCGCACAGTGTCCCACATGCACATTGAACTGGGTGATGATCGTTTCGATGGGGCGCGGAATATCTTCCTGGTATTGCGCGCGCACCGCTTCTTCAACCACCGTTCCCCCACACGTGGGACAGTGGGCAGGTAACGGGGCTTCGACGGTGCGCGTAATGCGTTCGGGTTTTGGACGATGCGCGGCAAGGTGCCCCGGTTTCCGTCCTGAGGTCTTGGGCTCGGCTTTGGGCGCGCCTTTGGAAAAGGGCGTGGCTTGGCGCTTGCCGCGCCGTTGTGCCTCATCGAGTTTCTGTTCCAGCTCGGCCATACGCGCCTTGAGTTCGGCGATGAGCGCGGTTTGTTTCGCAATCAGGGCTTGGGCTTCTTTGAGTTGTTGTACGAGTTCGTCGTTCGTCATATGGCTTTTACAATACACACTTGGGAATCAAATTTCAATCCAACTTTTATGCGATTGACGCTGCGCTATCTCGCGCGTCAAATGCGGTAAACAATTACGAATTATCCTTATCCAATGTATCGATGCGCGCGCCATTGGCTATCCAACGAAGTCGAGCATTGCCCATATCGCGGGCGACACGTCGTTTCGCATCTGGCAGATACAGCGGTATGGGATTGGCTGACCAAACTTTTGACGGATGAATCAATGCTCGACGAAGGACTGCGCGAAATGGCAGAGCGACGCGAGGATGAACTCACGCCCACTATGAGGAGGCTGGCAGAAGTAGAAAACTTGCTTGCTAATACCGAGCAGAAAATAAAGCGATTGGTGCATGCACTGGCAGATGATTCCGACGAACTGATTAGCGGCACGATCAACGCTGAAATAAAGTCCGTAAAAAAACAACGCGATGCTTTGACAACCGAAAAGAGGAGATTGGAAATCAAACTAAGCCAAGTACAGGTTAC
>CAIKBD010000347.1 GCA_903825565.1 uncultured Anaerolineales bacterium | reverse complement strand
TGTCCGGGTGATCTTCGGGCAGGGTTGCCACGTGTTTCACCAATTCGCGCCATTTGCCGTTACGCACGCTGATCAAAGCAGAAACGCTTTTATGTGGAAACAAAATCTCGGCTCGCATAATCCTTCTACCCCTTTCGTATTTGCGCGGATCACAGAGGCATCCGCGCAAACATATTCGACGCGCTGAAAGAAGGCAAGCGAACCGTACCCCCGATTCTGTTTTATCCGTCATCTGTCTCGCCGAAAAGATCGGCGGCGCAAATTACCGAGCCAAGATTTCCTTCGCGGCGGCATCTGCGCTGCGACGGGAACCGACTGCGCTTGCGCGCGAGTCAATCCCACCCGCCTTGCTCTCAGTTGGACATTCACCCAGCCGCCGCCGTCGCCGACGGCGCTGGTGGGCTTTTACTCCACCGTTTCATCCCTGCCGGCTTGCGCCGACGGAGTTGCTTTCTGTTGCAGTTGTCGTCACGCGCCGATTACTCGCCGCGCGCCCTCACTTGCTGTTTCATGAGGCAACCGCGTTCGAATCGCTTCGAACCGAGAGTCGGGAAGTTCCTCTCGTTCGTGTGCCGAACGAGCGACGGACCGTTCGCTTGCCGCGTACAAACAAGTGAGTCGGCAGGGAATCGAACCCTGAACCCACAGCTTAAAAGGCTGTTGCTCTGCCAATTGAGCTACCGACCCATTCACGCGTGCAATGTTTTTTTAATTTTCGTCAGGCAAGAAAAAAGGCGTGCCTCGCTTGCTTCACGCCCACGTGCAAGCACACCCTTGCGTCTCCGCACCCATCTACGGTCGCTAGTTTACCACAACTAGGCGTCACTTGTCAAGCGCGGCACGCAAATTTTTTTCCGTCAGCAAACTCAAAACGTGGATTCCGCGTAATCTTTATTGACATCCTTTCGAGATTCGATACAATGAGTGTGACTATGCTTTTGACATTGTGGCTCGGCGTGTGTGTCGGCGCGCTGTTTGGATACGTATCCCAGCGCGGCAGATTCTGAATGTTATCTGCCTGTCACGAGGTGATTACGGGCCGTGCGCCCGATACGTTACGCGCTTATTTGTTGGCAGTGCTCGTGCAAATGCTCGCCGTCAACGCGTTCATCGAATGGTCAAACCTGCAACTACCCTATTTGCATTTCTTCGGTTTGGCGACGGCGCTGGGCGGTTTGCTCCTGGGTTTGGGAATGGTCTTGGCAATGGGGTGCGCCGGCGCAATGTTTTATCGCGCGGGTGAAGGCAAGGTAGATTATCTCGTCGCCACCATCGCCTACGCCATTAGCGCGTGGATCGCCGGCGAGTGGTGGGTCAAGCCGCTGCGCCAGTTGCTCGGCGGCGAAGGCATCCCGCTCGTTTTGCCGCGCGCGCTGGGAATGGATCGCTGGCTAGCCGTGGCGATCATCGGCATTATCGCGTTGCTGTGGCTGATCCGTGGGCGACAGCGCATCCTTGTCGAAGGTTGGAGTTGGATGCGCACCGGCACCATGCTGGGTGTCGTCGGCATTGCCGCGTGGATCGGCTCAACGTTGACGGGACACCCAGCGGGCATCGGCACCGTGCAAGGCAGTCGCAATTGGGCGGCGCTTTTTTTCGAACTTGATTTTTCCGTGCTGGATTGGAACTTGTTCGTCGTCGCTGGCATCCCGCTGGGATCGTACATCGCAACGCGGCGGCACCAAGTATCCGCCACATTGCCGTTTCGCTCGGAGCGCATTCCGCAAGCGATTGCCGGCGGCGCGTTGATGGGCATTGGCGCGACACTCGCCGGCGGCGACAATATTTCGCACGGCTTGGGCGGCGTGCCGCTCCTTGCCGTAAGTAGCATCGTCGTGATGCTTTGTATTTTTGCCGGCGCGTGGATCGGCATTCGCTTGGGCTGGTTGAAAACATAACGCTCAACCGATTCCTTTCGGGAGGTAACAACGATGTCTTATCACGGAGGACGCGCGGCGCGCAATGTCACGCCGCCGGTCAATTGGGATGAGGTGTTTCGACGCCCCCCGCCAGACTTGCGGCAACCGACTGTGATCTTTGGCGGGATGGCGTTGCTGTGGATTTTCTTTTCGCTTGCGCCGCGACTGTACACCGACTATCGCTGGTTCGAGGAAGTTGGCTTTCAATCGGTGTTCACCACCGAAATCACTACGCGCGTCGCGATCTTTTTCGGCGCGGTGGCGGTGTTCTTTTTGTTTTACCTGCTCAACATTGTGATCGCGCGCAAATTGACGCCGCGCGTCAGCGACGAGTCGTCGCGCCTCGCACAGATCGCCGCGTTCGCGGGCCGCTCGATCACGTTCCTGCTCATCGTCGGCGGACTCGTGCTTTCAGTGTTGGTCGGGATGCTGGCGCAAGGACAGTGGCTCGTCTTTCTGCGTTATCTCAATGCTTCGGCATTCGGCGTCAGCGATCCGATTTTTAACCACGACGCCGGGTTTTACGTGTTCACCCTGCCGGTGTACCAATTCTTGGTGAGCTGGCTGAATGTCGCCGTTCTGCTCGCGCTGTTGGCAACCGGCGTAACGTATTTGCTGGGACTGGGACGGCTCCAATTCACCGCCGCGGTCAAAGCGCATTTCTCCGCGCTGGGTTTCGCCTTTCTGCTGATCAATGCGTGGAGTTATCAGCTCGACATTTTCGAGTTGCTCTATTCGCCGCGCGGCGTGGTGTTCGGCGCAAGTTATACGGACGTGAACGCGCAAATTCCGGCGTACAACATTCTGACGATTTTGGCGATTGCACTGGCGGTGCTGTTGCTCGTCAACGTGTTCGTGCGTGCGCTCAAGGGAATCGCCATCGCGCTGGTGTTGTGGATCGGCGCGGCAGTGTTGCTCGGCGGAATGTACCCCGAGTTCGTGCAAAACTTTGAGGTCAAGCCGAGCGAGTTTACCAAAGAGCAACCGTACATCAAAAACACGATCACGTTCACGCGCATGGCGTATGCGCTCGACGGGATGCAAGAGTCGCCGTACCCGGTGGAGGATGCGCCGACGACCGCCGACATTCAGCGCAACGCAGACACGATCAACAACATTCGCCTGTCCGATTACCGCCCGCTGTTGCAAACCTACAACCAAATTCAAAGCATCCGCACCTATTACGATTTCAGCGACGTGGATGTGGATCGGTACACGCTCAACGGCAAGTACCGCCAGGTGATGTTGAGCGCGCGCGAATTATCCACGCAGAAACTTGCGGACAAGGCGCAAACCTGGGTCAACTTGCACCTGGTTTACACGCACGGCTACGGCATTGCCATCAGCCCGGTCAATGAATTTACGGCGGACGGTTTGCCCAATTTGCTCGTCAAGGATATTCCGCCGACCGGGAGCGTGCCGATCACGCGTCCGGAAATTTATTTCGGCGAGGAGACGGCGAGTTATGTGTTCGTCAAAACGCGCGAGCAAGAGTTCGATTATCCCAAGGGTGAGGAAAACGCGTTCACGACATATGCCGGCACGGGCGGCGTTGCGGTTGGCGCGATTTGGGATCGCTTGATGTTCGCGTTGCGGTTCGGTGACATGAATATCCTGCTCACCGACGCGCTGACCGGCGATAGCCGCGTGCTGTTCAATCGCCAACTGCAAACGCGCATCAAACGCATCGCGCCATTCCTACTGCTCGACCACGATCCGTACCCGGTGATCACGGACGGCAAAATTCTGTGGGTGCAAGACGCGTACACGACGACGGAGCGCTATCCGTACAGCGAGCCGTATGATCGCAATTTGAATTACATCCGCAACTCGGTCAAGATTGTGATCGACGCGTACAACGGCGGAACGACGTTTTATATCGCCGAGCCCAATGAGCCGGTCGTGAAAGCGTACCGCGGCATCTTCCCCGCGCTGTTCAAGCCCATCGAGCAAATGCCCGCCGATTTGCGCGCGCATCTTCGCTACCCGGAGGATTTGTTCACGATTCAAGCGGCGATGTACCGCACCTATCACATGCAAGACGCCCAGGTGTTTTACAACAAGGAAGATTTGTGGGCAATCCCCAATGAATCGGCGAACGGGCAACCGAACCGCATGGAGCCGTACTATGTGATTATGCGCCTGCCCGGCGAAACCCAGGAAGAGTTTATGCTGATGTTGCCGTTCACGCCGGCGAAACGCCAAAACATGGTTGCGTGGATGGCGGCGAAGAGCGACGGCGCGGATTACGGTAAACGGATCGTGTATCGGTTTCCGAAAGACAAACTCATTTACGGACCCGAGCAAATCCACGCGCGTTTGAATCAAGACCCGGCGATCTCGTCGCAGTTGACCTTGCTCAATCAGCGCGGTAGTCGGATCGTGTGGGGCAACCTACTCGTCGTCCCGGTCGAAAAATCCTTGCTCTACGTGCAACCGATGTACCTGCTCGCCGAACAATCGCAAATCCCGCAACTCAAGCGTATCGTCGTCGCCACAGCGAATGCGATTGTGATGGAGCCGTCCCTGGGCGATGCCCTCGCGCGCATTTTTGCCGGCTTGGGCACAAGCATCACCGTCGCGCCCACCACACCCGGCGGCGCAGCCGCCGCACCCAGCGTCAACGCGCTGATCAAGGAAGCGAACGATCACTATCTCAAAGCGCAGGACGCGTTAAAGAACGCGGACTGGGGCACGTATGGCAAAGAGATGCAAGCGTTGCAACAAACGCTCGACCGGTTGATGCAAGCGACCGGGCAAGCCAAGTAAAATTGACAAAAAATTGTCCGTGTGTTAGATTCTAGCCGAGCCAGTCAAGCGGCGCGGACGCAAGCCAATCGCGTGGGGCTTTGGCTAGTATGGGGGTGGTTGATTCCCGGTGGGGTCCACAGTCTTCAAAACTGCTGAGAGGCGTTGACACGGCTCTGGTGGGTTCGACTCCCATCCACTCCCGCTCTAAAAAAAAAGCAAGACTGCCGATCTGAATCTGGCAGTCTTGCTTTTTTATGCTCGCGCAAGACGCGTTCGTGAGTGCTTGCAGGTTCAGTCATTGGCGTAAGCCGCACGCGCCTATCGGGACTGGATCACGTGGTGAAATACTTCGACCACTTTGGGATCAAAGTGTGTACCGCGATTGGCACGGATCCATTCCAGCACGTGCGCCTTTGGCAAGCCAAGCCGGTATGGACGATTAGAGGTCATCGCATCCCACACATCAATCACCGCAAACAAACGCGCGACGAGTGGAATCTCTTCGCCTTTGAGTCCACGGGGATATCCCGTGCCATCCCACTTTTCATGATGGCAATACGGAATATCAAGGGCTGGTTTCAAATAATGAATGGGTAAAAGTAGCATCTTGGCATATTCGGGATGCCGCCGCATAATCTCCCATTCCTGCTCGTTCAACGCGCCGGGCTTGAGCAAGATTGCATCCGGCACACCCATCTTGCCGATGTCATGTAACAATGCGCCGCGCCGCACATGAACCAATTGTTCATCCGTAAAGCCAAACGCGCGCGCCAGTTCAAGCGTCAACTCGGTGACGCGTTGCGTGTGACCCTCTGTTTCATTGTCGCGCAGGTCCAACGCATGTGACCAACCCTCAATCGTCGCTTCGTACGCATTTTCCAACTCCAGCGCATCGTTCAAAGTCTGCTTGTGCAACAACGCGCGCCGAATCGCGCTCGCGGCTTGGTCGCCAATCGCGCGGGCGAGTTTGCGCTTTTCGGCAGTGAACGGTTCACGCTCACGCGCGCGCACTTCCGCCAAGAGTAAGATTCCGGTGGCTTGGTTGCCCCTGCGTAGCGGGACCAGGCAAACTGACCGAGCAACTCCCAGGAATAAAGTCTGACGATCTTCGGGCATCAACGTGGCGTCGTCTGCATGTACGATGGTCGGTTCCGTTTGTGCGAAAACTTGGTCGCACAAATCATGTTGCACTATCGAGGGTGGACACGCCGCAAACAAATCCGCATCCAGCACACGAATGGGATGAGCGGCACGGATGACGAAACGCCCATTCTCAAACAAAGCCAATCGCGCAAAAGTTACGTGGGTGGTCGCGACGGCTGTTCGCACAATGAGATCAAGCGTGTGGTCAAGTGAATCCGTGCCCACCAGCGCATTCGCCAAGTTGTACAACGCATCCAGTTCTTGCCGCCGCGCTTGCTCAGCGGCAAAGAGCCACGCCACTTCGGCTTCATGCGCTTTCCGCTCCGTAATGTCTTGCATCACAGCGCCGAGCGCAATCGGCTGATGCGTTTGTGGGTGATGGATGAGAAAGACTTGGATTTGGGTGGGTATGATTGCACGCGTTTGCAAATTGAGCAGTTCGCCTTCACCTTGCCATTGTCCCTGTTGCTTGAGCGCTTGCATCGCCTCCGCGAAAGAAGACGAACCCATTGGCGCAAATTCGTCAATTCTTATGCACAGCGGAGCCGCACTGGGTAACCCAATGAGTTGGCGTCCCCCGTAGTTGAGGTATTGAACTTGGCCGTCCAGCGATGCGAGCCCAATCAGATTGGGGCTAGACTCGACAAGCGCGACAAGTTTCTCGCGCTCTTCCTCCGCGCACTTGCGTTCGGTAATGTCGAGGGAAAGAATGAAAATACCTTCCGGCACAGGTTGGATGCTGAGTTCAAACCAGCCCGTCGTTCCGTCAGGGTAAACGAATTCATTGTCCATGCGGTGCGGCGTCCGGTCGTTCATGCATTGGACAAGATGGGCAAACATCGCCGTCTTTTCGATACCAGGATACATCTCCATCATCGTGTGCCCTAGCAACTCTTCCCGAGTGTAACGACCTTGCCAGGCGGCGGTTGGATTGACATAGAGATAGTGCCCATCTGGGCTAACGATCTGGCAACCCTCCAGCATCCCGTCGAGTGTCGAACGGTAGCGTTCCTCGCTAGCGCGCAGACTCTGCTCGGCGTGTTGGCGTTCCGCGATCTCTTGTTGCGCGGTTTCGTACAGTTGGGCATTCTGAATGGACGCCGCCGCCGTGTTCGCCACGAGCGCCAACAGCCGCGTATCCTCCGCGGTGAAACGCTTGGGCGTGTAACTTTGCAACTGAATGATGCCCAAGACCTTGTCGTGCACCAGCATCGGCACCAGCAGAGCAGACTGGGCATCCCGGTCTTCCGAGCCAACGCGCACGGTGACGCCCGGTCGGGATCGTTTTTTGAGCGAGTCGGAAATGATAACCGGCTGGCGCGTGTAAATGACCTGACTCTGCATGCCCTGCCCGTCCGGCGCAAGCGGAATTTCCGGCAAGTGCGCCACATCGAGCGTTTCGCCATCGCTAAACGCGTAGAGGGCTTGAATCATCCGGCGTTCAGCATCAAAGCCCGAAATGAAAAACGCCGTAATGTCCGGGAACAAGCGTAGGATGCCGGTCCTGAGCGCTTCATAGATTTTTGCCCGGTCGAGAGAAACGGCAAGGCAATATTCGATCTCCACCACCTGAGTCAATTGTTCACTATACCGCCGCACAGCATGCTCTGCCCGTTTGCGTTCGGTAATATCTTCCAAGGTGGTGTACACCTGATACGGTTGCGCTTCCCCTTTCTTAAATTGCGGTACAATATTGATGTTGATCCAGCCGTAGGATTCCAAAGCCGGGTTGAATACCCCCATCACCTGATTATAGACTGGTTGTCCCGTTCTTAACGAGCGCATCGCCGGATGTGTTTCGCCGGGAAAGTCAGACCCATCTTCCTGCACAAACTTCCAGCACGGGTCTAGCAAGGTGCGCCCTTGCATTTGATCGAATGCCAATCCCAAGATTCTTTCGGCGGCGGGGTTGGCATGAATGATGCAACCAGCGGCATCTTGCACCACCACACCCTGCACCATCGTTTGGAAAAGGAGATGATACTGTTCCTCGCTGGCATGGAGCGCCGCGTACGTCTGCAACAATTCGCGGTGGGTTTGTTCCAGCTGGGCGCGCTCTTCGTTGAGTTTGCGAAAACGGTCGAGTTGGGTG
>CAIKBD010000346.1 GCA_903825565.1 uncultured Anaerolineales bacterium | reverse complement strand
GCCGCCGACACCCGCACGTTGTGTGAGCAGTTCGCCGCGCGCGAGGGCGTCACGTTCAGCGCCGCCGATCTCGCTTTTATCCGCGAGAATGCGGACGGACATCCTGGGATCGCGCAAGCCGTGTGTGGCGCGCTCGGTGGCGTAACCGGCGCACCGGTGCGGGGTGCGCATGGCGACCGCGTCATTCATCAACTCGTCCAACAAAGTTTAGTGAACGAGCCGAACGTGCAAAGCGAACTCGAAAAAATTTGGCGCGACCTCAAACCGGCGGAACAAGCGGTGTTGCTCGACGCCAGTTTCGCTCGTCAAGCCACACCGGGCGAAGAGACACACAATGCGGCGCGACGCAGTTTGCGCGCCAAATCCATCCTGCGTGACGGCGACGATAGCGAAATTTTCTCGCGACTGTTTGCCGATTTCGTACGGCGGCGGCGTTTAGTGCAACAACCGTCCGCGCGCGGCGTGGACATTGACGTGAATACAGGCAACGTGTATGTCGAGGGCAAACCAGTCGAAGCGTTGACTGATCTCGAGTTTCGTCTACTGTTGTTTTTGTACGGTCGCCTAGATCACGTCTGCGACAAGTACGCCATCGTGCAAGGCGTGTGGGGCGAGGATTACATTGATGAAGTGGACGATGCGCGCATCGAAAAATTGATCAGCCGGGCACGCGCCAAAATCGAACCAGACCCTGCCAAGCCCAAATATTTGGTCAGCGTGCGGGGGCGGGGGTATAAACTAGTTCGATAGTTCAATCGTTTGATAGTTGTTCTGCCGCGATCTTTGAAAAAGAAATCCGCGTTGGTCAGCGTCCAATCCATTATGAACCTCGAAACCTCTCGCTTGCTTTTGCGCTCACTCCGCACTGACGACGCGCCCGCACTCGCGGCACTCTGGACGGATCCCGACGTGACGCGTTTTATGGGCGGTCCGCGCGAGTATCAAAAGTTGATCGCGATTTTTGATCAAGACGCGCAAGTTGCTCCGCCGCCGCGTTTCGATTTGTGCCCGGTGATCGAAAAGGCGAGCGGCGCGCTCATCGGGCACTGCGGCTTGCTCGATAAAGAGATCGCCGGCGCGCTTGAGATTGAGTTGGTGTATGTTTTTGCCAAGCCCGTGTGGGGCAACGGGTACGCAACTGAAATCGCACGCGCAATTCGCGACTATGCGTTCACCGTTTTGGAGTTGGAGCGCATTGTCGCGTTGATCGAGCCGGACAATCGCGCGTCGCAACGCGTCGCGGAAAAAATCGGAATGACGCACGAGCAGGACGTGGTGCGTCCGAACGGCGCAGTGCGAAGGTTGTATGTGCTGCACGCGGATAAGCAAGACGAATGATTGTCTGGCTCGTGATTTGTAAAATCAAGTTGACGCACAATTAACACAATGGTATGATGCTGGTGTGCGAAGGTTCGCCAAACTTGGAGTGGTAAAACGTGCCAACAATGACTTGGGAACAGATTCGCGTGAGTGGACTTGCCGCCCTGACGCGCGAGTTGGGCGTCGTTGGAATGATTCGGTTTCTCCAGCAATTTGAAACCGGACACGGCGATTACACGCGTGATCGTTTCAACTGGTTGCCCGATACGGATGTCGCAACACTCGCCCAGATGATGCGCCGCGCCAGAAAAACCAAGCAAGACGCCCGATAAAATTGCCAATTCATTTGTAAATTGACGCAGACAAAACAGTCGCATAGATTCGATGTGAGATCGCACTTGGTGTTGCTTTCACCATTCGAAACGGGCGACTGTTTTTTTACAGCGCGTCGCGGAAAAAATCGGAATGACGCACGAGAAGAATGGCGTGCGTCTGGGCGGTGCCATTCGACGCTTGTTCGTCGCGCCCAACGAATATCAGGACGAGTAACCGCAATCCGTCAGCCGCACGTCAGGATTGGCGCGCCGCGCGATGTTATAATTGCGCCAGATTCAAAACAAGGAGGAACCCAATGGCTAGTTTAATCGAAAAAGTGCAAACGCTCATCGCGGCAAATTTGCACGCGCTCGTGGATGAGGCGCTCAAGAAAAATTCGCTTGCGGTGATCGATCAGTACATCCGCCAGGTTGAAAACAATCTCGAAGACCTGGAAGACGCCGCGGCAACCATCGGCGGCGAAGTGAAAACGCTCAAACGCAAATGGGACGATTTCGCTGACAAAGCCGCCGAGTTGGATCGCAACATTGACTTGATGTTGAAGGAAGGCAGAGAAGAACTCGCCGTCGCCGCGCAGAGCAAATTGAATTCGACCGCGCGGCTCGCCGAAACATACAAGTCGCAGTACGAGCGCCAACAGTCCGAGTACCAAAAATTGCTCGATGCCAAACTGAAACTCGAAGCGAAACTGACCACCGTCAAGCAAGAACGCGAGGAAATGCAAGCCCTGCTTGATCTCGCCAAGTCGAAAGAGTTGACGGCGAAGACGATGCAATCGCTCGATAATCTGATGGGTTCGGGCGATCAAGACGTGGCGCGCATGGCGGAAAGCATTCGCGGACGCCTCGACAAAGCCAGCGCGCGCGCCGAAATGCAAGCATCGCGGCTCGACACGCAAATGGACGAACTGCTCGAACGCCACACGCTCGACACGCAGTTGGCGGAACGGAAGAAAAAATTGGGATTAGCGTAATCCGCAACACAAGGCAAGGAGACACGGAGACAAGGTGACAAGGTGATCGCTCCGTGTCTCCCTGTCTCCTTGTCACCTTGTCAACAGAGACAACCTTATGAATCGCACAAGACTCATTTTCTTCGCCGTCGTTCTGCTCGCGCTCCTCATCGTCGGCGTTTCGTTTTTGCTTTCGCAAATTAGCGGGAGTGTGCCGAATCCCACCGCGCAACCAATTTCGGTGCGCGTGGTTTCGGCGTTGCCCATCGAACCCTGGGTGCAAGACGCGGCGCAAAAATTCAACGCCGAGAAACGTACGCTCGACGGACGGACAATCGTAGTGAGCGTGACGCCGATGGACAGTGTAACCGCGCTCGGCAAATGGGATCGCGGCGAATTCAACCCGGTGCCAACCGCATGGATTCCTGACAGCCGCTATCTCGTCGAACTGGTCAATGCGACGCAAAGCGAGAAACTGGGGCGCGACATTTTCTTGACCGATGGCGAATATCGCGCGCGCCCGCTCGTCACCTCGCTGTTCGCGTGGGGCATTTACAAATCGCGCTTTGACACGCTCGAAAAAAAGTTTGGGCAGGGCAACGTCAATTGGAAAACCGTACACGACGCGGCAATCGCCAAAGGGGGATGGCCCGAACTAGGCGGCGATCCGAAATGGGGCTATTTCAAATTGATCGTACCGAACCCGAACAAGAACGCGGCGGGTTTGCTGGCGATGGTGTCGGCGGCAGGGGAGTACTATGACAAAGCAAGCATCGCCACCGAAGATGTAACCAACCCCAAATTCCAAGCGTGGCTCAAAGAGTTGATGGGCGCCGTCACCGATTTCTCTTCGCTCAGTTCGTACACGGTCGAAGACCTGGCGCTGTTCGGCTCCTCGGTCGGCGACGGCGGGCAGTTGCTCGAAAGCGATCTGCTCGTGAACATGAGCGGCATCCAAACGCGCTGGGCGGACCCGCTCGTGATCGTGTATCCGAAATATTTGACCTGGTTCGATTTTCCGTTCACGATTTGGATGGGACCCGAAACCAGCGCGGCGGAAAAGAACGCGGCGATCCAGTTTGAAAAATTTTTGCTTTCCGCGCCGCTTCAAACCCTGGCGGCGCAACGCGGCTTTCGCCCGGCAAACGCCGAAGTCTCCATCGCCACCGCCGACAGCTTGTTCGTGAAATGGCAAGGGCAAGGCGCCAAACCCAAAGTGGAAAGTCCGGCGCGGATGCGCTCGCCGGATCGGGATACGTTGCAAGCCCTGCGGCGCTGGTTTGATCTGAATATCAAAGGGCGATAGAGCGTAAAACGTAAAGCGGAACGAGTGAAAAACGGAATGCCAAAAAATAAACGTGCGCCAAAAAATCCTGCCCTGAATAAAGCGAACGGTTGCGCTTTGCTTGCCGTCGTCGTCGTCGTAATCGGCATCGGCGCGGCAATGTGCGGCATCGCCGGCGTGTTCATGCTGTTGAACAACGACGCTTCCGCCACACCTGCGCCGCAAACCGCCACGCTCGATCTCGCCTACTCGCCGGAAAAGGACGCGCTGATGCAAGACCTGGTCGCGCGTTTCAACAAGGCGAATTACAAAACCCCGTCCGGCTTGCCGATGAAAATCAACGCGACCAAGCTGGACGCCGCAGACATTGTCGAGCAAGCGCGCGCCGGCAAATTCACGGCGATCAACCCCGACTCGTCGCTGTGGCTCGCGCAAATTGACGCCGGGTTGGATCGCCCACTTGTCGGCGAAGCAACACGCTTCGCCGTGACGCCGGTCGTGATCGCAATGTGGAACGAGGTCGCGCAAGTACTCGGACATCCACAAAAACAAATCGGCTGGAAAGATTTGTTGACCAAAGCGCGGAGCGATCCGAATTTCAAATGGAGCCACCCGTCCACCAGTTCCGCCAGCGGCTTACTCGCGACGCTCGCTGAATTTTACGCCGGCGCGAACAAAACGCGCAACCTCACCGAAGACGATCTGCAAAATCGCGCGACGCTCGATTACGTCGCCGCGCTCGAAAAAACGGTGCGCTATTACGGCGAAGGCGAAGCCGCAACGATTGACCAGGTTCTCAAAAGCGGTCGCAGTTACCTCGACGCATTCATCGTTTCCGAGCAGATGGTCATTTATTTCAACACCAAGTCGGCGCAAAAACTCGTTGCGATCTATCCCGTCGAAGGAACTTTGTGGCAGGATCATCCCCTTGCCCTGCTCGAACAGCCGACGCTCACAAACGATCAGCGGCTCACGTATCGCCGCTTGCGCGATTTTCTCTTGGCGTCCGAAACGCAAAAATTGATTTTGCAAGCCGGCTATCGCCCGGTGGATTTGAACTTGCGGCTTGACGATCCGGCGTCGCCGATCAAAACGGCGAACGGCGTTGACCCGGCGCAACCGCAGACGACGCTACAAATGCCAAACCCGGCGATCATCGAACAAGTGCAAGCGGTGTGGTACTTGGCAAAACGCCCCGCGAATATTTATCTCATCGCGGATACGTCCGGCAGTATGGGCGAGCAAAACAAGTTGACGCAAGCCGTAGACGCGCTCAACACCTTTCTCGATCAAGTGCAGGGCGACCGGGATCGCGTGGGCTTGGTGCCATTCTCGAACCGGGTGTATAACGCCGTCGCGCCGCAAGATGTGAGCAAGCAACGCGCCGCGCTCAAAACGCAAGTGAGCGGATTGCGCGCAAGCGGGCAAACCGCTTTGCTCGATGCCGTGCAGTACGCGTACGACGATCTGCAAAAGCGCAACGAACGCGACCGCATCAACGCAATTCTGGTGATGACCGACGGGATCGAAAATTCGTCGCAAACGAATTTGAACGCGCTCGCGCAAAAGATCAAGCGCACCAACCAGACCGGCGTGCCGGTGGTGATCTTTTGCATCGGCTACGGCAACGACGCCGATTGGAACGTGCTCAACACGCTGGCGGAAACGACCGGCGGATTCGCCCGCCGCGCCGACCCGGAGACAATTCGCAAGTTGTATAAAATACTGTCAACGTACTTTTGATAGCGAGGGGGAAGGTGGGAGACAAGGTGAGGGGGAGAAAATCCCCCACCCTCCCTCTCACCCCCTTTCCCGCTCATTGAAGAAGGAGATCACGATGAACGTCATTCTGCCACTGCTCGGTTTTACATTCGCCATCTTGCTCATCTGCGTCGTGCTGATCGCGCTGTCCGGTTTTCGTTTCATCCCGAACAGCCGCATCGGCATTGTCGAAAAGCGCATCAGCGGCAAGGGTTCGCTCAAGTCCGGATTTATCGCACTCGCGGGCGAAGCCGGCTACCAGGCGCACGTTTTGCGCGGCGGTTTGCATTACCTCATGCCGATTCAGTACCACGTCCACATCGCGCCGCTCGTCACGATCACGCAAGGGAAAATCGGCTATGTGTTTGCGCGCGACGGCAAGCAACTCGATCCGACCCAGGTTCTCGCGTCGAACGCGACGGTGAGCGATTTCCAGGATGTCGAAACATTTCTTGCCAACGACGGGCAACGCGGTCCACAACGCCGGATTTTGCGCGAAGGCACATACGCGATCAACCTGATGCAGTTCGTCGTCATCACCGAAGAGCGCGTGTTTTCTCTGCCGCTCAACCGCGACGAAGCCGACGTCATTCGCAAGATGGCGGAAGTGATCGCCGAGCGCAACGGCTTTCGCCCGGTCGTGATCAAGGACACGGATGATCTCGTCGGCATCGTCACGGTGCACGATGGGCCCAGTTTGCCGCAAGGCGAAATCATCGCGCCCATCGTCGGCGACAAGCCGGCGGACGCGGAGACGTATCACAACAATTTCCAAGACGCCGATAAATTCTTGGCGGCAAACGGTTTGCGCGGGCGGCAACTCCAAGTGCTGGTCGAAGGCACGTACTATATCAATCGCTTTTTCGCTACTGTCGAAATGATCAAAAAGACGATTGTCGAAGTCGGCAATGTTGGCGTGGTCGTGTCGTACACCGGCGAACTCGGCGCAGACTTGTCCGGCAAAGAGTATCGGCACGGTGAGATGGTCGAGCGCGGCAAGCGCGGCGTGTGGAGCGAAGCGTTACTGCCCGGCAAGTATGCGTTCAACACCTACGCCGGCAAAGTGATTATGGTGCCGACGACGAACATTATTTTGAAATGGATTCGCAGTGAGGTCGGCTCGCATCGGCTCGACGAAAATCTCGCCGAAGTGTCGCTCATCACCAAAGATGCGTTCGAGCCATCGCTCCCGCTCTCGGTCGTGATTCACATTGATTACCAAAAAGCGCCGCTCGTCATTCAACGGTTCGGCGACATTAAACGCCTCGTCGAGCAAACCCTCGACCCGATGGTGTCGGCGTATTTCAAGAACATCGCGCAGACGCGCACGCTGATTCAACTGATCCAGGAACGCAGTATGATTCAGCAAATCGCGAGCCAGGAGATGCAGGAAAAATTCCAGCACTATAATCTGCAACTCGAAGAAGTGTTGATCGGCACGCCGACCTCGCCCGCGAACGATCAACAAATCGAAACGATTTTGATGCAGTTGCGTTCGCGCCAAATCGCCACCGAGCAAGTCGAAACGTACGGGCGTCAGGAAACGGCGGCGGTCAAGGAACGCGAACTGCGCGAGGCGCAGGCGCGCGCGGAAATGCAAAAGCACATCACCGAGTCCGAGTTGAGCATCACGGTGCAATCGAACCAGGGTAAAGCCGAGTATCAACGCGCGGTGCAACAGGCGTCGCAGATTCGCACGCTCGCCGAAGCGGAATCGGAAAAAGTGGCGCGTATCGGGATCGCGCAAGCGTTGGCGACCGAAGAGCAAGTGCGCGCGTACGGCGGACCGCAATTCCAGGTCACGCAAACGGTGCTTAATCGTTTCGCCGAAGCCGTGCAACAATCCGGCATTGATGTCGTGCCGCGTGTGATGATCAACAGCGGCGATGGTCAGCAAGGTAGCACGGGCAATGTGATGGAAGGTTTGCTCGCGATGTTGCTCTCAGAGCGCCTCGGCGTGCAAGTCAATCCCGGCGCGCAACGTTCCGCCGAAGCGGAAGCATTGCGCGAACAGATCAAGCAGAGTTTGAAGCAAGACAAGTAGAAATAAAGTAGACAAGGAGACAGGGCGACAAGGAGATTTTTCTCCTTGTCCCCTTGTCGCCCGGTCTCCTTGTCAACGAGATGCAATTATCTATGTCGAACCAAACACCGATTCGCACCCGCGCAACCTCCGCGATCCTTACGCACGCGTTTTTTCGCTTTGAAAGCGCGGCGACGATTGCGATCACGATTTTGCTCGCGTACTTTGTGCAACATCCATTCGATTGGTGGCAGTGGTGGTACTGGCTCGTGATTGGCGCGGTCGCGGAAATCGCGATCATCGTCACGAGCATCCAGGACATTGACACCGGCGCGCAGGTTGTCTCCGAAATGTTGCGCGAAGAGTTCAACCCCGCGACGATCCACACGCCATCCCTGCGCGCCGCGGTGCAACGCGCGCTCGATTATCGCAACCGTATCGAAGCGACGATTCGTACAAGCGAAGCCGGGATTTTGCGCGATCACTTGCAATCGTCCACTGCCGGCATTGCCGATTGGATCGCGCAAATTTTCCGGCTCGCGCAACGGCTCGATGCGTACGAACGCGATGAGATTATCAAGCAGGATGCGGCGTCCGCGCCTAGCGCATTGCGCGAACTCGAAAAACGGGTGGCGCGCGAGGATGATGACGCGGTGCGCGAGCAAGCCAAGCAAACGCTCGCCTCGAAACGGGCGCAAGCGCAAAACCTGGCGCAACTCACGAACACGATGGAGCAAGCCGAACTGCAACTCGATGCGACGCTGACCGCGCTTGGCACGGTGTATTCGCAATTGATGTTGATTCGTTCGAAAGACGACATCCAGGACAGCCGGTCGCAGAGGTTGCGCGATGACATCGCGGAGCAAGTGACCAAATTGAATGAATTGCAGGGGGCGATGGATGAGGTGTACCGCGGGGACAAGGTGACACGGTGACAGGGCGACAAGGAGACGTGGCAAATAAAATAAAAACGCATCGTGACCTAGAAGTGTACACGATGGGTTTTGATGCCGCGATGGAAATCTTTGCCCTGACCAAGCAATTTCCAAAAGAGGAAACCTATTCGCTCACGGATCAGATTCGTCGCTCGTCACGTGCCGTGTGCTCGAATATCGCGGAGGCATGGCGCCGACGACGATATGAGGGTGCTTTTGAGAATTGCCTAAACATTGCAGAAGCTGAAGCAAATGAAACCCAGGTTTGGATCGAGTTTGCAGTTAAATGCAATTATCTTGAACCCACAGCGGCACGTGAATTGTATACAACCTACGACAACATCATCGGTAAATTGGTTTTGATGATTCGTCATTCAGACAAGTGGATCATCGGTTAGAATTCTTCGCCTTGTCGCCTTGTCGCCTTGTCACCTTGTCTTATCCATACGGAGTGGATCAATGAAAAAAATAATCCTACTGCTCACGCTCGCGCTCATCGCCACCGCCTGCGCCACCGCCCCGCGCGGCGAAGTCATCGTCTACGCGGTCGCGCCGCTGTCCGGCTGGCAAGCGAACGGCGGACAAACCGTCGTCGGCGGCGCGCGCACAATGGCGGATCAACTCAATCGCCAGGGCGGTTTGCTCGGCTACACCGTCAAGGTCATCGCGATTGACGATCAAGCCGATTCGGATGTCGCCGCGGAAAAAGCGAAAGAAATCGCGGACGCGATCAAGCAGGGCAAAAAAGTAATCGGCGTCATCGGACATTTGAACAGCGGGCAAACACTCGCGGCGATGCAGGTCTATAAAGATTTGCCGCTTATCGTCATCACACCCACCGCATCCGAAGTGTCGCTGACGAAACAGGGCTATCGCAACTTTTTCCGCGTCAACGCGACCGATGCCGCGCAAGCGCCCGCGCTCGCGAAATTCATCGTCGAGCAACTCGGCGGCAAGCGCGTCGTCGTCGTGCACGCGGACAATGAGTACGGCAACGGCTTGCGCGATCAAATGGCGAACGCGTTCAAAGCATTGAACATCACGCCCGCCGCCATCGTGAAAATCCCGGAAGCGCAAACGACGTACGCGAAATTTATCGCGCCGATCAAAACCGCGAATCCCGATGTCGTTTTCCTTGCGGGCTATGAAACCGAAGGGATGGTACTGTTGCCGGAATTACGCGATGCGGGCATCACCGCGAAATTCATTTGCTCCGACGGTTGCTTCAACTCGACGTACGTGGACGAAGCCGCGCCCGCGAGCGAAGGCACCTACGTCGGCGCGATCTCGCCCGATCCGAAAATTGTCGGCGACAAGCAATGGTGGAACGATTATCAAAAAGTGGAATCGCGCAACCCCGAAACGTATAGCGTGCCGGGCTACGCGGCGATGCTGGTGCTGGCGGAAGGCGTCAAGAAAGCGAACACGCTCGATGCGCCGCGCGTTGCCGATGCGATCCGCGCGCTCGACGCGACGACGCTCATCGGCAAGGTGACGTACGACGCGAGCGGCGATCTCAAAGAGCAACGCGTGTACATTTTTCAGGTGAAGGACGGCGCGTTCGTCCAAGTCTTTCCGAAACCATAGGAGACCCTTGACGATGCGCGCCAGATTTGCATTGCTCATTCGCGGCACCGCCAGCGGAATCATCGCCGGCGCGATCAGCGGCTGGCTCGCCGCGCTCGTGTGGTTTCCAGCAGAGGTCGCGCGCAAATTACAAATGGGCGAACGGCTCGGCATCTCGGAGCAGGTCACGCCCGAGCAAGCATTCGCCAACGCGATTTTCAACGCGATGTGTTTCGGACCCATCGGCGGTATTCTCATCGGCGGATTGGCGGGCGCGCTGGCGGGCATGTTCATCCCGGCGCGCTCGCTCCATCCGGCGCGCTGGGGAATTTGGGTCGGCGTTGGAACGATGCTCGGCGTTTCCCTCCTCGGATTTTTCATTTGGTCGCCGATGCTCGGCTTGGCAATCGTCAACAGCGTGATTGGCGGATTCGGCGGCTGGCTCGGCGGCAAGTGGTTTGCGCGGGGACGCCACGACTAGAGCCGCATCGGTTGCACAAACCGCTTGGAAAATTTTTGCCCGGATAAAGGATGAAGGTTTCGCCTTCATCCTTTTGTTTTTATCCTTGCTTTCTCCAAACCGCCTCCATCTTTTCTCCATAACCTTTTGCTATGATAATGCCAGAATCAACGATCAAGGAGGCATGATGGCAAACCGAGGACTGGCTCTACAAACGCGCGCAAACTGGTTGACCGATATAACGCTTTTTCTCAGCGGGTTGATCGCGGCGGTGTCCGGCATCTACTTTTTGTTTCTGCCCACCGGCGGGTACCGCGGCGGCCGCAACCCCTACTATGGCATCACGATCTTGTTCGACCGCCACACCTGGGAAGATTGGCACACGTGGACGGGCGTGGCGATGATCGTCGTCGCCGCACTGCACGTGCTCATCCATTGGCGCTGGGTCGTGGCGATGACTAAAAAGACGCTCAGCGTTCTGCGCGGCGCGGGCGCGTTGTCGGCAGGCGCGAAATTTAACATCGCGATCAACACCCTCGTCGCAATCTCTTTCACGCTCACCGCCGCATCGGGACTGTATTTTTTCTTCACCGGCAAAACCGGCGCGCCGTTCCTGTTCGATAGCACGACCTGGGATTTGATCCACACGTGGGCGTTCGTTGCGCTCGTCGGCGCAGTCGCCGTGCACCTGGCGATTCACTGGCGCTGGATCACCAACGTCACCGGGCGTTTGTTCGGTGGTGGCTGGCAACCCACGCGGGTTAAACTCGTGAACGCCGAAACGCAAGCGTAGTTTTTTCCACAAATTGAAACCAACCAACAACTCGCAAATTCACGGAGGTTAAAATGTTCAAAAAGATTTTGATCGTTTCACTAATCGCACTGGCGCTGGGCATCGTCGCCGTGGGCGCAGTCATTCGCACGCTCGATAAAACCGGCGCGACGACCGCCACGCAAGTCACCGGCGGCGGCTACGGGCAAGGGCGCGGCAATATGAACACGACCGCGCCGAGCGACGGCACAACCTACAACGGCGGGCAAGGTCCACGCTGGGGGCAACTCGACACGAACACGGCGCAACCACTGCAAACCACGACCGCGACCGGCACCGTCGCCAGCGTGGACGCGATCACCCTGGCGATTAAAACCGCAGACGGCAAGGAATTGATCGTCGAAAATCGGCCCTGGTCTTTTGCGCTCGAAAACAAATTCACGGCAAAAATCGGCGATCAGATTCGTCTGACCGGGTTTGATCAAGCCGGCATCTTTGAAACCACCAAGATCGAAAACCTGACGACCGGCACGAACGTGCAACTGCGCGATCAGTACGGACGCCCGGGTTGGTCGGGCAAAGGACGCGGCAACGGCGGCTAGACGCCCACGATTTCTCCTCTCGCGGCGGGCAGAGTGTACAACTCTGCCCGCCGTTTTTTTGCTCCTTGAAAAGGTCGCGCCAATTTACAAATTTGTCCGGCGCGCCGCCCGGAACTCCATCACTCGTCTATCCGATCTCCACAACATCTCCACACCGCTTGAGTATAGTGAAGACAAGCAAGCGAAACAAATTCAAGGGGGACACCATGTCAACACCAAATCTTTTTCTCGACATTAAACGACCAACGGCGCCGGCGGCGGAACGCCGCTGGCGAATGACTTGGACGGATCGCATCCGCCGCATCTCGCAACTCGCGTTCACCGCGTTCATTCTCTACGCCGCAGTCGTGCACAACACCGCGGGCGAGGATGGCACCACCGCTTCGATTGACGCGCTCTGTCCGATGGGCGGCTTGGAAACCTTGTGGCGGTTCATCACCACGGGCGGCGCGCAGTTCATTTCCAAAACGCATCTCTCGAACATCGTCCTGGGCATCGGCTTGTTGATCGGCGTGCTGATCGCCGGCGGCGCGTTCTGCGGCTGGGTCTGCCCGTTCGGCGCCGTGCAGGATTTGATGAACTGGATTCGCACGAAACTTCGCATCAAGGAAATCAAACTGCCGGCGAATGTGGATCGCGTTTTGCGCTGGGGCCGGTTTGTCACGCTCGCGTTCATCATGTATCAAACGATTGCTACGGTGAAACTATGGTTCGGCGATTGGGATCCCTATCGCACCTTGTTCGGTCTCGGTTGGATCTTTGAGTTTAACCCGGCGGAAGCGTGGGGCGCGTACCTCGTCGTGATCGTCATCCTCGTCGCCTCGCTCTTTGTCGAACGCGCGTGGTGCCGCTACCTGTGCCCGCTCGGCGGCGCGATCAGTCTGCTCGGCAACTTGAGTTTCTTGCGGATTCGCCGGCAAGGCGAAGGTTGTAAAGGGTGCAACGTCTGCGAAAAACCGTGCCCGGTGAAATTGCCGGTCGCCACCGCCGACACCATCAGCAGTGATTGCATCGGTTGTCTCGCGTGCGTCGAAGCGTGCCCGCGTCACGGCGTCTTGGAAGTGCAAGCCGCGCCGATTTGGCTCGCGCCCTTCCGCAAACCCACCGCGCCCAAAGCGTAACTCACCATTCGTTTTCTTGGAGGATTCAAAATGCGTGTCAATCCATTCGTAATGCCCATCATCTTGATCGTCGCGCTCGTCGGCACCGCGCTCGGCGCGCAAGCCACCGGTAAATGGAGCGTCAGCGGCAAAGCCGCAATTGATGTGACCAAAATGACTGCCGCTGACCTCAAGGGTTGGATGACGTTGCAACAAGTCATGGACGGTTTGAAAATGTCGAAGGAAGATGTCTACGCCGCCGGCAAAATTCCCGCCGATGTGCCCACCGAAAAAGCGTTGAAAGACCTGGAAGCGCTCGTCCCCGGTTTCTCGACCACCGGCTTCCGCGACGCCATCACCGCCAAACTGAGCGGCGCGCCGGTTGCGCCCAGCGCGAACACGACGCCGGCACCCGCCGCCGCCGCGACGCCCGCCGCGACACCCGCCGCTACCGCGACGCACGTTACCGGCACCGGCACGGGACCCACGCCACTGCCCGCCGGCCAGGTTTTGCCGGCGAGTCAAATCAAAGGCGGCATGTCGCTCAAAAACGTCAGCGAACAATGCGCGGTCCCGCTCGATAAAATTCTGACCGGCTTGAAATTGCCGGCGAACACCGACACGACCACCCTGCTCAAAGATTTGGTCACGCAAGGCAAAATCACCGAGGTGACCGACGTGCAAAAAGTCGTCGAGGAATTGCAAAAAAAATAAGCGGTGTCCCCCACCGAATCCGCAACCCGTTTTCCGCTTCCCGCGTGAAAACGGGTTGCGCCTTTTCTTGCCCTCGCACGTGGTTTGGATATAATGGAACGTGACTGTGAAAAACAGAGCAATTTTATTTTTGGGGGAGATGGAATGAATGATTCTTTGACGCGTTTACGCGAACTGCGCGAAAAAGCGATGCAAGGCGGCGGCGCGGAACGCATCAAGCAACAACATGACCGCGGCAAATTGACCGCGCGCGAACGGCTCGCGCTTTTGCTCGATGAGGGATCGTTTCAGGAATTGGGCGCGCTCGCCACGCACAACCTCACCGACTTTGGAATGAGCGAGCAGCGCTTTCCCGGCGATGGCATCGTCACCGGCTTTGGCAAGATCAACGGGCGGCGCGTCGCCGTCTACGCGCAAGATTTCACCGTGCTGGGCGGCTCATTCTCCGAAGTCCAGTCCACCAAGATTTGCCACATCCAAGACCTCGCGCTGGAATCGGGCATTCCGCTGATCGGGCTGAACGATTCGGGCGGCGCGCGCATCCAAGAGGGCGTGCGCTCGCTCGCGGCGTATGGCGAAGTGTTTACGCGCAACGTGCTCGCGTCCGGCGTGATCCCGCAAATTTCGGTGATTTTGGGACCGTGCGCGGGCGGCTCGGTCTATTCGCCGGCGTTGATGGATTTCGTGATCATGACCCGACGCGGTAGTTACATGTTCATCACGGGGCCCGAAGTGATCCAGTCCGTCACCGGCGAACAAGTTTCGATGCAAGACTTGGGCGGCACGATGGTGCACAATGCCAAAAGCGGCGTCGCGCAACTCGTCGCCGAAAACGAGAACGAGGCAATTCAACTCACCAAGTTACTGCTCAGTTACTTGCCGCAAAACAACACCGAAGACCCGCCCCAGATCGAACCGTATGATCCGGCGGAGCGGATGGAAGAGCGGCTTAACGCAATTATCCCGGCGGACGAGAACGAACCCTACGACGTGCGCGAAATCATCCAAGCCGTTGTGGATCACAATAGTTTTACCGAAGTGCACCCGTACTATGCGCGCAACGCGCTCGTCGGTTTCGCGCGGCTCGACGGCTACTCGGTCGGCATCGTCGCCAACCAACCGTCGTTCCTCGCCGGCGTGCTCGACATTGATTCGAGCGACAAGATCGCGCGGTTCGTCCGCATCTGCGACGCGTTCAACATTCCCATCGTCACGTTCGTGGACACGCCCGGCTATTTGCCCGGCATAGACCAGGAACATTACGGGATCATTCGGCACGGCGCGAAAGTGATTTACGCGTACTGCGAAGCGACGGTGCCGAAAATTTCCATCGTCACGCGCAAGGCGATTGGCGGCGCGTACCTCGCCATGAGTTCCAAACAGATGCGCTGCGACCTCATGCTCGCCTGGCCCACCGCGCAGATCGCGGTGATGGGCGCGGACGGCGCCGTGCGCGTGTTGTACCGCAAGCAACTCGCCGCGTCCGCCGAGCCAACCAAAACGATTCGGGAATTTGAACACGAGTACCGCGAAAAATTCTTCAACCCGTACATGGCGGCAGACCTGGGACAGATTGACGAGATCATCGAGCCGAAGGAAACGCGCCCGCGCCTCATCCGCGCGCTCGAAGTGCTTCGCACCAAAGTCAAACAGAATCCGCCGAAAAAGCATGGCTTGATGCCGGTCTAGGCGAACCGACAGCCGGGCAACCGGTTGCCGCCGCGCCGACCTGCCGAGAGGATGATATGAACTTGCTTGACACCGGTTTGCAATTGACCGTGTATGGAATGGGGATTGTTTTTCTTCTGCTCGCCGTGATGGCAGGGCTGATCACCTTGTTGGTAAAATTCGATCACGCGCCCGCCGCCGGCGAACCCGAACCGGCAAGCGCGCCCGCGCCGACATTCCCCGCCGGTCTTGACGCGGACGCCATCGCCGCGATCACGATTGCCGTGCGCGCACATCGTAGCGTGCTCCGCAAACAAGCCGCACCGACCATGCGTCGCCACCAACCCGGCACGCTGCCCAGTCGCTGGGTTGCCGTTGGGCGCACGCGCCAAACAACCAGTTGGCGCACGCATCGGCGTGGCTAATTTTTTCTCACGAGGTTTGGAATGCGTCGTTATACTGTTCGAGTCCAAG
>CAIKBD010000345.1 GCA_903825565.1 uncultured Anaerolineales bacterium | reverse complement strand
GCTCGTCCCGTCAACACTCTCACTTTGCCAGCGTCGTGATCGTGATTTGTCCCAGTGGCGCGGCAGACAGCGGCGCGACACGGTTCGTCGCATACACCGGCAACACGCCGATCACCGCATCGTCTTGCGGTTGAAACAAGCCCAGCCGCAACGTATATGTGCCCGGCACGATATTCGGCTCCAGCGGCAACACCCAGTTATCGTGTTTGTACTTGCCGGGGGGCCACCGTTGCAACGGGTACTTGGCGTTGAACGGCTCGCGCTCGAGCCGCTGCGCCACCTTGCCGTTGCGGTCCACCAATTCGACGCGCCAGCGCACCGGCGCCGGCGGCGGATACAGCGATTGCGTGTACGTCGTCACGATCACCGTTTCGCCCGGCGCGAACGTCGTTTTCGGAATGCTGTACCCCAGCAATGTCAGCGTGTTGGCGAAATTGTAATCGGCGCGGTACGCCGGGTGCGGATCGAGAATCGGCGGCAAGTCCTTTTCCAAAATCGCCGCGTCGCCGAACTGGTACAACACGCGCAATGTCTGCGGCACCTGGGTCACATCGCGCACGAGCAAGCGATCCCCCCAGTCCGCATCCTCCAGCCAATCTTCGAACGTCGCCGGCGCAAGCACGCGCGGCGCATTGCGCCACGACGATCCATCCGGCGAGATCGCCTCGTTCCAAATTCCAAAGCTCAACCAATGCGCACTCGCCGGTTGTTCGTCGAGATAATTGATCTGGTACGTGTTGTTGAAAAAATCCCTTGCCCACAACGCCACTTGAATTTCGGATTCGGTCAGCGGCGATTCGGCGCGCGGCAAATGCGTGAGCCAAACGCCGCCGCACACGGCAAGCGTCACCGCGCCGACCAACAACGCCCTGCCGCGCGCGAGCCGCATCACGCCGCGCGCGACGAACGGCGCGGCGAGCGTCGCCAGCAAGCCGACCAACAATGGCAACGTTTTTGATGCGCGCGCCGCGGTCGGCTCGAACCATTGCCAGCCGAGCAACACGCCGGCTTGCGCCAGCCACAACACGCCGAGACCCAGGAGCGTGCGCCCGAACGCGCCGGCTTGCCACGCCCGCCACACACCACCACCCGCCACGCCGAGCAGGATCACCCAGCCGAGATAATCGAACCAGGCGCGCGCGCCGGCAATTTTGGGCGACACGGGCTGACCCAGATTTAGCGACGTGACGCCGGCGAACAGCCAGGTCGCCGCCGCGCAAACGATCAACGCGAGCAAAATTCCCAGTGTGGCAATGATCTGCGCCGCGCTCAGACTCGGTTGCGCGCGCGTCAACGATTCGGGCGCATCGGCGAACACGGGCGGCGCAGGCGCGAACAACGCCATGCCCGCGCGCAGGAGGGCGACGCTGGCGAACAATAGCACCGGCAAAAAGAGAAAACCCGGATGCGCCGCGAGGATCACGAGCCAGGCGACGCCGATCAGCGCGGCGAAAACCCAGTGCGGCGCGCGCGCATAACTCGCGGTGAACCACCCGGCGCCAAGCGCCGCCGTTTGCGCGAACAGCGGCGCAAAGAGGTACTGCGAACCGATCAGCGCGCCGGCAAAATCGGAACCGGGCAAAAAGAGCAACGCTGGGGCAACGAGCGCGGCAATTTTCGCCACGCGATTTTGCGGCAACAGCGCGCACGCCATCCCGTACACCGCGCCCGCGCTCACCGCGGCGAAACTCGCGGCAACGAGATGCAACACGCGAAACGGCATCCAATCCAGCCAGTGCGCGAGCAGGGCAACGAGGAACGCGCCGCCGCCCGGATACCCGCCGATGAGTTTGCCTTCGGGAAAAGTGAACGCGGCATGTTGCGCCGCACGCACTGCGTCGAGCGATTGCGTGGGCGGCAAAAGCGTGGGCGAAGCGGCGGCAACAAAATAGTGCCACACGCTCAGCGTGACGAGCAACCAGCCGGCAAGTTCGAGCGGCTCGAACGTGACGACGACGAACCAGCGCGCCGCGATGCCCAGCGCCGCGAGCGCGATGCCCGCGCCGGCAAGTATGAGCCACGCGTCCGCGCGCCCGGCGATCAGGTTTTGCGCGTAACCGGTCGCCAGCGTTAGGCCCAGAAACAGAAAGCCGAGCGCGGTGATCGCTTGCGAAGTCGAGAGAACGGCGGAATGTTTTTTGTTCATCGGCGCGATTATACCACCACCGCGCCAATCGGCAAAGCAAAATCGCGCTTTTCGTTTTCGCCAAACGCGAGTATAATTCAGGCATGTCCACGATAGAGCCGATTCAAACGCTTGCCGCCCGAACCTCCCCGTTGCCCGCGTGGTATACGCCGGTGACGCAAGACCTTTTACGTCAGATCACACAGCAAATCGTGGCAACCTTCCAGCCGGAAAAAATCATCCTGTTTGGATCGTATGCCAACGGCGCGCCCGATGTCCACAGCGATATTGATTTGCTCGTGATCACCAAACGGATGGCGACACACAGCGCAGCGGCGCGCACGCGCGCCGTTTCGGATTTATTCCCGCGCCGAAATTTTGGCATGGATTTGCTCGTTCGCACGCCACGCGAAGTGCAAGCACGCTTAAAGTTGGGCGACGATTTTATGCGCGCCATTTTGGAACACGGGAGTGTTTTGTATGAGCAACCACGCAGTCGTCGAGTGGGTGCAAGAAGCCGAAACCGATTATCAAAGCGCACTCGATCTCGCACGGCGACGCAAAAATCCAGTCCCTAAATCAGTTTGCTGGCATTGTCAACAATGCGCCGAAAAATATCTCAAGGCGTTTCTGATCCAGCAAGGCATGGATTTCCCATTTAGGCACGATCTCGTCGAACTGACGAATTTATGTCTTGAACGCGAACCAAATTTTCGCTTGCTGGCAAATGATATTGCCACCCTGAACGCGTTCGGATCTACGATTCGCTATCCCGGTTCGGTCGCGACACGTCAAGACGCGCGCGACGCCGTCTTGGCGATGAAAACCACCCGCCGATTCATTCGCCTAAAATTAGGATTGCGGTAAATCAGCTCCACCAAACGCGCAATTGGCACAGGTGGGGCTTGACCTGGATTGTGATCGGCTTTCTTTGTCTGATCAAGGAATTATTCCCGATTGGTGATTCGGTATGGAATGTTCTCGGACTGTTGCTCGTGATACTTGTATCGCCGGCGGTGAACTCACGAGCGCACTGGCTCCGGCGAGCGCTCGAATTTGTAGGTGGAATGTGCGCGTTGGTCGTTGCCGTGATTGCGATTGTATGGCTGAGTGAGAAAACAGGGCTCAATGCCGGACTAGCGCTTTCAGTCATCGCCTTATTCATTGGAATCATCTTGCAAGTTTGGGGAGAATGGTTTGGGCAGAGTCAAACAACCCAGGAAGCGTTTCGACCTCTCATCGAAAAAATCAAGAATCTCTAACCGGCTTTTCTCAAAACGCCACCCCCGCCCGCTCGGTTCGCGCAACGCGAATCGAGCGGGCGATTTTTTTGTTGAGCCGCCATTGAGAGGATGCTGAGCGCGCACTGAGAAAATCCGCGCCAAATTTCAGCAGAGTTTTAGTTTCGGTTTGGAATTTTTTAAGGTGCACCCGCTATACTCCAAGCGAAATCACGAGCGCACATTGATGCGCTCGCGCAAAGGAGACTCTATGTCAATCAAAATGAACTTGTTTCTCGATCTCGGAATCCTCACCGCGTTCCTCGTCGCGTTCGAGCCACAGTGGACTGGGATCGCGATCCACGAATGGCTCAGTTTGGCGTTCGCCGGCACACTCGTCGCGCACGTCCTGCTCCACTGGAAATGGATCGTCAATGTCGCGGCGCGCTTTCTCCGCCAATGGTTCCATTCGTCGCGCCTCAACTTTGTCGTGGACGCCTTGATCTTTGGCGCGTTTACCAGCGTGATGCTCAGCGGCGTGCTGATTTCCAAAAGCATCTTGCCCCTGCTGGGACTCGAAAGCGTGCGCGATCCGGTGTGGCGCGTTCTGCACGCGCGTTCGGCGGACGCGACCTTGATCCTGACCGCGCTCCATTTCGCCCTGCATTGGAAATGGGTGCTCCACGCGCTCGCGCGCTATGTCGGCGCGCCGATCAAAACCCTCGCCGCGCGCGCCCTGGGTGCGCGGCAACCTACTCACGCGGAGGCATAAATGTTTCGCACCATAACAAAAATTTTGCTGATTGTAAGCGTCGCGTTGATCGTTGCCGGCGGATTGTATCTGCTCGCGCAAACCGAAACCGGCCGCGCGCTCTTGGGAGTCAATTCCCAGTTTGGCGCCGGCGATGCGCTGAATCGCCCGCAACCGGGGCAAGCCCTCAACGACGCACCGCGCGCAGGACACGCTGAACGCGGCGGCGCAAATTGGACGGCAGGCATCTTGGGGATGCTCCGCAATCTCGGCATCATCAGTATGGCGATGCTTGGGATCGCGATAGTCCAATCGTTGGCAAGTTGGGCGACGCGCCGCCGGCGCTTGCAGCCGGCGCACGCGCCAATCCGCTAGCCCACCGCGATCTTGGCAAGTGGGCGCACGTAAACGCTCTGCGCGTTTTTCGGAACGCGCAGAGCGTTTGTATTCCCCACACACACGGCTTTTCAAAAGTCGCTTGACATCACCCCTCACCCCGCTAGCGCGTCCATAACGCGGCAGAATGCCGCACAGACGACGCGCTATCGCCTCTCCCCAATAGGGGCGAGGGAATTTACCCCTTC
>CAIKBD010000344.1 GCA_903825565.1 uncultured Anaerolineales bacterium | reverse complement strand
GCAACAGTTGCGCGTGCTCGGCATCGCGACGATTGTGCTCGCATTCGTCAAACTGTACTTTTTGTGGGCGGATTTTTCGCAGAGCATTTACGGCAACGTGCCGCAAAATGTTCAAGCGGTCAACGAAGTTTTGTACGGACAGTACGCGTGGGCGTTCTGGGGTTTGCAAATTGCGCTCGGCACCGTTCTGCCGATTATCGTTTTGTTGATGCCGAATTTGGCAAAGCAAGGTTTGTGGGCGGGCGCGATGGGCGTGTGCGTGTTGATCGGTTTCGCCGTCGCGCGCGCGAACATCGTTTTCCCTGCGTTGACGATTCCCGAAATTGACGCGCTCACGAATGCGTTCACTGGTCCACGTTTGCAATTCGCGTACTTTCCAAGCGTGATGGAGTGGGCGGTGACGACCGGCATCGTCGGTTTGGTCGTGCTCGCATTTTTGATTGGCACAGATCGTCTGCCGTTGCGCGGCAAGGAGACAGCATAAATGGATAACAAATTGACGCGCCGCGATTTTCTCAAAGCGTCCGCGGTGATTGGCGGTTCGGCGGCATTGCTCGGGCAATTGCCCGGCGCAATGGGCGCAATTGAAACGGCGATGGCGGCGGGCGAAGCCGGTTTCTTTGAAGCGAAACCGGAAAATCAAATCTATTCGGTCTGTTTGCAATGCAACACTGGTTGCGGCATCAAGGTCAAATTGCAAAACGGACTCGCGGTAAAAATTGACGGCAATCCGTACAGCCCCTGGAATATGTGGCCCCACCCGGCGTTCAACACGCCCATCGCGCAGATGGCAAAGGTCGATGGCGCATTGTGTCCCAAAGGTCAAGCTGGGTTGCAGAGCGCGTACGATCCGTACCGCATCACCCAGGTTTTGAAACGCAAGCCGGGAACGAAACGCGGCGCGGGTCAATGGGTGACGATGCCATTCGATAAAGCGATTGACGAAGTGGTGAACGGCGGTGACCTGTTCGGCGAAGGCAAGGTTGAAGGGTTCAAGGATGTTTACGCGCTCAAGGACGCGAAACTCGCCAAAGAGATGTCCGATTTTGTGACGCGCATCCTCGACGAAAAAGACGCGGCGAAGAAAAAAACGTTGGTCGAAGAATTCAAGACCAAGTTCAAAGACAACTTGAACGTGATGATTGACCCAGAGCATCCTGACTTTGGACCCAAGAACAATCAGTTCGCGTTTGTTTGGGGACGCTTGAAGAACGGGCGTGGCGATCTCGTGCCGCGTTTCGTCAAAGATGGTTTCGGCTCGAACAATGCGAACGGTCACACGACCGTTTGCCAGGGTTCGCTCTATTTCACCGGCAAGGCGATGAGCGAACAATGGGACGGGAGCAAATTCTCCGGCGGCGATAAATTTTATTGGCAGGGCGACACCGGCAACAGCGAGTTTGTGATTTACGTCGGCGCGAATCTCGCCGAAGCGAATTATGGTCCGCCGCAACGTGTGCCGAAAATGACCGAGAACCTGGTCAGTGGAAGCACGCGCTATGCCGTGATTGATCCGCGTCTGAGCAAGTCCGCCGCGAAAGCGTGGCGCTGGGTTCCGATCAAACCCGGCGAAGATGGCGCGTTTGCGGCGGGGATGATTCGCTGGATCGTGGACAATAAAAAAGTCAACACCGCTTTCTTGTCGAACACCGGCAAAGCCGCGGCAACCGCCGGCAAAGAAGCATCGTGGACAACGGCGGCGTGGCTGGTGCGCGTGAAAGATGGAAAATTCTTGCGCGGCACCGAAGCGAACATCGTCACCAAAGCGACCGAGAAAGACAAGGACGGCAAAGACGTCACCGTGTTCGCCACGAGCGATGGAACGAAATTCACGTTCGATCCGTTTGTCGCGCTCGTCGAAGGCAAGCCCGTGCCGTTCGACCCGAACGACGACAAGGCAAAACCGGTCAAGGGCGATTTGTTCGTTACGACCAAGGTCAATGACATTGATGTGAAAACCGGGATGCAGTTGATTGCCGAATCCGCGCAAACGAAAAGCATCGCGGACTGGGCGCAACTCGCCGGCGTGCGCGAGCGCGACATTGTTGATCTCGCGGTCGAGTTCACGAGTCACGGCACGCGCGCGTGCGCGGACATTCATCGCGGTCCTTCGCAACACACGAACGGTTTTTACAGCAACCTGTCGTGGTACACGGTCAACGCGCTCATCGGCAATTACGATCATCCCGGCGGAATGATCAAACTCTCGACGTATGATCGCGTCGGCGGCAAAGCCGGGCAACCGTTCCCGTTGAGCAAACTCGCCAACAGCAAAGCCGTACCATTTGGTCTCGACATTCTACGCACGGTCACGACGTACGAAAAGAGCACGATCTTTTCCGGTTATCCGTCCAAGCGTCCCTGGTTCCCGCTCGCGACCGACGTGTATCAGGAAGACGTGCCCTCCATCGGCGACGCGTATCCGTACCCGGTGAAAATCTTGTTCCTGTATATGAGCGCGATCAACTATTCTCTGCCCCCCGGTCACACTGTCACCGAAATTTTGGCGGACCCGAAAAAGATTCCGCTCATCATCACGAGCGACATTATCGTCGGCGAAGCTTCGACGTATGCCGATTACATTTTCCCGGACACTGGTTTTCTCGAACGCTGGGAATTTCACGGGTCGCATCCATCGGTGCCCTGGAAAGTGGAGAACGTGCGCCAGCCCGCAATGACGCTCCCCGGTTGGCAAACGGTCAAGGTGTTCGGCGAAGAAATGCCACTGTCGTTTGAAGCGGTCGTGTTCGCGCTCGCCGAAAAGCTGGGTCTGCCCGGTTTCGGTCCCGATGGAATGGGCGCAGGCAAACCGTTCACACGCGCGGAGCAGATGTATCTCGCCGAGGTTGCCAACATCGCGTTCGGCGAAAAAGAAGATGGCACGGACGCGGTGCCGGATGCGGACGATGAAGAGGTGCGCATTTTCCTCGAAGCGCGCAAGCACTTGCCCAAGAGTGTGTTCGATGCGGACAAGTGGAAAGCGATTGTCGGCGAAAAACTGTGGCGCAAGGTGATCTTTGTGTTGAATCGCGGCGGACGCTACCAGGATTTCGCCAAGGGTTATGCTGGCGATCTCGTTGCGAATAAGTACGGCAAGCAGATGAATCTCTATCAAGAGAAAACCGCGACGAGCATCAACACAATGACCGGCAAACCGTATGGCGGTTACGCAATGTACGTACCCGCGTATCAATCGTCCACCGGCGAAGCGATCAAGGACGATGGGTACGATTTCACCCTCATCACGTACAAAGAAATCACAATGACCAAAGCGCGCACGATCACCAACTATTGGTTGCTCTCGGTTTTGCCGGAAGGGTTTGTGCTGATGAACAAAGCCGACGCCGACAAGTTGGGCATCAAGCCCGGCGACAAGGTGCGGCTAACATCGGCAAGCAATCCCGATGGCGTCTATGATGTCAAGGGCGGTCAACCGAATGTGCCGATGGTGGGCAAGGTCAAGATCGTGCAAGGTCTGCGTCCGGGTGTCGTCGCGTTCCCGTTGGGGTACGGTCACTGGGCGAGTGGCGCGCGCGATATTACGATTGACGGCAAGGTCGTCAAGGGTGATGCGCGCCGCGCCGCGCCGATGCACGCGAACGCAGTGATGCGGACTGACCCGGTGTTAAAGAACGTCACGCTCACCGATACCGCCGGCGGTAGCGCCGTGTTCTACGATACAAAAGTCAAAGTGGTGAAGGCGTAGAAGAGCCAATGACCCGAAGGGTTTTTGCAAACCCTTCGGGTCTGAGTGGTTTCCGTGTTTCTATGACACTGCGCTCGGAATCATCGTCCACGCCTGCAAGGCGTGGACTTTCTAGTCTAGCAAGCTTCGGTTCTAATGCCGGGGTGCGCGGCAAACTTTTGGGGATTACCGCCGTCATTTTCAAACGACGGCTCAATAGAAGGAAACTCGACACCTGCACTCCCGAAGGGGGGCGGTGCGAGTGTAAATCGAGTTGGCGGCAATCGGTTGATGGATTTTAAGAATTTAATTGGGTAACGCATTGGCATGGGGGTAGCCCTGTGTGGCTACTCGGTCAGGCAATCACACAGGATTTGCCGTGACGACGTACCCCGATTATTTTCTTGAAATTCATCAACCGATTTCTGTCTCACGTCCAAAAATGTGAGGCACCCCCTAATGCACGGCTTTTCAAAAGTTGCTTGACATCACCCCTCACCCCGATAGCGCGTCCATAACGCGGCAGAATGCCGCACAGACGACGCGCTATCGCCTCTCCCCAATAGGGGCGAGGGAATTTACCCCTTC
>CAIKBD010000343.1 GCA_903825565.1 uncultured Anaerolineales bacterium | reverse complement strand
CTCGACTTTTGCAGTGACATAGACGACAGACTCTTGCACATTGATAACTGAATAGGCAAGCACTCGGACATCCGCCGGGAAATCGCGTACAATGGAGAGGAGCGACAACGCTCAGGGAGGTATTCCATGTTTCCTCTGGTCGAGTTTCCCGACATCGTGCAACACTATGCGCCGTACTTTGAAAGCGTTTTCTCGGCGGATGCGTTCATCGAGTTCCAGCGTTACATCAGCGGTCTGATCGTTTCCGAGAACAAGACCGTGGATGGGATCAATCGGCTATGGGTTGTCGAAAGCCGCAACCAAAGTTCCCTGAATCGTTTGTTGACCGCCAGTCCATTTTCATTGGAGCAGTTGAACCAAGCCCGCTTGGATCTGTTGGCAGGTTTCCCCGGCACTCGCCTCAAACCCAAAGGCGTGCTCAGCGTGGACGACACCTTGCTCGCGCATTACGGTCAAGCATTTGAGCAGATCGCCAAGTTGTTTGATCATGTCACCCAGACCTATGTCTGGGCACATGACTTGGTGACGCTTCACTACAGTGATGATGACACGGACTACCCAGCTCTGTTCCAACTCTGGGAGCCGGTAGATTTGGAAAAGCTGGAGCAAGGTTTACGCGCGGCACAGGTCCCGCTCAAAGCCAGCAAGGAAATGTTGAAAGCGAGTGATCCGGCCAAGTGGCGCGGCTACTTGCTCGGCGTGTGGCAACGGCGGCAGAAGCGTCATCCGGAAATTCGCGAATTGTATGACAGCAAGTTGATCATCGCTCAACAGTTGCTGGCGCACTGGGTCGCCCAGCATCCCGATCAGAAATTACCTGTGACCTTCGACAATTGGTTTACCCAACCCGCGTTCTGCCGTTATTTGGATCAAACCTTGAAATTGCCCTATGTGGGAACCTTGGCAGGAACCGACAAAGTGAATTTGAAAACGGGGCAGACGACGCTAGACGACTTTGCGGCGCGCCTCAAACAAGAACACCTCGATGCCAAGGAACACCCGGGCACAGCGGTCTTCCAGCACATCACCATTGCTTACAAGGGTGGAAGAGAGCAGTACTTCAGTTATTGCAACACCCATCACATTCACAACATGGGCAAACAACGCTTGGTCATCAACTATCGCCACGCCGATTTATCCGATACGCCGACTTTTTTCATCAGCAACCGTCTGATCTGGCAAGCCGCGGGTATCACGCGCATTCGTCGCCATCGCTGGCCCGTTGAAGTGTATCACGAGGAAGGTAAGGCCGAAGGGCTGGGCGATTATCAACTGCGGGACTTTGGTGCCATTCAACGCCATGTCGCCTTGGTCGCTGTGGTGTACAGCTTATTGCGTGCGGCTCAACACGACCCTGACCTTCGCGAACTCCTTCAACGCCAACTCAAAGTCAAGTTTGATGGGACTCCTGCCGGATGGCGGCGTGCGACTCAGGCGCAAAGCTTGTGGACGCTAGGTTTGTTCATCAGTGCGGGCTTGGCCCAAGGACAGACCTTGCGCGCGGTGATGACTCCGCTCCTCCGCGCCATTTGCTTGGCGTAAAGTGATGGATGGACAGACGGGAATGAACTCACCTTGGATCATGCTCCGCAAGGTGAGGTGGGTCGCGTGTTGCCTACGTCGGGCGATTGCGCCGTCCGACTCGTTGTGTCGAGTGCTTGCATATTCAGTTTTCAAGGTGCAAAAGCCGAGTGAATAGATGTTGTTTTTCGATGCGAAGCGGATGGTATAATGTTTCATCGCAGGTACCATTTACCGTCACGCAATACTATTGCGCCATTTTGTTTCAGGCGTTGTTGGGCATTCCTGACAGAGTGTTTCCATTTCTTCCCGAAATGTTGTCCATCGATCACGCGATCAATGGTATCATCGCAGATATCGGGATGGATTTCTTGAATTAACGGATTTAATTCTACCGTTGAAAGTGCTCCCCGCGTTGCGAGGATATATTTGATGGTTTCGGCAAAAATAGAGTTAATCGTTCTATCTTCAATTCGATTCAACAAAATCTTGGTCTGCAGCGTATCTTCTTTTTTCTTAAGGCTCTGCCGCAAACGCTTGGCTATCGGGCTTTCCTCCAACTCTCGACGCAAGGTGCGAATTTCTCGAATATCCTCTTTAATGCTTTGAATTTTTTCTCGGCTAAAAAGATTTCCTAAAGAAAAATACTGGCTCATATCTGCGAGCATTGCTGAAACAAGACTCGTGTCGCGCAAAATGACACCGTATTCGTAATTTTCGCGCAATCCCCCGCGTGTAAGATTTGCCGAAGTAATAAATGCGACTCTGTCGTCAGCAATATAAACTTTGGCATGCAATTTTCCTAGCGATGAAATAGCGAGGCCGAATTTTTCGCCTAGTTTCAACAACGCATCAACATCAAATCCTGATCCCGTAACGTTTGCTAGATCCAAGTTCGTCAACAAGCGCATGCGGTTAACTCTGGCGTTCTTTAGGATAACCTGAACCCCATAGTCCTTGATATACGGTACAGCGATAAAAAGATCGCTGTGGGCTTCTCTAATAACCTGCGTAAATTGAATTTCAACTGGAGTAGATACTAATTCGTAAGAATGTTCCATTATTCTATCCTCGCAAACACTGCAAGTTACGCCAACTCCCCTCGCGCGACAATCACACTCTTGCCGCCGACCGCAATGTGGATGCCCGCGTCGTTCTGCTCGGCGTGCAACAACAAGAGCGACGGTCTGCCGATTTCGTACCCCTGCTCGCTTTTCAGATCAATGCTCGGCTTGCCAAAATAGCGATGCTTGACCAAATACCCCGCCAAGCAACCGTTGCCACTGCCGGTCGCCGGGTCTTCGGGCACGCCGTAATAATCCACAAACACGCGCACACTCAGATCGTTTTGCGGCTCGTACGTTTCCGGGCAAAAAACCAAAATGCCTTTGGCGACAGTATCCTTGATCAAATCGAAACACCGCGCCTTGTCCACGCGTGCCTTTTTCAAAGCGGCAAGCGTTTTCAGCGGCACGATGAAAAACGGCAAGCCGGTCGAAACCTCTTGAATCGGAAAACGCGCATCCACGTCGGCGACCGCCAGACCCAAGATCGGCGCGAGTGTTTCCGCGCGATGTTGCTGTCCGAATACCGGCTCGATCTGTTTCATCCACGCATAACCATCCGGGCTGAATGTCACCGGGATCGCGCCGACCTTGAGGTTGAGCACAACCTTGTCCGCCGCGCCTTTAAGAATTTCGTGGCGAATGACGTGCGCAGTTCCCAGCGTCGGATGTCCGGCGAACGGCACTTCTTCGCGCGGCGTGAAAATCCGCACGTCGAAGCCGCCTGCGCGCGGCGCATCGGCGAGGATGAACGTCGTCTCGGAAAAATTGATCTCGCGGGCAAGGTGTTGCATCTCCTCGTGCGCGAGTCCCGCCGCATTTCGGAAAACGGCGAGTTGATTGCCCGCAAATTTCTTCTCGGCAAAAACATCCACGATGTAAAATGCCAAGTGATTCGGCATGTGAACTCCCATGAAAGTAAATCTTTACCGCCAGCGCGCGCCTGATGGCTAGAGCACCCTTACCCACCGGTACCACCCCGGTTGCGGCGCGTACCCCAGTTTGCGATTGATCGCCAGAATCGGCGCGTTCTGCGAATCGTTGTTCGTGCGGATGTACGCCGCGCCGCACTGTCGGGCGTACCGAATCGCCAGCAGTTTCAGCGCGAGCGCAATGTGCCGCCCGCGATATTCCTGCTCGACGCCGGTGTGCATGTTGTATGTCGCGTTCGTTTTTTGGAAATACCCCACCGCGCTCAGCCCAACCCAGCGGTCGCCGTCCGCCGCGAAAATTTGGCCCTCGGCGCGAAACCACGACGCTTGAAAAACATAGCGGCTGAAATCCTCAAAACCCGGAAACTCGCCTTCCCAGCCGAGAATATCAAGCGCGGCACGCCGGTTCAACGCGTGCAGTTTGCGCTGGTTGGCTGCGGTGTTGCCCGCCTCCGCCAACGTAAAAAACCGAATGCCCTGCGCCTGCACCGATTCGATCACGCCAGCAAAGCGCGTGTCGTCGAACGAACCCAGGTCGAGCGTAGATTCGAAAATGTGCCGGTTCATTTCAAAGCCGCGCGCCTGCGCAAAGCGGCACGCGTTGGGCAAATCCTCGCGCGTTTCGCACGTCAGCCGCGTTGCGCCGCGCGCGCGCGCAAACGCGCTGGCATCGTCGTACAACTGCGCGCCGATGCCGCGCCGTTGCGATTCCGGCGCGACGATCACGCCAAGCGCCCACGTGCCCGCCGCCATATTCGGGCGCCGCACCGTCTCACTACATCCGACAATGTCGCCGCGCTCGTCCAGCGCAACCATAAGCCGGCGCACTCCCGCCGTCGGAAAATTTTGCGCGCGTTCGTGTTCGCGTTCCACCGTCGTCGGTTCCGACTCAACCGTGTTGACCAGCGCGACGTACCGCGCTGCATCGGTATCCAAATTCAACGCACGTAGCAGGCACACCATCACACCTCCCACTTCCAGCCGCGCAGTTCGAGTTGGATTTTCTCTTTTTCGGTCACGGCGATCACGTACCCCGTCTCCGCGAAAACTTCGTGCGCGCAAAATTCGACGCCGGTTTTTTCGATCAGCCGATTGATCGGCGGCAAAATTCCCAGGTCAATTTCATCGCCCATCGGCCGCGGATACACGCGCACCTTTTCGTCGTCGAGCAAAAACGCCAGCGCGATGGGTCCCTGCTCACTGTCCCACGTTTCCGAAATTTCGTCGGGCAAAAATTTGCCGCGCGCAATCGCGCTCCACGCTTGCAACACAGTGACGTAGACGTTCTTGCCGCGCGCGACGTTCGCGTGCAAATCGCGCCACCACACGCGCGTCTCGTCACTGCTCAGCAGGCGCAGCTCGGTGACGAATTCGGATGGATCGAGCGGCTGTGCCCACGCCGCCGCGTACCAGCGCATCAACAGATCGGCAAACTCGGCGTCGGACAGCGCCGCGTATTTTTCGAAAAAATTTTGCGCGCGATAAAACCGCACAAAATGATCCAGCCATTCTTGCACCCAGGTTTCCATTGGTTATCCCCCCAGACATTGTCGCAAGCCCGATTTATTTTACCATTGATCCCCGCAGAGATAAAGCGCGAAAATTGTGATATACTGGATCGCAGTTCCGCAAACGCAAGTAGCCAGCGAATTTGCCTATGCCCACACTATCCGATCAACTCAAGGCGCTCGGTGTCCGCGTCGGCGCGCGCGATCTCCCGCCGCCGCAACCGCGCCCAACCCACACT
>CAIKBD010000342.1 GCA_903825565.1 uncultured Anaerolineales bacterium | reverse complement strand
GAGTTGCGCGTCAAGCAGATCGGCAAGCGCGATCTGTTCGGCGTCGCGCGCGGTGAGCGTGGGAGTTGTCGCCACGAAAATGTCCGGCGCGAATTGTCCATTGACGGCGACGACGCGTTCCTGGGCATCGAGATGCACGACGAGTTGCTTGCCGTACACTGGCAGGTCGCGGTACGTCTGCGCCAACCGCACGTGCGCAAAACCCAGTTGCGGGTCTGCTTCGACGCGGAGCACGGCAAGGTTCTCGGCGACGCTGGCGAGTTTGAACAGCGCGCGATTTTCATCGAGAAAGCCGCGCGCGATAGCGGCGGGATTGCCGCGCTCCGCCGCGCTGGGGGTGTATGGAATGAACGCGTCCGCCGAGTTGCCGGCGATGAAATCGGGGATGCCGGTGGCGGCGTTCCAATGCGCGTCAAGTTTGCCTGCCGCGAGAATTTGCAAACGCCCGAACGCCGCACGCGATCCAAATTGTTCCTGGCTCGCCAGGGTGACGCCGGCAATTAGTGCAAGCAGAACCAAACCCAGCCAGAGCCAGCGCATTCGTGAGTGAGTCGTATCCTTCATTGCCGAATCCTATAAACTAGTGACGGAACCTTTTCCGCCAAAGCGCAATCCACGCACCAAGTAGGGATGCTAAACTTGATCGGCGAGGATGATCGCTTCGGCGACTTCGCGCATGGATTTGCGCGACGCGCGCGCTTGGTGTTGGATGCGCGCAAATGCGTCTTGCTCATCCACGCGATTGCGTTTCATCAAAATGCCTTTGGCGCGTTCGACGAGTTTGCGCGTTTCGATGGCTTCTTTCAAGCCGCCGATTTCTTCGTACAGCATTGCCTTTTCCAGTTCGCCGGCGGCGACATCCGCGATGATCGCCAGCAGTTCCGTTTCGTCGTCCGAGTACTCGCGCCCTTGGCGGGTTTGCACGTTGAGCGCGCCGATCACTTTGCCGCGCGCGATCAGCGGCACGGCAAGCAGGGACTGGAACATGGTCTCTTTCGTTTCGGGCAAGAACTTGAAACGCGGATCGCGCGAGGCGTGGCTCGCGGCAATCGGCTTGCCGGTTTTAGCGGCGTGCCCGGTCAAGCCCTCACCCAGTTTCAGGCGCGCATGACCGACGGCATCGGCGGCAAGCCCGGTGGTGGCTTTGAGCACCAGATCATTTTGATCGGCGAGGAGATAGATCGAGCACGAGTCCACGTCCATCACGCGCGCGGTTTTGCGCGTGATGAGCGCAAGGGTTTGGTCGAGCGACCACGCCGCGCTGATTGCGCGGGTGATTTCGCGCAGAGCGGCAATCTGCGCTTTGAGTTTTTTTGCCAGGGGGTCGAGGGTTGTCATCGCGCGCGATTATAAAATAGCGCGGCGGTTTCGTCAAGCGCAATTTGTCTTGGCGCGAGATTGTGGTATAATCGCACGCGTCATCATAGGGAGGAAAAGATGTCACGCAAATTGAGATCGAAACCGACGAAACGCGATTGGAGGTGGTATGCGGCGTTCGCGCTCAACGCCGCCGTCGCGCTAAGTATGGTGTTGGGAACCGTAATCATGTTTACCGGCTTGGGCACACCTAAATACACGCCGCCGACGCTCGAAGTGCCGACTGCCGCGCCGAACGTACCCGCCAACGTTGCGCCCACACCTGCACCCACGCCAACGCCGCGATCACAACTCGACACTGGCACGCTGATCCTGATCGCATAACACAAGACCCGAAGGGTTTACATCACCCTTCGGGTCTTGCCTTTTAGACGCTCTTAACTTTGATCACTTTGGGTTTGATCTCTTCCGCTTTGGGAATTGTTAGTGTCAGCACCCCATTCTCGAATTTCGCTTCGGCTTTGTCCGCTTGCACCGGCAACGCGATTTGAATCGAACGCGCAAACGGTCCGTAGCGTTGCTCTTGCAACAGGAAGGTGCCTTCTTCTTGCGGGGCTAGAGTTTCGCCGCGCAAACTGATCGTATCGCCCTCAATGGTAATTTCAACGTCCTGCGGTTTGACGCCGGGCACAGAAGCGCGAATCACCACCGCATCTTTCGTCGTAAAAATATCGAGCGGGAGATAGACGCCAACGCCCTCGTGCGGCAGGCGCGCGGGTCGCACAAACGAATCTTCAAACAGGCGATCCATCGCCTCGCGCAACGTCATCATTTCTTTGAATGGTTCCCACCGTGACATGCTCATTTGATCCTCCTTGAAAATACAAGTTGATATGCGCAGTTCGCCTATCGCAATCGCTCGCGAGCCGCGCGCATGGTTTTATTTCGGCTTGACTTGGATGCTCTTGGGTTTAATCTGCTCGCTCTTGGGGATCTTGAGCGTTAGCACGCCGTTCTCAAACGCGGCTTCGGCTTTGTCCGCTTGCAAACCGGCAGGCAACGCAACCGACCGGGAGAAAACCCCGTAACGCCGTTCTTGGCACAAGTAGTTTTCTTCCTTGATATCTTTTTCCTCTTTCGCTTCGCCGCGAATCGTCAGCGTGTCGCCGGTCACCGTCACCTCCACCTGTTCGGGCTTGACGCCGGGCAACGCGGCTTTGACGGTCACTTGGTCTTTCGTTTCAAACATGTCAATCGCCAGGTTTGCCACACTGACCGGCGCAAACCACCCAACCCGCGCGGGCACGAACGAATCCTCAAACATCCGATCCATCGCATCCCGTAACGTCATCGGGTTCCGAAACGGATCCCATCTCATAACACGGCTCATTTTTTCCTCCTATGCTTCGAGCGAACCACTCGCTCGGTCACTTTTCGATTGGGATTATATCACTATCATTTTATTTTGTCAATATACCTTACAATGATTTTATCAAGTTTTAGCATTAGAGTTTTTTAATCATATTGACATTATTTCTGACAAGTAGTATAATCTTGGCAGAATTTGGGAGAAATCGTATGGAATACAGAGATTATTATAAAATTTTGGGTGTCGAAAAAGGTGCGACCGAAAAAGACATTAAGCAGGCGTACCGCAAATTGGCGCGGAAATATCACCCGGACGTAAACCCGAATAATAAGACGGCGCAGGAAAAATTCAAGGAAATCAACGAGGCGTACCAAGTTCTGTCCGATGCCGACAAGCGCAAAAAGTATGACACGCTGGGATCGCAGTGGCAACAGTACGAGCAATACCAACGTGCCGGCGGGCAGGGACCTTTTCAATGGGGCGGCGGTGGTGGCGGCGCGCAGTACCGCACCGTGACGCCGGAAGAGTTGGGCGAGCTATTCGGCAATTTGGGCGGCGGCGGATTTTCGGATTTCTTTCAGACTTTTTTCGGCGGCGGGTTTGGCGATGCCACGCGCGCGCAAACGCGTTCCCGGCGCGGGCAAGACATCGAACAGCCCATCGAGATTTCGCTCGAAGAAGCGTACCGCGGGGCAACGCGGTTGTTGCAAAAAGAGAATCGTCGCTTGGAAATTCAGATTCCGCCCGGCGTTAAAACGGGGTCCAAGATTCGGTACGCCGGCGAGGGTTTGCCCGGTCTAAACGGCGGCGCGGCGGGCGATCTGTTCGCGCGTGTGCAAATCGCGCCGCACGCGATCTTTGAACGCGACGGCGATGATCTGCGCTGTGAAATCCCGGTGCAATTGTACACGGCACTGCTCGGCGGCGAAGTAACGATTCCGACTTTGAAAAGCCAACTTGCGCTGAAAATTCCGGCGGAGACGCAGGCGGGCAAAACATTTCGCCTCGTGGGGCAAGGGATGCCGCGCTTGAATCAGCCGACCGAGTTCGGCGACCTCTACGCGCAAGTCCGCGTCGTTTTGCCGGAGCGCCTGTCTCCCGCCGAACGCGCGCTGTTCGAGCAGCTTGCCCAGTTGCGTAAACCGACGAATTGAAAGAGTGACCGTTATGGAATACCAAGAACCCGATGAACCGATTTTCGTAATCAGCGTCGCCGCGCGGTTGGTCGAAATGCACCCGCAGACCCTGCGGTACTATGAACGTGCCGGGCTATTGAAGCCAACGCGTTCCTCCGGTAAAATACGTTTGTATTCGCAACGCGAAATTGATCGGCTGCGTAAAATCGCGCGGTTGACGAATGAGCTGGGGGTCAATCTCGCCGGCGTCGAGATCATTATTGATCTAACCGAGCGGATCGATGCGCTGGAAAAACAGATGCGCCACCGCGAAGCCGAACTGCTCGCCGAGATTCAACGACTCGAACACGAACTCCGCAACGCGCCATAACGGTTGCGCGTGCCGCGAAAAATTTTCAGAGGAGAAGATTCACATGAGCAACCCAGTCTTGAGCGCCGCCGTCCACAATGCGCTGGCGCAATCCACCCCCCTACGCGTCTGGATGAGCCGTCTCACGATTGACGCGCAAGACAACACAGTAACGCTTACCGGCGTCGTGCGGAGCCGCGCGACAAAAACGATTGCCGTGCAAATCGCGCGGAGCGTGCCCGGGGTCAGCCAAGTACAAAACAAACTGGTCGCGGATGAAGACACCGAAGTCGCCGTCGCGCAAGCCCTGGGAGCAGACGCGCGCACCCGGAATGCGTTTCCCGGCGTTCTCGTCGGCGTGGTTTTTGGCGTAGCGTTTTTGAAGGGTGTTATCGCATCGGAAGCCGGCAAAAACGCGGCGGGCGAGATTAGCGCCCAGGTCGCCGGCGTCGAACGCGTCTCGAACGAATTGACCGTCGCGTAAAAAATTCCTGCGTCGGACTCCGACGCCGATTCTTTTGGGGGGCATATGACTGCATTGACACCCGCGCAAGAACAACGGATCGCCGCCAAGATCGATCAAGTCAAGCGCGAATTCGGCGCGGACATTTACGGCTTGCTCAAAGAACAAAATGATCTGCGCCTCAAAGGCAAAGGCAAACTGAATCAAGAGCCGGTGGTGGATCGTCACAGTTTACGCTGGACGCTGGCGTGGCGCGGCGAGAATGTGTCGTACGAAATGAATATCATTGTGCGCCTTGAAGACGACGGTCAGGAAGCACACGTTGCCCAAGTTTGGGTGCACCGGCACGCCTCCACGCCCGTCGAGTTTGAAGGGCACACACCCACCACCCGCATGCACCGGCTCTCGGGGTTGGACCTCACCGACATTCGCAACGCGATTGAGGTGGAGTGGTTTGGAGGGGAAAGCAAACATGGCGGACAGATCTTTACCAAACGATAGTGCGAACGCGCGGTTAGATCGCAAAGCGAGCGAGGTCATTCGTGACTTGGGCCCGCTGATCCATCAATTGTTGGCGGACATCAACCACACGTACCTCGCCGCCAAGGGTAAACTCGGCTCCGCCGAAATGGGCCGCCGCAACGTGCGCTGGGTCTTGGAATGGCAAACGGACCAAGTGACCTTCAAACTGCACGTCGTCGTCGGGTTAAAAGACGACGGCAAACATGCCGAAGTGGATCGCGTGCTGATCCAACGCGAGGCGTCCACGCCGTTTACGTTTGAAGGCCACACGCCGACGACGACGATGCGCACGATGGATAAATTCAGTCTCGAAGAAACCCGGCGCACGATTTTGGAATTGCTGTCGAACTAGACGATGCACCTACGATGGCGCGGCAACGCGCCATTGGTTTTCGCGGTGCAAACCAATTGCGCCGACGAGGAATCGTCAATGTTGATTTACTGCGATACAAACGTCTACCATCGTCCTTTCAACGACCAAACGCAACCGCGTATTCGGCGCGAGGCGGCGGCATTTGCTACAATTCTCGAATGGGTTCAGCAAGGCGACCTGGATTTGCTCAAGTCCGAGATTCTGGAATTTGAAATTGAACAGAACCAAAACACAGAACTGAGATTCCAAGTCCAAGCATATTTAAGCTTATGCAAGTTCGATTTGCGAGCGACCGAAGAACAACTTATATTGGCGCAAAAGTTAGAAGCAGATTGTAGTTTCAAGGGTCGCGATGCGTTGCACATTGCGGCGGCTTGTTTAGGGCGAGCCGCCTACTGGGTATCCTGTGACGACAGGATGACCAAACACGCCGAATGTTGCGCCAAGGTCACGCGGGAAAAAGGATTTGAAGTGATCCTTACCAATCCCGAAAAATTGGTAGAACTGGTACAGCAAAAAAAGGAGCGGAACAAATGGCAATCCGAACTGCAGCGCTAATCACGCGCAAACGCCCGATACCGGCAAAGCACGAGTTGCGGCTTGTCTCGCGCGGCTGGGATGCACTGGTTAAGGAAATGGGTTACGCGGACGCGACGCGTTTCGTAATGTTGCTCGACAAAGGTTCGGGCGATTCCGTAAAATATTTTCGCGATTTGTGGCAAGACGCAAGCGCGAAAGAGATTTACCAAAAGATGTTAGCACGGCGGCAGAAAATCAGCCACAAATAAATACGCAGACGACGAACGCCCCAGGACGGTGGACGCACGTTTGTCTGCCGTCCTTGTTTTTGAAAATGGAGTGGAACGGCTATGGCATTCAATTTAAACAAACTAACTGAAAAGGCGCAGGAAGCCGTGGTTGCCGCGCAAGAGTTGGCGCAAAATAATCAGCACAGCCAAATCGAGCCGGAACATTTGCTGGCGTCCTTGCTCGCACAGAGCGATGGCGTCGTGCCGCAAATCATCAGCACGCTCGGCGCGCAACCGGATTATCTCGCGCAACAGGTCGCGGGCGAACTCAATCGTTTGCCGAAAATTTCCGGCGCAACAGCGCAAACCGGCGCATCGCAACGCTTGTCGCGCGTGCTCGAAAATTCTTTGCAACAGGCGAGCAACCTGCGCGACGATTACGTTTCGACCGAACATCTTGTGCTCGCGCTCATCGAGAACGCGGGCGGCGGAACGCAACGCATTTTGCAAAACGCTGGCATCACGCGCGATGCGGTGCTCAAAGCATTGACCCAGATTCGCGGCAATCAGCGTGTCACGTCGCAAAATCCGGAAACGACCTACCAGGCATTGCAAAAGTACGGACGCGACCTCACCGACCTCGCGCGCAAAAGCAAGCTCGACCCAGTGATTGGGCGCGACGAAGAAATCCGGCGCGTGATGCAAATTCTTTCGCGCCGCACAAAAAATAATCCGGTGTTGATTGGCGAACCTGGCGTCGGCAAGACCGCGATTGCCGAAGGTCTCGCGCAACGCATCGTGCGTGGCGATGTGCCCGAGCCGCTGAAAAATAAACGCGTCGTCGCGCTCGATATGGGCGCGCTCGTCGCGGGCGCAAAATATCGCGGCGAGTTTGAGGAACGCCTCAAAGCCGTGTTGAAAGAAATCACATCCGCCGAGGGACAGATCATTTTGTTCATTGACGAGATTCACACCGTCGTCGGCGCGGGCGCGGCGGAAGGCGCGATGGACGCGAGCAACATGCTCAAGCCGATGCTCGCGCGCGGCGAACTGCACACGGTCGGCGCAACCACGCTCGACGAGTACCGCAAGCACATCGAAAAAGATGCCGCGCTCGAACGGCGCTTTCAACCGGTCGTCGTCGGCGAGCCGAGTGTCGAGGACACGATTTCGATTTTGCGCGGACTCAAGGAACGGTACGAAGTGCATCACGGCGTTCGCATTCGCGACAGCGCGCTCGTCGCCGCCGCCGTGTTGTCCAAGCGTTACATCACCGACCGCTTTTTGCCGGACAAGGCGATTGACCTGGTTGATGAAGCCGCGTCGCGTTTGCGAATGGAAATTGATTCGATGCCCGCCGAACTCGACGAAATCACGCGCCGCATCAAACAACTCGAAATCGAACGTGTCGCATTGCAAAAAGAAAAAGACGACGCGTCGCGTGAACGACTCGGCAAACTTGACAAGGAACTCGCCGACCTGCGCGAAAAATCGAACGCGCTCACGGCGAAATGGAAACGGGAAAAAGAAATCATTTCGCAATCGCGCGCGCTGAAAGAGGAACGCGAGCAGACCCAGCATCAACTCGAACGCGCCGAACGCGAATCGAATCTCGAAGAAGCCGCGCGCTTGCGTTACGGCACGCTCACCGAGATTGATAAGAAAATCAAGGACGCCGAAACGCATCTCGCCGAGATTCAAAAAACGGGGTCGCTGTTAAAAGAAGAAGTGAGCGAGGAAGACATCGCCGAGGTCGTGGGCAAGTGGACGGGGATTCCGGTTTCGCGGTTGATGGAAGGCGAAGTGCAAAAGTTACTGCGGATGGAAGACCGCTTGCACGCGCGCGTCGTCGGACAAGACGATGCGATTCGTGCAGTGGCGAATGCGGTGCGCCGTGCACGCGCTGGATTGCAAGACCCCAAGCGACCCATCGGCTCGTTCATCTTCCTGGGTCCGACCGGCGTTGGCAAAACTGAACTCGCACGCGCACTCGCGGAATTTCTTTTCGACGACGACAACGCGATGATTCGCATTGATATGAGCGAGTATCAGGAAAAGCACACAGTCGCGCGCTTGATTGGCGCGCCGCCCGGCTATGTCGGTTACGATGAGGGCGGGCAACTCACCGAAGCGGTACGTCGTCGCGCGTACTCGGTCGTGTTGTTCGACGAAATCGAAAAGGCGCATCCCGATGTGTTCAACGCGATGTTGCAAATTCTCGACGACGGACGCTTGACCGATGGGCAAGGTCGCACGGTGGATTTCAAAAACACGGTCATCATCATGACCTCGAACGTCGGCACGGAATTTTTGTTGAACGGCGACACGGACAAATCGCGCGATGCGGTACTCGATGCCTTGCGCGCGCGCTTTCGTCCGGAATTTTTGAATCGCATTGACGAGATTGTGTTGTTCCACGCGCTCGGCGTCGAACACTTGAAACGCATCGTGGACATTCAACTGCAACAGGTGAGCAAGCGCATGGCGGAACGCAAAATCGAAATCGAACTCAGCGACGCCGCGAAAGAATTTCTCGTGCGCGATGGTTACGACCCCACGTACGGCGCGCGTCCGCTCAAACGCACGATTCAGCGCCAGATTCTCGATCCGCTCGCGCTCCAAGTGCTCGAAGGGAGATTCCGCGAAGGTGACACCGTCGTCGTGGATTTAGACGCTTCGCGGGGCAAGATCGTGTTTTTGAAAGAAGAAAACCGCGCCAAGTAAAAGTGGCATTTGCCAGACCGTGCGCCAAGGTACACTCTCGGCGCACGGTTTTTTATTTTGAATAGTAACCCCTTGCCTTGCGCCGGGCATTGACGCCGCTCCGCGAGCGTGGTATAATTTTGCTGAACGATTGTTCAGAACAATTTTTCACGATGAAAACTCCAACCGAAGCCGCGCTCCTCCTCCAAATCAGCCGCCTGTACTACGAGGCGAACCAAACCCAAGATGAAATCGCGGGCGCGTTAAGTCTGTCGCGCCCCAAAGTCTCGCGGCTGTTACGCCAAGCGCGCGAGCATGGCATCGTGCAAATCACGATCCACGATCCTTTCTCCGGCGATCACGCACTTGAACAACGCCTTGCCGCAACGTTTCGCCTCGCCTCCGTCGTCGTCGTACCCTCCGAGCCTAACGAAACAGATGCGGTGATCAGCCGCCGACTCGGTCAAGCCGCCAGTCGCTACCTTGCCAAAACGATCAAGGATGGAGATATTTTAGGAGTGGGCTGGGGCCGCACACTCCACCAAGTTGCCAGCGCGCTCGAACCGACCGCGCTGAAAACGCCGCCGCTCGTCGTGCCGCTCGTTGGCGGCTTGGGGCAGATCGCGCCGTCGTTCCAAGTCAACGAGTTGGCGCAAAAACTTGCCAGCGCGTTTGGCGGCGTCGCGACCAGTCTTTACGCGCCGGCAATCCTCGAAAGCCAAACCGCGCTCGCCGCGCTCACCGCACAAAGCGACGTGCGCCGCATCATCGAGCAGTGGAAGAAAATCAACGTCGCGCTGGTCGGCATTGGCAATTTGGATTTCCATAGCGAAGTGCAAGTGTTGTTCGTCGGCTATTTGCGACCGCGCGATCAGAAACGCTTGATCGAAGCCGGCGCGGTTGGCGATATTTGTATGCGCTTTTTCGATGACGCGGGGCACGCCAGCCCGCCCGCCGTGCCAGCGATCCTGGGAATTGATTTGCCGCAACTCGCGCGCATCGAACGCGTGATTGCAGTTGCGAGCGGCGCAAACAAAGTGGATGCCGTGCTGGGCGCACTGCGCGGCGGCTATATCAAAACGCTGATCACCGACGCGACACTGGCACACGGAATTTTTGAACGGCTTACGCAGAAAGAAAATGTTTCATTCTCTCGGACTCATCGTTAACCCGCGCGCCGGGCGCGGCGACGACACCAACCCGCGCCACGCGCGCGAATTGATCGCAACGCTAAAACCGGCAAGCACACTGGTCGGCGCGGACGAAATGGGCGCGGACGCACTCGCCGGTTTGCCGGGCGTCACACCACTCGCATACGCGCCCGCGCAAAGCCGCGCGCGCACGCCGGCGCTCGCCGCGCAAATGCTCGCGCGCGGTGTCGAAGTGATCGCCGTCATCGGCGGCGACGGCACGCTGGCGGATGTTGCCTTTGCGTTGTATCGTGCCGCCGCAACCATTCCGATCCTGGGTATCGGCATCGGCTCGGCGAACGTCGGCGGTCTCGTCACGGTGCGCGGCGCAGAAATCGCGCGACTGGCGAACGCGCGCCTGGAGCCACACACGTTAACCGCGCTGATCGCCGGCGCAAACGATGAGACGCTCGGCATTGCGCTCAACGATGCCGTCGTCAGTACCACCGTGCTGGCAACACTCAATGGCCAAGTCACCGAAGTTCAAGTCGCGCCGAAAATGCGCGGCGAAAATGTGCCGGGCAAATCGGATTTGATCGGCACGCACGAAACGCGCGTGTGGCGCGAAACGCCAGACGCGCTCACCGAGATCGCGTCCGGCGATCAAGTTGGCACGTTGCTGTGCGGATTTCCCGACACGCGTTTTTTCGGCAAGGCAATTGCCGGGCAAGCGTGCCTGGCGGCGTACCTCGACGTGCCCGCCGGTTGTCTCGTCGGCAATTTGCCGCTCGTGCGCATGATCGCGGACACGCACGAATTATTTCACACCGAGCCGTTCGTCTCGCGCTACGCGAGTTTCGACGAGACGAGCGCGATTCACGCAACCGGTTTGCGCGCGGGGGTTGCGCTGTGCGCCGACGGCAATCCGTTGAAAATCTTAAACTCGGACGATCACATCACAATCCGCGTCCGCCGCCAAGCCATCGTCGCGTTACGCGTGGGGCAAACATGAAACTGTGGCGTTATGCCGGAGCACAACAGCTCCATCTTGAACAAGGAACAAAACCGACACCGAACGCCGGCGAAGTTGTGTTGCGCGTTTCGGCGTGCGGTATTTGCGCGACCGATCTCAAAACGTTTCAGCGCGGGCATCCGCTGATCCCGGTCGGTGCGGTGCTGGGACACGAAATTGCCGGCGTCATCGCCGAAATCGGCGCGGACGTGACGGGCTGGCAAGTCGGCGAACGCGTGGCGGTTGCGCCGTACCTGGGTTGCGGGCAATGTTATTTTTGCCAGCGCGGGCATTTCTCGCTGTGCGAAAAATTGTACGCGGCGTTTCTCGAACCCGGCGGCTTTGCCGAATGGGTGCGCGTGCCGGCGCGGCTGGTTCAGCAAGGCATGTTTCGCCTCAACGCGAACGTGGACGACGCAACGGGCACGCTCTTCGAGCCGCTGGCGTGTTGCCTGCACGGCTTGCGCGTACTCGATCTCACGCCGCGCGATTCACTGTTGATCATCGGCGACGGAACGATGGGCTTGTTGCAAGCGGAACTCGCGCGGCACATCGGCGCAAAACCGATCCTCGTCAGCGGCGTCACGCCGCACCGACTCGCGCGCGCACAACGCGCGGCGGACGCCGTGATCGATCCGCGCGAAAAAAATCTGGTCGCCGAAGTGAAACGGCTGACGAACGATTACGGCGCGGACAAGGTGTTGCTCTCCGTGCCGGACGCGCGTCTGCTCGACGACGCGATGCAATGCGTCGCACGCGGCGGCACGATCAATCTTTTCGCCGGCTTGCCCTCGAAAGAAACGCTCGCGCTGTCGGCGTTCCGCGTGCATTACGACGAAGTTCGTATCGTCGGATCGTTCGGCTTCGGGCCCGCCGATTTTCGCCAAGCCGTCGAATTGGTGAACGCGCACGCGCTCGATCTCGCCGGCATCGTGACGCGCACCGTACGTTTTGACGATTTGCTCGCCGCTTTCCATGCCGCTGGCGAGCGCGATATTAAATCGGTGGTGGTGATGAACGATGGCTAGCCCGGTTTTGCTCGATCACGTGTACGGCTGTCTCGCCGGTCTCGCGCTCGGCGACGCCCTGGGTTTGCCGACCGAAATGCTCACGCCGGAATTGATCGCCGAATGGTACGGCGAGATTCGCGGCTTGACGCCGATTGATGCGCGCCACCCGCATCACAATTTGCCGCGCGGTTCGGTGAGCGACGACACCGATCAGGCGCTCTTGCTCGCGCACGTGTTGCTCGACGACGGCACGATTGAGCCGAACCGTTTCGCGCAACGCTTGCTCGAATGGTCGCGCACGCCGCGCGTCCGCGAAAACCGGTTCATCGGCAACGCCACGCGCCGCGCGCTCGAAGCGATTGCGACGGGCACCCCGGTCGAAACCGCCGGGCACGGCGAAACGATTGGCGCGGCGATGCGCGTCGCGCCGGTGGCGCTGGCGTGCGCGACGCCGGAAAAATTGATCACCCAGGTTGTCGCGTCATGCGTGCCAACGCACAACACGCACGCGGCGATCAGCGGCGCGATGGCGGTCGCGTTCGGCGTTGCGGACGCGCTCAACCCGGATGCAACGCTGGCGACGATGTTGGACGCGGCGTGCGAGGGCGCGCGCATCGGCGGCACATTCGGCGCGTGGAGTTGGACGCCGCCGCTCGACCGGCGGCTCGCCTGGGTGTGGCGCACGTGCGAAGGCATGTCCCAGCAAGACGTGTCGCGTTTTGTGTACGATGTGGTGGGCACCGGCGAACCGCCCTGGGATTTGGTCGCGTCCGCGTTTGCGATCTTGCGCGCGACGAACGCGGAGCCGATGCCGGCATTGTTCGCCGCGGCAAACGCCGGCGGCGATACGGACACGCTCGCGGCAATCGTCGGCGCGCTTGTCGGCGCATTACGCGGCGCGTATGCGTTCGATCTGGTGATGCTGGCGGATGTGTGCGCGGTCAACCATTTCGATCTCAGCGCGATAGCGCGCCGGCTCGTGATGGTGCGCGAAGAATAAATTTCGATCAACCTGGGTGGGAATGGAGACTATGCAATTCGGTTTTGGCTTGCATCCGAAATGGCTGGGCGCGGGCACACGCGAAGAATTTCTCGCGCCGCTCAAGGCGGCGGGATTGAGCGCGCTGGAATTTACATTGCATCCCGGCAACGATGAATGGGCGGGCATGGCCGCGCTTGCGGAAGAGTGTGCGCGCGCCGGGTATCCGTGTCATTTTCACGCGCCGTATCAATTGCCGTTCACGCTCGCCGGGTTTGCCGCGACGCAACGCGCCGCGATTCAACACATGTACGCGCCCGCGCTGACAGTCGTCGAACGCCTGGCGGCGGACTATCACTTGACGCCGTCGTTGATCATTCACGGCGCAACCGCAGACGCGCCGCGCGCGGAATTGCGGCGCGATACGGACGCGTTCCTCGCCTGGGTCTTGGCAGAAACACAACACGCGCGGTTGATGCTGGAAAATTTGCCGCCCAAGCCGGGCATGACGCGCACCGGCGAAAGCCGCGCCGAAACGCTTGATGTGGTGCGTGCGCTGAATCATCCGCGCCTGGGTATGTGCTGGGATTTGGGGCACGATTATTTGCTCGGCTATACGGAATTGCCCGCCGAAGATTTTCTGCGCGCGGTGCGGCACGTGCACATTCACGACATCAACGACGCGCGCGAGGATCATTTTCCGCTGATCTATGGCAATGTGCCCTGGCAAGCCGATCTGCGCGCGCTCGCGCGCGTGGGGTTTGCCGGCACAGTGGTGATGGAAATCAACGGGTATCGCGCGCAACGCGTGGAACGCCTGCACGAACGGCTGGCGGCAAGTTTTGCGGCAATGTGGCAAGTGGTTCGGGATACGTAATACGTGATACGTGATACGTAATACGTGGGGCGTAGTGCGTATTGCGTAGTGCGTTTGAGGATCAATCTGATGGCACTGTTTTCAACTTCCACTCAGCAGCGGCGCAAGTGGGGCGAGTGGCTCACAGGGTACGCGTTCCTCGCGCCGAGTTTCATCATCCTCGCCGTGTTCACCTATTTTCCGGTCGCCTATGCGCTCGGCTTGTCGCTGTTCAAGTGGCGCATTATGCGCGGCGAGCCGACATTCAACGGGCTGACGAATTACGAGTTACTGCTGACCTCGGAAGATTTTTGGCAGGCGATTGGCAACACGATCTATTTCGCCGTCGGCTCGATCCCGACGAATATGGCGATTGCGCTGGGCATTGCCATGTTGCTCAACCGTGAAATCCAGGGACGCGCGATTTATCGCACCGCGTACTTTTTGCCGACGGTCACTTCGATGGTTGCGGTCTCGGTCGTGTGGATGTGGATTTATCACCCTGACGTAGGGCTGATGAACTATCTTTTGAATTTCTTTCAGATTCCGGCGATCCGGTGGTTGAACGATCCCCGATGGGCGATGCCCGCGCTGATCCTGCTCGGCATTTGGAAAGGAGTCGGCTACAATATCATCATCTATCTGGCGGGCTTGCAAAACATTCCGCAACACTTGTACGAAGCCGCGCAGATTGACGGCGCGAATCGCTGGCAAGTGTTTCGCAATGTGACGTGGCCCCTGCTCACGCCCACCACATTCTTGATCCTGATTATGGCGGTGATCAACTCGTTCCAAGCGTTCACCGAGTTTCACGTCATGACCCAGGGGGGTCCGCTCGGCTCGACGACGGTGATCGTCTATTATCTGTATCAGCAAGCGTTCCAGCAATTCAACATGGGGTACGGCTCGGCGTTGGCAATTGTCCTGTTCTTGATCATTCTCGGCTTGACGTTGATCCAAAACAAACTGCTGGGCGCGCGCGTGCATTATCAGTGAGCGACGCACAATGATCAAAAAACTCGAACTCTCTCTCATTCACGTTTTCCTCATCCTCGGCGCAGTGGTGATGGTGATGCCGTTCGCGTGGATGATTTCCACTTCGCTCAAGAGCCAGAACGAAGTATTCAGTTATCCACCGCAGTGGATTCCCAACACGCTGATCTGGGACAATTACGTGCGCGCGTGGCAAGCCGCGCCGTTCCCGCGCTATTTCGCCAACAGCATTCTCATCGCGCTGGCGGTGACGGTGGGCACGCTAATCACCAGTTCGCTCGCCGCGTTCGCATTCGCGCGCATTCGGTTTCCCGGGCGCGACGCGTTGTTCGCGCTCTATCTCAGCAGTATGATGATTCCGCACCAGATGACGATCATTCCGTCGTTCCTCGTACTGCGCAACCTGGGTGATATTTCGCCCGCGCTGGGGCTGGACACGTACTTTGCCTTGATCGCGCCGTTCATCGCCAGCGCGTTCGGCGTGTTCCTCCTGCGCCAATCGTTCCTCACACTGCCCAACGAACTGGAGGACGCGGCAACGCTCGACGGGTGCGGCAAACTGGGTTTCTTGTGGCGCATCGTCATTCCGCTCTCGCGCCCGGCATTGGCGACGCTCGCCCTGTTCACCTTTATGGCAAACTGGAACAGTTACCTGTGGCCCCTCATCGTGACGAACAGCAACACGATGCGCACGGTGCAAATCGGGTTGCGCTATTTCGTCGGGCAAGAAGGGAATAGCCAATGGAGTTTGTTGATGGCGGCGGCAGTGTTCGTCACTCTGCCGATTGTGATCGTGTACTTGTTCGTGCAAAAGCAATTTGTGCAAGGCATTGCCGGCACGGGAATTAAACAATAGCGGGTTAGCGGTGAGCGGGCAAGCAAACGATTGAGCAAACGTCGGTTTGCCTCATTCACCAACTCACTCGCCCTGATTTTCTCAAAGGAGGAGAAATGAAAAACTGGTTCGTGTTCGCGCTTGTAATGTTGGGGGTGATCCTGATGGCGTGCGCGCCCGCGCCAACAGCGACGCCGGTTCCGCCGACTGCCGCGCCAGCGGCAAAGCCGACGGATGCGCCCAAGCCCACCACTGCGCCGGTGGCGACGAGCGCGCCGGCGGCAAAACCGACGGACGCGCCGAAACCCACCGATGCGCCCAAGCCGACGACGGCACCCACCGCCGCGCCCGCCGCGTCGGGTTCCAAAATGAAACTATCGTTCTGGCACTCGTTGAGCGGCAACACCGGTAAAGCGCTCGAGGCAATGGTCGCCAAATTCAACCAGCAAAGCCAGACGATCCAGGTTGAGCCGATCTATCAAGGCGCGTATGCCGACATCGCGCAGAAACTCACGGCGGCCGTCACCGCCAAGACCTTGCCCGAAGTCGCGCAGATGGGCGGCGCGCCCACGATGGCAGATTCCGGCGTGGTCATCAACGTCGCCGACCTGGTTGCCAAAGCCGATCTCGACGACATTTATCCCGGCTTCTGGGATTACAACAAATACGGCGGCAAGATCATTTCGATGCCGTACAACAACAGCATCCCCGTTTTGTACTACAACAAGGACTTGTTCACCGCCGCCGGCCTCGATCCGAACAAACCGCCGACGACCTGGGATGAACTCGTCACCGCCGCGAAAGCGTTGACGAAACCGGGACAATGGGGCTTCAACACGCACACCGACACGCACTGGTATTTCAGCGCGATGATTATGCAAAACGGCGGCAAGATTCTCAGCGACGACGGCAAAAAAGTTGTCTACAACAGCGCCGAAGGCATCGAAGCGTTGCAGTTCTGGGGCGACCTCGTAACCAAGCACAAGGTCATGCCGTCGAATCAACACGCGCAAGCGGGCGCGGATTTCGTCGCCGGGAAACTGGGGATGATTATGCGCTCGTCCGCGTCGCTCGGCTCGATCCAGACGGACGCGAAATTCAAAGTGGGCGTTGCGCCGCTCCCGTGCAAGAAAACTTGCTCCGAACCTATCGGCGGCGCGAGCATGTTGATCTTCAAGACGACGCCGGAAAAACAAAAAGCCGCGTGGGAGTTCGTGCAATGGATGACGAACGGCGCAAACACGGTGGACTTGTTCATCCAGACCGGCTATGTGCCGCTCCGCAAGTCCGTCGCCGATGTGCCCGCGCTGAAGGATTACCTCAAGAGTTCGCCCAACGCGCAGGTGTTGGTGGACGCGCTGAAATATTCGAGCGCGATTCCCATCTTTAGCGAGCTGGGCAATAGCGACGAGCAACTCCGCAAAGCCATCGAAAAGATGGAACTGGGAAGCGGCACGGCAAAGGATGCGATGGATGCCGCCGCAACTGTGATCAACAAAAATCTAGCCGGGCAATAGAGCCGGGAATGCCAATAAAAAAATGGGAAGGGGTTGACCCTTCCCATTTTTTTACGCACTTATTTTCGCGCGCCGAAATAACTGGCAAAGTACTGTTGCGTCTTGGACGACTGATCGGCTTTGAGCAAACCGGCGTTTTTCAACGTGGTTTGCAACTCGGCATACATCTTGTCCACGTCTGCGCGATCTTTGACAAACCCGGTAAAGGCAAGCTCGACCAGGAATTTGTCGGTGGGCGGAAAGAACCAGACGGCGACGCCGGCTTCTTTTAACTTGGCGGCGGTCGCGTGTTTGAGTTTTGCTTCCGCGCTGTACATATTCGCCACGCCGGGAATTTCAATTGCGCCCGCGCTCTTGACCGGCGCTTGAATTTGTTTCCACACGGCGGGACATTTCTTTTCGATAAACTCCCACAGTTTCGTGATGGTCAATGCCGGCGGCTTGATGTCAAATTCGCTCGCTTCAAATTTGATGTCGGACGAGATCGAATAATCGGGCGTGCCGAAATAATCCATCTCGTATTTTTTCGACGAGCAATTTTCCAAATCGAGCAAGACCTCGGGCGAGGACGCACGCGCCTTGAGCGTGATTTGTCCATCGCGCACGCGGATGATGAGATTGCCTTTTTCCAAACCATACTCTTTCGAGTCCACGTAAATACCCGGCTTGGGTTTGCCCAGCGCGCCAATTTCGACAACGGTTTTGAGCGGCTCGACGACGCTCGCCGAGTACGCCTTGTCTAAATCTTTTTCGGCTAATGCCGCGACCTGGATCATGAAATGGTATTCGACGGTTTGATCCGGTTGTGCGAATTTATCGGCGAGACCTTTGGCGGCAACCGGCGCGGCGGTGGGTTTGGGTGCTTCCGTTGGTTTCGGTACGTCAGTTGGTTTTGGCGCCTCGGTCGGTTTTGGCGCGGCGGTTGGTGGGACAGCGGTCGGCGGAACTGCCGTTGGCTTGGGTGCTTCGGTTGGTTTCGGTGCGGCAGTCGGCGGCACCGGTGTGGCAGTTGGCGCCGGCGCGCACGCGCTTACCAAGATGAGCAACAATAGCAACGCAAAAAACAATTTTTGTTTGGCGAACATAGTGAATGCTCCTTGAAAATTAGACTATCCAGGTTTTGCAAAACCTGGATAGTCAAAGAATGAATTACCAGAGTTGACTCTTGAAGCCCATCAGTGGCATTGCGTACTGCGCCCAGAACACGAGCAAGACCGTAATAACCAGTAACTGCACAATGCCAAACTTGAACGATTCCCACATCGAGTACTGATTCGTGAGATAACTAATGTTCGCCGGTTTCGAGTTATAGTACAGCACATACACTTGATTGATCATGAACGCCATCGGCAGGCAGAACCCGAGGATATCCCAGCCGAATGATTTTGCCGTTGCGATGAGGATCGGGAACATGATCACGGTGCGCGCGGTCTTGCTTTCGCTGACCAATGTCGTTAAACCAAAGATCAATGCCATTACAAAAAAGACGAGCACCTTGGGTGTAGCGGCAGTGATGCCCCAGGTTTTGAACAGACTGTCCATCGTCAAGCCGACGATGTTGGTGCTATCCACGAACGCGCCGAGCACGTACGCGCCCCACGAGAACATCATCATGTGCCAGGGAATATCCGCATCGTCCCACTTGACGACGCCAAAACGGGGCAAGCCCATCACCGATGGCAACAGCACCGCGCACGCCCCTGCCACGGCGACGACTTCGGCGCGAATGCCATGAATGGTATCGGTCGCCCACAACGCGAGTACCACGAGGAAAACAATGCCCGCGCGAATTTCCGCATTGGAGATGCGACCTAGTTTAGCATACTCGTCTTTCAAACGTTGAATGCCGCCTTCGAGTTTCGGTGTCTTGTCTTCGGGTTTGATGGGCAAAAGCCAGCGTGTGCCGGAAAACCAGCCAATCGCGCACTGAATCAAAGCCAGCGGTAACAAAGCCATCATCCAGGAAGCATAGGGTACTGCCGCGCCGGCTTTTTCGAGTTGTTGCGCGGCGAGCAGGTTGGCGGCAGAACCGGTAAGGAATGCGCTAGCCGACACGTTGTTGTAGAGCAAGTTTTGCAAAACCATGTTGCGCCCAACGCCGTTGCGTTTGTCCCCGCCGGTCGCGCCGAACGATGCGGCGATGACCATAAAGATCGGTAGGGTCAATGCCGTTTTGGCGGAAGTTGCGCTGATAAAGGCACCCAGGATCATGTTGATGACAATGAATGCCCAAAACATTTTGTCGAGCGATAGCCCGGTTTTGAGCACCAGAAAGAGCGATAAGCGTTTCGCCAAGCCGGTGACCACGAGCGCGCTCGCCATGATGAAACTGGCGATGTTCAAAATCATCACGGGTTGACCCAGTTGCGCGAACGCGTCCTGGTATTTCATCAAGCCAACCAAGACGGTTGCCACAATCACGATCAACGAAGTGAGATAGTTCGGCAACGCTTCGGTAATCCACAAAATCAACGACGCGAGAAACAAACCGGTCGCCGAGTACAACAGCGTCGCCGGTTTAATTTTGGTTTGCGCGTCATACATGCCAATGGGTCCGCACCACTGCAAATGAAAGTACAAAAAGACGAGAATGGCAATGGGCAAGCCAACTAATTTGAGCCGCTTTGCCCAAATGCCTGCCGGCAATTCCGGCAATTTTTCGAGCGCGTAATTCCGCATGTCCAACACATCGAATGCTGGCTTGGCGGATGGGACTGCTGACATGGATTCCTCCTCGAATCAGATAATTGATGAATGAATGGTGTCGGCTTAGACCATGCCGACGACGCGTTTTGCGGCTTTGAGGTAATTCGTGTTTGGCAGAGCGGCAATGCCTAACGCTTCGACTACCTGGCGCATGCCGTCGTAGTTTTCGCTTTCGCAACATGCCGACTCGACCATCGCGCCGTTGAAATACACTTGGGCGTATTCGCAAATGATCCCGTCAATCGTAAAACCGTACCGCATTTTTTCGACGACGACCGGCACCAGGTCGGCATGTTGGCGTGCCAGCGCCACAAACTCGTCGAACGTGTACGTCTCTTGCGTCAACGTCATTTCGACTTTAAGATTAGATAGAATCGTCGCGAGTTCCGCTTGCTTGACCGGAAATTGAAACTTGCCGCGCGGCTGAAAGATTTCGTACCCTTCCGGCGTTTCGCCGACTTTGGTCTTGATGTCGAGCAAACCATCGCGCACCTTGACGTTCGCTTCGTTCGTGTGGCGCGAGAGAAAATAGGTTTCCGCCGGCATTTTGCGCGCCTGGAACAAAACTGTCTTGCCATTCCACATTTTTTGTTTCACACCCTCGATGAGACCTTGCCCGAACACGCGAAACTCGGCGCGCGGCACGATTTTCGCGGCTTGCTCCGCCGAGGTTGCCACATTCTTTGCAAACACATCTGCCATTTCCGCAACTCCTTTGTCGAATCAATGCGTTGGATTTACCACTTGGTAAATGGATTTTTAATCAAGTTGGAATTGAAATAGCGCGGGTCGCCGGTTACTTCATCACCCACCCATTCCGGTTTGGCGAATGCTTGGCTCTCGCTTTGCAATTCGATTTCGGCGACGATGAGTCCTTGATTGTCGCCAAAGAACTCGTCAATCTCCCAGGTCAATTCGCCTTGCGCGATCTTGTAGCGTTTCTTTTCGATGAACGGTTTTTCAGCGAGCGTGTCCAGCATCGCGTTGCATTCGGCGAATGGAATTTCGTACTCGTACTCGGAGCGCGTTGCGCCGACGGTGATGCCCTTGATCGTCAAGAACGCCTTGTCGCCGACCGTGCGAATGCGAACGGTGCGCTCTTTCGCACTATTGAGATAACCCTGCCGATAGAGCGTACCCGTTGCGAGCGCGCGCCATGCGCCGCCCTTGACCAAAAATTTGCGTTCGATTTCCTTGCCCATACCTTGTCCTCCTTGATTTGCGCTGGCAACTCTGCCGCGCGGATTGCCGACTTGACTATCCTCTAATTGTGAATTATAAAACAAATAATTCATAAACGTTATCACTCTTTATTTTCATTTGGATAAGAAAAACCTTATGAATCCAAGGAAGCTCCATGACCCTCTACCAGTTACAAACCTTGCGTATGGCGGCGCGGCTAAAAAGTTTTACGCGCGCGGCAGAAGCGTTGCACTTGACGCAACCGGCGGTGAGCGCGCAAATCGTCGCGCTGGAAAAAGAATTCAAGGTCAAACTGTTTGACCGCGTGGGCAAGACCGTGACGCTGACCGAAGCGGGGCAAGTGATGCTGTCCGCGACCGAAGACATTTTGGGGCGCGTGGAAGATGTGCGGCGCGCGTTCGAAGACCTAGAGGGATTAGGGCGCGGTAAAATCGCAATTGGGGCAAGTGTCGTCGTGGGCATCTACCTCTTGCCAGAAATCCTGGGGCGATTCAAGAAAAAGCATCCGGCAATTGATCTGGTCCTCGACATTGATTACGCGCGACACGTTGTTGAAGAGGTTTTGAATCAACGCGTGGATATTGGTATTATCGGGGAAGGCGTACCGGTCACTGACGAACGGCTTGTGGTCAAGACCTTTGCGGAGGATGAACTCGTCGTGATTACCTCAAAGCGACACGCGTGGGCAAAACGTCCAGTCGTCGCGCCGAACGAGTTGGCGCGGCAACCGTTTATTATTCCTGAGCGCGGCTCGGCAACCCAGGAAAGCGGCTTCCGTTTTCTCGAAGCACTGGGCATCAAATTAAATGTTACAATGGAACTGGGCAACATCGAGGGTGTGAAAAAAGCAGTCGAAGCCGACCTGGGAATTTCGATTGTGTCGCGTTGCGCGGTGCTAAAAGAAGTGGAAGCGAAGCGGTTGCGGATGATGCGCCTGGAAGGCATGGCGTTAAAACGGCACTTGAATTTTATTTGGCGCAAAGGCAAACATTTGTCCAAAGCCACGAATGTGTTTATGGAATTTTTCGCGGCGAACCTGGCGACGATCAAGGGGTTGCAAAAAGTGTAGGCAACGTGTCGGGCTTGACCCGCGCGTTATTCTGTCCAAGGGGGCACGCTATGATCTCCGAACAACAAATCGTTATTCGCCTTTTGACCGCCGCGCTCCTCGGCGGGTTGGTCGGCTTTGAGCGCGAGCGGCATCAACAGCCCGCCGGCTTGCGAACGCACATGATCTTGGCGATTGGCTCCGCGCTGGCAATGTGCCTCTCGATTGATCTGGCGATGCAGTTCACGCCGCTCGTGCCGAACGGCGATCCGGCGCGGCTCGCCGCGCAAGTGATTTCCGGCATCGGCTTTCTCGGTGCGGGCGCGATCTTTCGTTTCGGCGCGACGATTAAGGGGCTGACGACGGCGACCTCGTTGTGGACGGTGGCGATCATCGGGCTGGTGGTGGGCGCGGGACATTTCTTTTCGGCGACGGTGGCGACGATTTTGTTGTTGGGCACGTTGAGCGTGCTGGATTATTTGGAGAAACGGTACCTGGCGAGCGTAATCACCCGCACGATCAATGTGCGCGTGCAAGACCGGCGGGGGTTGGTCGAGGAGCTGAAACAAATCTTGGCGGATTTGCAGATCGAGATCAAAGCGCTCAGTTTTTCCAAAAACGTCGAGACGAACGAGTTGGACGTTAAAGCGATTGCGGTCGTGCCGCGCCAACAAGACACCGACCAACTGATCGCGCGGATGTCACAGATTCAGGGCATCCGCACGTTTGAGATTCAATAGCGGAATGCCACGTCTCGCGCGCCACGCTTACCCCTCATAACTCCACGCGTAAAACACCTTGGGTCCGTGCACGCCAATCGCCAGCGTCTTTTCGATGTCGGCGGTGCGGCTGGGTCCAGTGATCAGAACCGCGTGCGCGTCGCGCTGGAGTTGCGCCAGCAAATCGCGCAAATCCGCGCGCAACGCAGCCGGACGAAACAGCGCGAGATGCACGCGCGGCAGCAACGAGACCAACTCGGACTGACCCGGCAGGGCGCGCAGAGCGATGCTCCCCGTTTGCGGCAACACCGCGTCCGCGCCGGTCACGCCGAGATCGCACTGTGCGAGTTCGCGCTTGTCCGCGTCCGGCGCGAGAATCGCCACGCCCAGTTCCGCGAGCGTTTCCGCCACGCGCAATTCGCGCAAATCCGCATTGTCCCACAGCATCGCCTTGCCGATTTTTTCCGCGCCGATCAAATCCGCCAGTGCGTTTCGCAAATCCGCCGGACGCGTCACGCGCCGCGTCTTGCCGCTCACACTCTCAATCGCGGCGAGCGTCGCCTCGATCCGCGCGCTTGCATCGCCCTCCAGTTGCGGCAACGCCGGCAGTGCCGGCATCGGCACGCGATGCGCCGCGCTCAACGCCGTTTTCACCCGGCTCAGAATAATTTCGCGCGAGGTCATTTCCGCCTCCACAATTTCCGCGCGAGCGCGAACAACAGCGCGCCTGCGCCCAGCGCCAACACTGCCGCGCCGAGCGCGCGCGTTTGTTTCTGCGCGCGACCTTGCGGCGTGCGCGCGCGAAACCAATCGCGGAACGTCGCATCGAATTTGGGGAACGGGCGCGTCAACGTCCAGCGATTCGCCGGCGGCGGCAAACTTGGCAACCACGCGCCGCGCGCAAACGGCATCTGCGCGAATTTCAACATTTGCGATCCCAGTTCGTAGAGCCAGGGCTGGCTCAGCCCGAACGCGCCCGCGCGCGCGCCGGCTTGCATCGCCGGCGGCGCGACCGGCGCGGCGAACGCGTCGCCCGCAACAACGCGCTGGCGCAAGTGCACCAAGATTTGCGGGATCGGAATTTTCACCGGGCAAATGTCCGCGCACGCGCCGCACAGCGACGACGCGAACGGCAGATCGCCGGCGCGTAGCGTGCCGATGAGTTGCGGCGTCACCAGCGCGCCAATCGGACCGGAGTACGCCCAGCCATACGCGTGCCCGCCGATGTTTTGAAACACCGGGCAAATGTTCGCGCACGCGCCGCACCGAATGCACAACAAAGTTTCGCGCGCCGCCGGGTCGCGCAAAATTTGCGTGCGCCCGTTGTCGAGCAGGATGAGATGAAATTCGCGCGGTCCGCCTGCACGCGTGCCGGTGATGAACGAGGTGTACGCCGACAACTGCTGCCCGGTCGTACTGCGCGCGAGCAAGCTCAGCGCAACCGCGAGCGAGTTCCAATCGGGAATCACTTTTTCGATCCCGACAATCGCCACGTGCACCGGCGGCAGAGTCGTGCACATGCGCCCGTTGCCTTCGTTCGTGATCAGCGCGAGCGTGCCGGTTTCGGCGATGAGAAAGTTGCCGCCGGAAATGCCCATCTCCGCCGCGAGAAATTCGGCGCGCAGTTTTTGGCGCGCGATCTCGGTCAGCACGAACGGATCGGGCGGCGCGTCCACGCCCAACTCGCGGCGAAAAATTTCGGCGATGTCTTCCTTCGTGTAATGCAGAGTCGGATTCGTCGGATGCGACGGGCGGCTGTGATCGAGTTGCACGATATACTCGCCGAGATCCGTTTCGAGCGCGCGAATCCCGGCGTCGCCCAGCGCCTCGTTCAACTCGATCTCTTCGGAGAGCATACTTTTCACTTTGGTGATCCGCGTGACGTTGTGCGCGCGCGCCAGCGCGAGCACGATGCGCCGCGCCTCGTCCGCGTCGTTCGCCCAGTGCACGACGCCGCCCGCCGCGATCACGTTCGCTTCGAGTTGCGGCAAATACGCGTCGAGGTGCGTGAGCGTGTGCAGTTTGAGATCGTGCGCCGCTTGGCGCAACTGTTCCCAGGTTGCGACGCCGAGCTGTGCCACCGCCTCGCCGCGCTTGACGATTGCCGTGCGCGTGTTCTTTTGAATCGCCGCGCGCACTTTCGGCGGAACGTGTTGCGTGTTGTAGCGAAAATCAATTCGCGCAAGTGGATGCGTCACGGTGTGCCTCTCGAAAAAATTATTGCGCCGGTTCCCAGTGCCCGTCCGCCAAGATCAACCCGGTGACTGCGCCGACCTCGGTGCCGAGTGTGGAACGGCGCGACCAGTTGATCACGATGCGTTGCGCTTGCGTCGCGCGATCACTCACGCCGACGTACACCGGCGCGCCTTCCGGCGCGGCAGTCAACTCCAAGCCCTCCGCCGCTTCCGTCACGCTGAAGGCTACGTTGAGCAAATACCCGCGCGCGCCGTCCTTGAAATACCGCCAGGTGATTTGCACCGTCGCCGCCGGCTTGCCGACCGCAACGCGCGTGTTGGCGCGCAACGCGTCATTGTCCGCCGGTGCGCGCTTGGCAACCTCCGCCGGCAAGAGCGGGCGCAAATCGGTGGGCGCGCCCAACGCACCGACGGGCGTCGTGCCGGCGCACGCCGTCAACCCGCCCAGCATCAACCCAATCACCGCGAACAACGCCAACCATTTTCCGGTTGTCATCGAAATCTCCTTTCGCCCAAAATTTTTCCAAAGCCATTATAAGACAAAACCCGCGCAAACGCACGCGGGCAATTGAGAATTTACGCGCATCGCGGTATAATACCGGCAAATCCAATGCGAGGGCTAATCCGATGACCGAATTTGAATGGAAGCAAGAACGCATCCGCAACTTGATGCGCGAAAAAAATCTCGACGCGCTGTGGTTGCAACGCGTGAGTAGCGTCAGTTGGGCGACGTGCGGCGCCGCGCCGTACATCAACACGGCGACGACGACCGGCGCGGTGTCGTTATTGATCACGCCGACGGCGCGGTACGCGATCACGAACAACATCGAAGCCGTGCGCCTGCAAACCGAAGAACAGCTTGCCGAGCAGGGGTGGGAATTTCGCACGGCGGTTTGGCACGCCGCCAACCCCGCCATCGCCGAACTCACGCGCGGCTTGAAACTGGGTTCCGATTTTCCGGTCGCGGGCGCGACCGACTTGACGAACGAGCTCGCGCGGCTTCGCGCAAACCTCACGCCGGAAGAAGGCGCGCGCGCGTGCGCGCTCGGCGGCTTGTGCGCCGAGGCGATGACCGACGCCCTGCGCGCGGTGCGCCCCGGTCAAACCGAATTCGAGATCGCGGCGATCCTGGGTCAGCACGCCCAAGCGCGCGGCGCGCAGCCCATCGTCAACCTGATCGCGACGGACGAGCGCATCTTTCAGTACCGCCATCCGCTCCCCACCGCCAAACAACTGGAACGATACGCGATGCTCGTGTTGTGCGGGCGCAAGTGGGGCTTGGTCTGCTCGATCACCCGGCTCGTCCATTTCGGCAAATTGCCGGACGACGTGCGGCACAAGATGCACGCGTGCGCGCAAATTGACGCGACGTTCCACGCCGCCACGCGCCCCGGCGAAAAGTTGAGCGCGGTGTTTCAGCGCGCGGTGGATGCTTACGCCGCAACCGGTTTCGCGGACGAGTGGCACTTGCATCACCAGGGCGGCGCAACGGGCTACGAGCCGCGCGAGTACCTCGGCACCCCCACCGCGAACGACGTGGTCGCCGAAAATCAAATCTATGCGTGGAATCCATCCATCACCGGCGTCAAATCGGAGGACACACTCCTCGTCGGCGCAACCGGCAACACGGTAATCACCGCCACGCCGAGTTTGCCCACATTCGCCGTGACCGTGAACGGGCAAACGATCCAACGCCCGGCAATTTGGGAGGTATAAACCTATGACGACAAACCAACCACTCTCCGTTGTAATCGGCGCAAGCGGCGGCATCGGCAGTGCCGTCGCGCGCGAACTGGCAGCGCAAGGCAAACGCGTGCGCGCAGTGAATCGTAGTGGCAAAGCCGATTTGCCGGCATCCGTCGAGATCGTGCGCGGCGACGCGCTCGACGCGGCAAGTCTGCGCGAGGCGTGCCGTGAAGCCAGCGTCGTGTTCAACTGCGCGAATGTGCCCTACCCGGAATGGGAGACGAAATTTCCGCCGATGATGCAAAACATCACCGCCGCCGCGAGCGCGGCGAACGCCAAATTGATCTTTGCCGACAATTTGTACATGTACGGTCCCGTCACCGGCACGATCACCGAAGACTTGCCCTACGCCGCGCCGGGACACAAGGGCAAATTGCGCGCGCGCCTCGCCACCGAATTGCTGGACGCGCATCGCGCGGGCAAGGTGCGCGTCGCCATCGGACGCGCCTCCGATTTCTATGGACCCGGCGTAATGAACGCACTCGCCGGCAAAGACTTGTTCGGCGCGGTAATCGCCGGCAAAAAAGCGATGTGGGCTGGCTCGCTCGACGCGCCGCACACGCTGACGTTCATCGAAGATTTTGCGCGCGGGCTGATCGTGCTGGCCGAGCGCGACGAGGCGTTGGGGCAGGTGTGGCACATTCCCGGCGCGGAGCCGATCACTGGGCGCGAGTTTTTGCGGATCGCGTTTCAAGCCGCAGGCACGTCGCCGCAAATGGGCGCGTACTCGCCGCTGATGATCCGCCTCGTCGGGCTGTTTTCGCCGATGGTGCGCGAAGTCAACGAAACGATGTACCAGTTCGTCGCGCCGTTCATCGTCGGCGGCGAAAAATTCGCGCGCGCGTTCGGCGGCATCGCCACGCCACACCACAAAGCGATCCCTCAAACCGTCGCGTGGTACCAGCGCGCAACCCCGTAGAGGCGCGCCAAGTTGCCCCCATAGTTACCCCGGTTTCCAGCCCAGGTCGCTATGCAAGGGTTTGCGAACACGCGTGGGGTGTTGGCTGTCCCGATCACCCCATTCGCAAATGGGGCGAACGCGCGTCCGCAAATAGTTTGTTCGCTCAATAGTCATCTCCCGCCATTTGTGTTATACCAAAGGCAGAAAGGGCAAACAAATGCCCGAGGAGGTTACGATGTTGGAACAAACTTTTCTGGATGCGGTGGTGGTGATCGCTCTGTTCGTCTTGCGCGTCGGCGTGCCGCTCGCGCTGTTGTTCGGCATTGCGGCGTGGCTGGAGCGCAAATTGCGCCCGACCGAAACGCAGGCAAACCAAGAGCCGGCTCGCCGCGCGCGCGTCATTCCCTTCGTCAAACCTCACGCGCCGGCAAAACCGACAGCCGCCGAGCAAAGCGCCGAGGCGAGCCAACGCGCGCACAACCGATAAAACCGAGCCGCGAGCGACAAAATGTCACTCGCGGCTTTTTTCATCCTCGCCATTTTGGAAACGCGCGGCGACGCGTTAGACCACGCGACAGATCAACCCCTTGAGGTATGCCGATTCCGGGAACGCGAGCAGAATCGGATGATCGGCGGACTGGGACAACTGGGCAACGATCTGCGCGTCGCGTTTCGCATCCGTCGCCGCTTCAAAGACGACCTTCTGAAACAAATCCGCGCTCACATGCCCCGAACACGAAAACGTCGCCAAGATACCGCCCGGTTTGAGCAGTTTGAACGCGAGCAAGTTTACATCCTTGTAACCGCGCAAGCCGGATTGCAATTGCGTCTGCGCGTGCACAAACTTGGGCGGATCTAGAATGATCGCGTCGAACGCTATGCCGCGATCCCGGTATTGCCGCAGAACAAGAAACGCGTCACCCTCGACAAATTCGCCGCGCTCGGCGCACGCGTTGCGCCGCATGTTTTCGCGCGCCAGGTCAAGCGCGTCGCGCGACGCATCGAGGTTGATCACGCGCGCGTCGTTATTCGCGCCGCAAATGGCAACGGCAAAACCGCCGGTGTAGGAAAAGACGTTGAGCACTTGGCGCTCCGCCCGCTCCCGGCTGCCTGCAGCCGTAAGGCATTGCGCCACGCGCCGCCGGTTCTCGCGCTGATCGAGATACCACCCGGTCTTGTGCCCGCGTTTGACATCCACGAGCAGGCGCAGATCGTTCTCGCAAATTTCGATGCGCTCCGGCGGCTCCGCGCCGAACAGCCCGCCCACGTTCGATCCCAGCCCCTCTTTCGCGCGCACGTCCACATCGCTCCGCTCGAAAATGCCGCGCGGCGCAAACAGTTCGGCGAGCAACGCGACGATTTCAGTTTTGCGTTGTTCGATCCCCAGCGTCAAGAATTGCGCGACGAGGAAATCGGCGTAACGATCGACGATCAAGCCGGGCAGAAAATCGCTTTCGGCGTTGACGAGGCGGTACGCGTTCGTCGCGGTTTGATCGAGCGATGCCACACGCGCCGCGCTGGCGCGCTCAAGGCGCGCGCGCAGAAATGTGCGATCCACCGATTCATCGCCCCACGTCCACACGCGTACGGCAATCTGCGAGCGGGCGTTGTAATAACCGCGCGCGAGAAATTTCCCCGCCGCGTCGCGCACGTCCACCGTATCGCCGTCGCGCGCGTTTTCGACTCGCGCAATCGCGCCGGAAAAAATCCAGGGATGTCGCGCGAGCAGGTTTTTTTCCTTGCCCGGTTTGAGCCAAATTCGACCCAGCATGATCTCGTTTCCCAAATGACAAGTTGTTACGCGCGCAACCGCAACGCCGCCGGTAAAATGCGAAACGTCGCGGGTCCAGGTCCGATAAATTCGCCGTCCGCTTGAATCAACATGCGTTGCTTGGATTCGACGCGCACTTGGCGCGCCGTGTATTCCGAAATTTTGGGATGCGTGAGATGCGTACCATTATAAATTTTGGGCGTGTTCGCCAGCACGTCAAGCGTGGTGAGATCGCCGAGCAGAATCACATGGAACAGCGCGTCGTCGAGCACGGCGTTCGGACTCACCATCATGCCGCCGCCGAAAAATTTGCCGTTGCACACGATCACCGAATTCATCCGCCCCTGAACCGGCTGGGCATCTATCGCTAAAT
>CAIKBD010000341.1 GCA_903825565.1 uncultured Anaerolineales bacterium | reverse complement strand
TTGTCATTTCGAGGAGGCGGTGTGTGCCGACGAGAAATCTCGTTTTCGGAGCGCGAGATTTCTCGCTCCGCTCGAAATGACAAGGGGCTGAGTAATTGCGCCGCATCAGTCAGAAAGCGCGCGTAACGTTGCGCCAGATCGCGCAAGGCGGCTTGACTCTTTGCGCTCAACGTGAGTAAATGCGCGGAACGCTCTTTCACCACAACCTGGGTTGCTGGCTCAGGCGCTTGTTCGATTACGACGTGCGCGTTGGAACCGCTCAAGCCGAATGAACTTACGCCCGCGATTTTTTTCTTGGCAGTCCACGGCGTGCGTTCGACCGTCACGCGAAAATTGACTTGGGCCCAATCAATGTGCGGATTGGGATTTCGAAAATGAAGGTGCGGTGGAATCTCGTCGTGTTGCATCGCCAAGATCACCTTCATCAAGCTAGCAATCCCCGCCGCTTCTTCCAAATGCCCCAGGTTGGTCTTGACCGCGCCGATCAATAACGGCGCGGCGCGCTTGCCAAAAACGGTCGCCAGCGCGCGAATCTCGATGGGGTCGCCCAGGGTGGTGCCTGTGCCGTGCGCTTCGATGTAACTCACTTGCTCTGGCTCGACTTTAGCATTCGCCAGCGCGCGTCGAATGAGCATCGTTTGCGCGGTCGCGCTCGGCACCGTCAACCCGCCGCTAATGCCATCGTGATTGATGGCGCTGCCGCGAATCACGGCGAGGATGTTATCGTGATTGGCTTGCGCATCGCTGAGCCGTTTGAGCACGACCATGCCACAGCCCTCGCCGCGACCATAACCGTTGGCGGCGGCATCAAAAGTTTTGCACCGACCATCGGGAGACAGCGATTGCAATTGCGCCAGCGCAATGTGTCCGTGCGGCGATAAAATCAAATGCACGCCGCCTGCCAATGCCAGGTCGCTACTACCGTTTCGCAAACTTTCGCACGCCAAATGCACGCCGACCAGGGAGGCGGAACAAGCTGTGTCAATCACGAGATTCGGCCCTTGCAATCCCAGTTCGTGTGCGAGGCGACCCGAGCCGAACATTCGTCCATTGCCCGTGCTGGCATAGAGATCGAGTCGCGCGGTCTCATCCATCAACGTGAGATAATCGCTCGGACTGACGCCGAGATAAACTCCCGTTTGGCTATTTTCCAACGCGGTGGGCGATTGTCCCGCGCGCTCCAATGCTTCCCAGGTTACTTCGAACAATAAGCGTTGTTGCGGGTCGAGCGCAATCGCTTCGCGCGGCGCAATGCCAAAGAATTGCGAATCGAATTGATCAACCGAATCGAGCAACGCGGCGTTGCGAACATAGGTCTTGCCAGCCACGCCAGGCGTTGGATCGTAATACGCATCTACATCCCAACGCTCGGCAGGCACTTGACCGACCTTGTCAACGCCATCGCGCAGCAATTCCCAAAACGCTTCTGGACTATCCGCGCCAGGGAAACGACACGCCATACCGATGACGGCAATCGGTTCGTGCGCTCTATAATTTTCCTGTTCTAATTTAGCGGTGGCATTGTCGAGCGCGCGCGTGATGCGCGCCATCAATGCGTCTTGACCGCTGATATTTTCCGTCATCCACTCATCCTTTCAAGAGTTGTTCCAGTTTCCGTAATTTTGCTTCAACACTATTTTCTGACTCTGGCACGGCTTCATAGACCTGTGAGGTCTCGGAGACCTCACAGGTCTGAGGTTCTGCCAACTCTTCTTCCAAAAGATATTTCGCCAGGCGTTCAGATGTTGGATATTCGAATGCCAAAGTCGAGGGCAAGGCGAGTTGCAGAGTGCGCTCTAAGCGGCGGCGGAGTTGAATGACCATCAGCGAATCCATACCGTACTCTCTGAAACCGACATTTGCCGATGGGAGCATCGTCATTCCCAGGATAGTTGCCACGTTCTCCTGGATATGCGTCGTCAACAACGCTTTGCGTTCCGACTCAGGCGCGGCGATTAACTGTTGTCGGAATGTGGCTTGCGATGGTTGTGTCGCGCCGCGCTCAGTTTGCCGATTCACCAGTTGCGCGAACTCGGCGTAGAACGGCGGCAACGCGCCGCTCGCCTGGATGTACTTGGGCCACGCGATGGGTTGCACGCCGATTTGTGGAACGCGTTGTTGCAAGAGCGTCGCAAACGCGGCAACGCCTTGACGCGGAGTCAGCGAGCCGATGCCGCGCGCCAACATTTGTTCTTGCGTGGTGTTCACTAAATCGGCGGCAGAGCCGACCTGCGACCACGCGCCCCAGTTGATGCTCAGGGCAGGTTGTTGGCGGGCTTGGCGATAGTGCGCCAGCGCGTCCAGAAATGCGTTTGCCGCCGCGTGATTGGCTTGCCCAGGATTTCCCAGCAACCCAGTCATCGAAGAAAAGAGCACAAAGAAATCCAGCGCGCACGTTTGCGTCAATTCGTGCAAATTCCACGCGCCTAACACTTTGGGCGCAAGCACCGCATCGAAACGTTCCCAGCGCTGTTGCAAAATAATTCCGTCGTCCAACACCCCAGCCGAATGAATAATTCCGCGCAATGGATAACGCTCGTCCAACGTCGCCAGGAGCGCGGCGAGTTGGGTTTTGTCCGTCACATCGGCTTGGGCGATGGCGAGTTGCGCACCTATCTCGCGCAGTCGTTCGAGTTGGGGTTGGATTTCTTTTTTCGGTTGACTGCGTCCAACCAACAACAAATGGCGCGCGCCTTGTTCCGCTAACCAACGCGCGATTTCCAAGCCCACGCCGCCCAAGCCGCCCGTAATGAGATAGGTGGCTTGATTGGAAATCGTGATGGCTTGATTATCTTGGACAAGGGCGCGCGCGAGCCGCGCGACGTAACAAGAATTTCGCCGAACGGCAAAAATGTTTTCTGGCAGCGCCCCAGGTTCTGATGGGTTGGTCATCACCGCGCATAGCAAGGTGGCTTGGTTCTCCGCCTCGTCCACATCAATCAATCGGCAGTTGAGTTCAGGGTGTTCCAGCGCAATGACCTTGCCCATTCCCCACAGCGCGGATTGCGCGACGCCTGTGACCTGGTCGCCGTCGGTAACCGACTGCGCGTTTCGAGTGACCAGCCACAACCCGCGTAGATTGCTTTCCCTATGGGATGCTTCGCGATGGCGTTGGAGCAGCGCTTGCGTCAGATGCAGAACGGTGCCGCAACTCTGTTGGGTCGCTTGCCGCAAATCAACGCCAACATCAATGCTCCAAAAATGCGCGACCTGGTCAATCGTCGGCAACGCGGCAAACAAGCGCCGATAATCGTCAGGTTCGTTTGGATTGATGACGAAACGCGAAGCGTCGGACGAGATTTGTTCCCAGGTCGCGCCAGCATAGACCAAGGTGACCGCATCGCCGCGCGCGCGCAGAGTGTTGGCGACAGATTCGCCCAAGCCATTATCGTCGGCAAAGATCAGCCATTGCTCAATAGGTTCGGCAGTCGGTAACTTTTGGTCTGCCTGCGCCACGATGAATGCTTGACCATCAATTTCTGTCGCGGCGACTTGGGCAAAGCCGTGCTCCTGCAACAATCCCATCCATTGTTCACGCGTGAGCAGTGGATGTTGCCGACGAAAATCAGCAAAGCGCCACCAACCATCCGTGAGACCAAAGGTGAGGTCAACAAAACGACTGGGCTTGACATTTTCCACCAACAGCAACAGACCCTCAGGCGCGAGTAGTTGCCGCGTATGCGCGAGCGTCGTGGCTAGATCGCGGGTCGCGTGCAAAACATTCGTGGCGATAATCACGTCCGCTTGTTGGCGCGCAAAACCTTGCTCAATGTCCAAGGGTTGATAGCGAACAAAGCCGTAATCGGCAAAGCGCGTGCGGGCTTGATCCAAAAAGGTCGGAGCGACATCGGTAAAATAGTATTCGGTTTGCGCGGCAGGCAACTGCGGCAACACTGCCGCCGTTGTGCCGCCAGTGCCTGCGCCAATTTCGAGAACGCGCAACCCGTGACCGTTAGGCACACGCGCAACGATTTGTTGAATCGCTTGTTGCATCATCGTGTTCGCAACCTGGCTCACTGGCGATTCGGTGTAGAGTCGGCGCACGGTGTCGTCCGTGCTATTCGGGAAAAGCAATTCGAGCGGTTCTTGCACGCCGCGCAGTACTTCGCTCAACTTGTCGCCACAACGCGCGAGCAACGCTAGTTCGGGCAGATTGCCGTAGGTCGCTTGCAATTGCGCCATCGCCGTTTGCGGATTAGCGACAGACGGCGTTGCCATCACGCGCCAGCCCTCACCATCGGGCGACAAGATGCCTGCTTCGGCTAACATCGCCAACACGCGCGCGAGTAGACGATGGTACTGCGGAATGACGCCGACCCGTCGCGCAATCTGTTCGGTCTGCCATCTGTTCCCAGGTTCAAAAATGAAACCCGTCTTGGCAAATGCCGCCACCACATAGTCCATGCACAACGATTCCAATTGCGCCAAGAGCGATTGATATTGCTCGGTGGTTTGAGCAACGCGCATCGCGCGCAGGTTTTCGATCAGCGTTGCGGGCGTTGGTATATCGTCCAACGGCAAACCGAAGAATGGACGCGATTGCCACGCGACCTGGTAGAGCCAATCGGCGCGTAGCCGATCACCCTGGATTGCAGATGGCGATGCCGCGCGCAACTGAAAGCCAACAATCTGCGCGACGACTTGGCCTGTCGCTGTGAACAACGAAATGTTCCATTTGTTTTCCCTACGGGATGCTTCGCGATCATCTACTCGCTGTGCGTGCGCCCACAAATCTTGATGGTCGGTCGCACCGTACAAGGTCAACGATTCCAACGCAAAGGGCAATTGCGTGGTTCGTTCAGCCCCTGGCTCGCCATCGCCCAGCATCGTCGCGCCGACGAGTTGGAAACAGGCGTCAATCAAACTGGGAAAGAGCGGATGCCCTTGCGCGCCAACTCCATCGGGCATCGTCATCTGCCCCAGCACTTCATCCTTCCCCAACCAGAGCGCACTCAACCAACGGAACGTCGCTCCCAACGCAATCTGTTGCCTTGCCGCCATCGTTTCATACAGCGTTGCCGATTCAATCGCGCGACCACAACGTTCGCGCAGTTCGTTCAGCGATACTGTGGGCGCAACGCCTACGCTCCGAGTAAACCGACCAGTGCAATGAAGTTGCAGTTCCTTCTCTAATTCGCTTTCGCTAAAACTGATGATATTGAAAGCGGCAGATGGACGATTGTTCGGCGAACGCCCCCGAATCGAATTCGGGGGCTGAGATAGGTGGAAATCCGATAGAATCGGATTAGCTTGTGCGCGAAGCAAATCGGTTTCTAACCGATTTCGACCTTGCTCAGACGCCGACTTGTAGTCGGCGGCGACTTGTGCATCCACGACCAACTGCACTGTGCGCGCGTCGTTAGCCGCAAGCGTCAGGGCTTGAGGAAAAATCACATCTTCGATGACAAGCGGCGCACCTGTCCACAACAAGTCAGCCGCGCTCAACGCCAACGCCAAGTGGCACGCGCCAGGAACGACGACTTCATCGTAAACCAGATGGTCGGATAAAAATGGCAACGTATCTGTGCTAAAGATTTTTTCAAAGACGGTCTGATGCTCGCGGGGCAACCAGATTTTTTTGTCAATCAGCGGACGCAATGAGCCAGTCCCAGGTGTGTGTCGCGGCGCACTCACCCAATAGCGTTGCCGTTGGAACGGATACGTCGGCAACATCACCTTGCGCCGAGAGTAGTCGCGGTACAAGCCGCGCCAATCAACGTTCGCGCCCTGCACGTACAACGCGCCCAAACTCGTCAACATTTGTTGCCAGTCGCTCTGACCTTCGCGCAGACTCGGTAAAAAGAGATTGGGAGATTGGGAGATTGGGAGATTGGGAGAAGCATTCTCCGTGTCTCCCTGTCTCCGTGTCTCCGTGTCTAAAATGGTTTCCGCCATCCCCACCAAGGTCGGCTTGGGTCCGATTTCCAACAAGATGCTCGCGCCTTGCTCGTGCAATGTTTGCACACCATCGGCAAAGCGCACGGTGTTGCGGAGATGTTGCCGCCAATACGTCGGGTCGGTCAGTTCGCTTGCGACCAACTTGCCCGTCATACTGGAGACGACCGAGCGCGTGGGCGCGGTCAGTTTGACCTGGCGCACAACATCTTCAAACGCACCCAGCACCGATTCAAGCAAGGGCGAGTGCGCGGCGACTGGAATATCTAACTTGCGCGTTTTGAATCCCGCTTGTTGTAGTTGCTCGACCACGCGCCCCACGTTGGCATCGCCGCCCGAAATCACCACACTGCGCGGGCCGTTGACGACGCCAATCGTCACATCGGCGAACGGCGCGACAAACGGCAACATTTCTTGTTCCGATGCCATCACCGCGACCATACTACCGCGCGCTTGTTCCATCAACCGCCCGCGCTCAATCACGAGTCGCACACCATCTTCCAGCGAGAGAACCCCTGCGGTGTACGCGGCGGCAAAATCGCCGAGACTATGCCCCATCACCCAATCAGGTTCGATGCCCCAGGAACGCCAGAGGTCAGCCAGCGCACATTCGATAGCAAAAGTGACGGCTTGCCCGCACGGATGCGATTCCATCAAATCGTTCCCTACGGGACGCTTCGCAGTGTGATTGGGGTTTGTTTCAGGGTAAATCAATTCGACGAGTGAACGACCCAGCGCGGTTTGCGCGACCACATCACAGCGGTCAATGACCGAGCGGAACGTGGGTTGCGTTTCGTACAATTCGCGTCCCATCCCGACATATTGCGAACCTTGCCCTGTGAAAAGAAAAGCGATGCGCGGGACGGACTCTCCAACGTTCCCTCGCGCAATCCCAGCCGTTACACCATCCTGGCTTGCGATTGCCAATTTGTCTTGCAAGTCCTGTAGATTTTCCGCGACGATGCTCACGCGTTGCGAAAAATGGTTGCGTCCGATTGCGGCAGAGTAACAGAAATCGGCTAAACGAATCTCTGGGTAGCGATTCAAGTATTCGCTGTAGCGCGTTGCCAATGCCGATAATGCTGATTCGCTCTTCGCCGAAAGCGTCAATAGATGGCGCGGTCGTTCATTTGCTTTCCCTGTCTCTTGATTTTCTTGCGGCGCGGCGGTGACAATGATGTGGGCATTGGTGCCACTCAAACCAAATGCGCTGACACCCGCCACTCGTCGCGCCTCATCCCAGGATTCGAGTTTGGTCGGTATGGCAATCGCAAATTCATCCCACTCGATATAGGGATTGGGCGTATTGAAATGCAGGTGCGCGGGAATCTGTCCGTGTTGCAACGCCAGCACGACTTTGATAAATCCCGCTACGCCCGCCGCCGCTTCCAAGTGGCCGATGTTGGTCTTGACCGCGCCGACGAGCAATGGCATCGCGCGTTCCTTGCCAAAGACTGCGCCCAATGCCCGCAGTTCGATCGGATCGCCGAGCGGCGTGCCAGTGCCGTGCGCCTCGACATATCCAACTTGCTCCGCGCTCACCCCAGCATTCGCCAGCGCCTGTCGCAATAATTTTTCTTGAGCGCGCTTGTTCGGTACCGTCAGCCCGCTGCTGGGTCCGTCGTGATTGATTGCGCTTCCCTTGATGACCGCCAACACCGAATCGCCAGCGGCTTGCGCGTCGCGCAGTCGTTTGAGAATTACGATGCCGCAACCTTCGCCGCGACCATAACCATCGGCGGCAGCATCGAACGTCTTGCAACGACCATCGGGCGCAAGCGCCTGCATCTGCGAGAGCGCCACGTGCCCAATCGGTGAAAGCATCAGACTCACACCGCCCGCGAGCGCCAGGTTACATTCGCCCGCGCGCAAACTTGTGCACGCGAGATGCAACGCCACGAGCGACGAAGAACACGCCGTATCCACCGCCATCGTCGGACCTTGCAAACCCAGCGTGAACGCCAACCGCCCAGCGGCAATGCTGTGTCCGCCGCTCGTCGCCGCGTGAATGTCCAGTTTGGTTAAATCGCGTGTTGCGCTCAACGCGCCGTACTCGCCTTCACCAATCCCGACAAAGACGCCTGTCGAACTATCAACGAGTTGACTTGGCGCAAGCCCCGCGCGTTCCAACGCCTCCCAACTCACCTCCAACAATAAACGATGTTGCGGATCCATCCCGATTGCTTCGCGCGGGGAAATTCCAAAAAAGAGCGGGTCGAATTGCTCCACGTCGCCGATGAACGCGCCCTCGCGCATATACATCTTGCCAGGGGTTGGACGATGCGCGTCATAGTACGCCGCCACATCCCAGCGCGTGGACGGAATTTCCTGCACCGCGTCCACGCCGTCGCGCAACAATTGCCAGAACGATTCGGGCGAATCCGCGCCAGGGAAACGACACGCCAAACTAATCACGGCAATCGGTTCGCTCAAATCGGTGTTGCGTTTTTCGAGCGATGCGATTGTCGGTCGCGTTTCTGCCAGGGTCAATACTTGTTCGAGCAGATAACTGGACAGCGCATCCACCGTCGGATATTCAAACGCGAGCGTGGCGGGAAGCGCGCATTGGAACGCGCGCTCTAGTTGACGACGCAATTGCAACGCCATCAGCGAATCCATTCCCAGGTCGGCAAAGCCAGTGGCACGATTAGGTCGGTCGGTCATCCCCAGCACGCGCCCCACCGCGCGTTGCGTGTAATCGCGCAACCAATCGAGCCGCCGATTGACAGGCAACGCCGCCAATTCATCTACCAGCGCCGACTTGCCACTAGCAGGCGTAATAAAGTCGGCGAAGAAAGGCAACAGTTTGTCAGCCGTTGCCGCCATCGCCGACCAATCAATCGGTGCGATGCAGATTTGCGCTTGCTCATCAATTCGATGGTGTACAAGTTGTGCGAGGGCGAACAGTCCGACCTCTGGCGCAATCAACGATTGGCGATTCCGAACTTGCGCTGTGCGCGCCGCCATACCGCGCAGACCGTTGGATTCCGCCCAGCCGCCCCAGTTGATAGTCAGCGCGGGCAATCCTTGTTGGCGACGATAGTGCGCCAGTCCATCCAGAAAAGCATTGGCGGCGGCATAATTGCCCTGCCCAGGATTTCCCGTCAGCGATGCAATCGAAGAGAACAAGATTACAAAATCCAGGGAGAGTTCTTGTGTGAGACGATGCAATAGCCAACTGCCACAAACCTTTGCCGCCAACACATTCGCAAAGCGTTCCCAGGTTTGGTTGATGAGGATGCCGTCGTCCAACACGCCAGCGGCGTGAACGATGCCTTTGAGCGGCGTTGCACGCGCGGCAAGCTCGGCGACCAGTTGCCGCATCGCCGATTCATCCGCCACATCAATCGGGGCGATTTGCACCGCGACCCCTTGCTCGGTCAGTCGGTCAACGAGCGATTGTTGCGTCGCGTTGGTGATGCCGCGTCGTCCCGTCAAAACAATCTGCCGCGCGCCTTGTTCCGCCAACCATTGGGCAACCAGGAATCCCAATTCGCCTAGCCCGCCAGTGACAAGGTAGCAAGCGTCGGCGTGAATGGTAATCGCTTGGCTTTCGTCCTGGCTCATCTTGCCACGCACTAGCCGCGCGACGTGACGCACACCTTTGCGATAAGCAACTTGCGTTTCATTATCGGAATGGGATTGGAACAGTTCAGCCACCAGTTGCTTGGCTTGTGTCGTCGGCTCAGCGGCGAGTTCCAAATCAATCAGCCCGCCCCACAGGTCAGGATTTTCCAACGCAATCGTGCGTCCAAGACCCCAGAGCGTCATTTGCCCAACTGCGACGGATTCTTTTTTATCAAGCGCCTGCGCGTTGGCGGTGGCTATCCAGAGTTGCGGTCGCGCACCTGAACGAGTCGCCAGCGTCTGAACAATCTGGAGAACACTCCCCAGGATGTGTTCTTGCGTCTGCATCAACGTCGCGGCATCGGTGACTGCGCGCGCATCCAAACCCCACAGATGGACAACCCCGCGCAGTGGACGCTCCGCTTCGGACAAAGTGAGCAAATGCTGTTTGAGTTCGCCAGCATCAGCCGACGCAGAAATGCTTTCGACTTGCTCGCCCAGACCCAGCAACTGGTCAGCCAATGCGTGACCCACGGCACCATCATCGGTCAACAGCAACCAACGTCCTGGCGTTGGCGGCGGAGTAACCGACAACGATTTGGTTTGCCGCTCCCAGGTCACTTGATAGAGCATCGCTTGCACCTGGGTCGCAAGATTTTGTGTCCGATTTTCGCGCTCGACTAGCGTCAACACTTTGGCGACCGTCGCCTGCTCATCGGCGGTGAATTGACCTTGCTCCGTCAACAGGCGATTCAACTGCGCCACGTTGCCACGCGCGAAAAGATTTCCGCTTGGGTTCGCGCCATCTTGTCCATCGCCTGACGTAACCCAGTAGCGTTGTCGTTGGAAAGGATATGTGGGCAACGTCACCTTGCGCCGAGAGTAGTCGCGGTCAAAACCGTGCCAATCAATCTCAACGCCCTGCGCATACAACGCGCCCAGCCCCGACAACATCTGCTCCCAGTCGCTGTGTCCTTCGCGCAAACTGGGCAGGAAGAGCGAGGGAGCGGGGGAGCGGGGGAGCGGGGGAGAGCCGTTCTCCGTGTCTCCGCGTCTCCGTGTCTCCCTGTCTACCTTGCTACCTGTTTCCGTGTCTAAACATCGCGAAGCATCCTGTAAGGATTGCTCCGCCATTCCAACTAACGTCGGCTTGGGACCAATTTCCAAAAAGATACTCGCGCCTTGTTCGGACAACGTGGTCACGCCATCGGCGAAGCGCACGGCTTGGCGCACGTGGCGCACCCAGTATTCGGGCGAGAGAATTTCATCGTCCGCGAGTTTGCCCGTGACGTTACTGATGAGGCGCAGCGTGGGTTTGTGATAGGTGATGCTCGATGCCACGGCACGAAAGTCGTTCAGCATCGGTTCCATCAACGGCGAGTGGAACGCGTGCGACACAATCAACTTGCGCGCTTTGATTCCTTCGGCGGATAGTTGCTCGGCAATCGCCAGCACCGCGTCGCCTTTGCCAGAGATGACGACGCTGTGCGGTCCATTGATGGCGGCAATCGAAACCGAATCGCGGTATGACGCAATCGCCGCGCGCGCGCGCGTTTCGTCCGTCTGGAGCGAAACCATCTCGCCGTCCTGGGGCAACGCGCCCATCAATCGTCCGCGCGCCGCCACCAGTTTGAGACCATCCTCCAAACTGAACACACCTGCGACACACGCCGCAACTAATTCACCAACACTATGACCGATGAGCAGGTCGGGCTGAATGCCCCAGGATTGCCATAAGGTCGCCAGCGCATATTCAATCGCAAAGAGCGCGGGCTGGGTGTATGTAGTGTCATCAATTGCAGATTGCAGATTGCGGATTGCAGATTGTGCGTCGTTGCTCCTTGTCTCCTTGTCTCCTTGTCTCCCTGTCACCCTGTCTGGGAAAATCACTCCCAGGATGGATTCACCCAATAGCGGTCGAAGAATTTCGTCGCAACGGTCGAGCATCGCGCGGAAGGTGGGTTGCGTTTCGTACAGTTCGCGTCCCATGCCAACATATTGCGAACCTTGACCCGTAAACAGGAATGCTATCTTGGCGAGTGACTGGCGCGGCGTAATCGTTCCTTGTCGAACACCAGTCGCATCCTGGGTTGCCGCAAAATCCGCCAACTGCGATTCAAGCATCGCCATCGAATCGGCGACGATGCTCAAGCGATGAGCGAAATGACTGCGACCTGTGTGCGATGTATAGCACACATCGCCGAGTTCAAGTCCTGCGTGCGTCGCCAGAAAATCTTGATAGCCCCGCGCGTACGCGCGCAACGCCTCCTCGCTCTTCGCCGACAGCGTCAGCAATTGCCGCGAGCGTTCGCGTGGCTCGCCCGATTTCTCCTCCGCTGTGTTTTCCTGGGGCGCTTGAGCCACGACGATATGCGCGTTCGTGCCGCTAAAGCCAAACGAACTCACGCCGCCAATTCGTTCCCTACGGGATGCTTCGCGATCGCGCGAATCATCCCAGGGTGTGACCGTCGTTGGCACGCGCACAGGGCTAGTCGCCCAATTGATGTGAGGATTGGGCGTCTTGAAATTCAGATGCGGCGGAATCGTGCCGTATCGCAAAGCGAGAACCAGTTTCATAAAACCAGCCACACCCGCGCTCATTTCCAAATGCCCCACGTTCGTTTTCACCGAACCGACATAGAGCGGCGTGGTGCGCTCTTGGAAAACTGCGCTCAACGCGCCAATCTCGATTGGGTCGCCGAGCGGCGTGCCAGTGCCGTGCGCCTCGACATAGCCGACCAGGTCTGGTTTCACGCCCGCTTGGCTCAACGCGCGCCGAATCACGCGTTCCTGGGATGGTCCGTTGGGGACGGTCAGCCCGCCGCTCGGTCCATCCTGATTGACGGCAGTGCCGCGAATGACGGCGAGAATGGTGTCGTGGTCGGCGCGCGCCGCGGCAAGTCGTTTCAACACGACCATCCCACAACCCTCGCCGCGCACGTAACCATTCGCGGCGGCATCGAAAGTTTTGCAGCGCGCATCTTCCGACAACATATTGCTGTTGGTGAAAATGGACGTAACCGCTTCGTCCAAAATCAAATTCACCCCGCCCGCAATCGCCATCGCACATTCGCCGTTGTGAATGCTTTGGCACGCGAGATGAATGGCAACGAGTGAAGACGAGCAAGCGGTGTCCACCGCGACCGACGGTCCCGTCAAACCCAAAAGATAGGAGAGGCGTCCCGCCGCTGTGCTTGCGACATTCCCCGTCGCAACGTAAAGGTCGCCGTCCGCCTGGGTGCTAAAGGGCAAATAGTCGCTCGTCCCGCCGCCGACAAAAACGCCAACCTCGGTGTTGAACAATTCAGATGGAACCAGGTTCGCTTCTTCCAATGCTTGCCAGGTCGTTTCCAACAGCAAGCGATGCGCGGGGTCCATCACCACCACTTGACGCGGGGCAAGTCCAAAGAATGTGGCGTCGAATTGGTCAACCTGGGAGAGATAGCCGCCGCGTAATGTTGCCGCCGTTTTTTCAGGACGGCTCCGAATCAAATCTTGTTCGCGTTCGCGGGGCAGTTCGACGATGGCATCCAAACCCAGTAACAAATTCTGCCAAAAGCGTTCGGGCGTATCCGCCCCGCCAGGGAAACGGCAAGCCATACCAATCACGGCGATGGGCTCGTGATAGGCGTCCAATTGCTTTTCTTGCCGCTGAATTATTTTCGCCGATTGTTGGAGGGCGGCAAGTAATTCTTGCTGGGTAGGCGCTTGAGACACTAGTGCGTCTCCTCGGACTTGTGCGCGATATATGCTAACAAATCTTGGCTCGACAATTCTTCATCCTCAACGCGCGAAGGAGCGGCGGGTTGACGCTCATCGCCGTTCAACTGCAAAACATCGTGCAACAAATATGGAATCAAAACCTCGATGGTTGGAAAATCAAAGAGCAAGGTCGGACGAATCGGTCGTTGCAATCCGCGCTCGATGCGATTTTTCAATTCGACTGCCATCAGCGAATCGAGTCCAAAATCAAAGAGGCGCGTGCGCACATCCATCGTCGTATCGCCGCGTAATCCCAGGACGGTCGCAATCTCGCCGCGCAAATAATTTTCCAATCGCGCGTGCCGTTCTTTCACGGGCAAGTCGGCAAGAATCTTTGATAGCGCGACCTGTGGCGTCGGCTTTTCGATTACGGGTATCTGCGCTCGCGGCAGAACGCCAATCTGCGCGACATCCTGGTGCAGTAAATATCGAAAGAGCGAACGCCCTTGTCGCGGCGCAATCATTCCCATCCCTTGCGCGCGCAATCGCGCTTGCAGATGCGCCGCCATTCCGACTTCCGCCCACGCGCCCCAGTTGATGCTCAACCCAGGCAACCCCGCTTGCCGTCGTTGTTGCATCAGCGTATCCATAAACGCGTTCGCCGCCGCATAGTTGCTCTGCCCCGCCGAACCCAACAGCGCGGCGGCGGACGAAAAGCAAACAAAGAAATCCAGTTGCTTGTCCTGGGTCAGCGTGTGCAAATGCCACGTCCCATCCACTTTCGGTTTCATCACTTGGGCAAACCGCTCGCGCGATTGTTGCGTCACCACGCCATCATCCAACACACCCGCCGTATGCACGATGCCGCGCAAAGGCGCAAGCGTTTGGCACTCGTTGAGCAGAGCTTTCACTTGTTCTGCGTTGCCAATGTCTGCCGCCACGACCTTGACGGTTGCCCCCGCTTGCGTCAGTTGTGCGACCTGGGTCTGTTGTTCTTCCGTCGTCACGCCGCGCCGACTCGTCAACACCAAATGGCGCGCGCCATCTTCCACCAACTGCTGCGCCATTTGCAAGCCCAACGCGCCCACGCCCCCCGTGATGAGATAACTCGCGTCGGGTTGGATTGCCACAGGCGCACGGTCGTCGAAAGTGATGACCAACTTGCCAATGTGTTGCGCGTGTTGAAGCATTCGAAATGCCGCGCCGATTTGAGGCGCGGGAAAAGTCGTATGCGGCAACGGCTTGAAATCGTCCGCCACGAAATGCGCCAACACCTCTTGCCACATTTGCGCGCAGAGGATTGGTTCGGCGGTCATCAGTTCGCCCAAATCAAACTGGGTATACGCGACATCGGGACGCTGCGCGGCAACTTGTTCATTCGACCACGCCCCCACCTTTCCGATTTCGATAAAGCGTCCGCCGCGTTCCAACGCCTCCAAACTGCGCGGGATGAACTCGCCTGTCAAACTGTTCAAGACGACCGCGACGCCAGCGCCATTCGTAATTTGCGAAACTTGCTCGGCAAAGTCGAGCGTGCGCGAGTTCAAGATGTGTTGGATGTTTTGTTTGCGGAGAAATTCCCATTTGCGGGGACTCGCGGTGGCGATTATCTCCGCGCCAATCAGTTTTGCAATTTGCGCCGCCGCCTGACCAACACCGCCTGCCGCCGCGTGAATCAACACGCGTTCGCCTGGCTTGAGTTGCGCGACCTTGACCAACGCATACCACGCGGTCAAAAAAGTGATGGGGATGGTCGCCGCTTTTATGAATGAAAGGGACGCGGGAATTTTTTGGACGCGCGCCGCCGCAACGGTGATATAGTGAGCGAAGGAACCTGCCGCCATTCCCAGCACGCGGTCGCCCACCTGAATGCCCTTGACCTCTGCGCCGACCGCTGTAATCACGCCAGCGTATTCACCGCCCAGTGCGACATCCTGGGCGCGATGGATGTTCAGCACCGTCGCGGAGTATTCCTGCATCATCCCAAGCGCGTTCAATACATCGCGCAAATTCAAACCCGCGGCTCGAATTTCGATTTCCACTTCGCCCAGCCCTGGGGCGCGTCGTTGCAAGGGAACAAATCCCAGGTTATCCAGTGAGCCATATTCGTTTAGTTGGAGACGGTGCGGTTGCGTTTTATCCAGCGTCTGCGGCGCCTGCCACGAAGCAAGTTTAGCGGCATAGCGCGTTGCATTGCGATAAGCGATTTGGCGCGCGGCATCTTCTTGACCGACTCCTGCCAAAAACTCGCGGCAGAGGAGCGTCGCGGATTCAGCGTCAGCGGCGTCACGCGCGAGGTCAATGCAGACACAATGCAACTGCGGTTGCTCCTGCGTTAACGTGCGCGCCAAGCCCCACAACGCGCCTGCCGCTGGCGAACGACTCGTGTCGTCATCAAGCGATTGCACGCCGCTGGTCACAACCCAGAGGTGAACCGTCAATCGTGCATCGAGCAATTCCTGGGTCACGCGCAACAAACCATCGCACAAATCGAGTGTGGTTTGCGGTACGGTTTTCTCGCGATTCGCTTTCATCGCGCCGCTCAGATAAACCACGCCGACGGAACGATGGCGCGTTGCAATCTCGGCAATCTCGTTCTTGAGTTCAGAAACCAGGTAGACAGGCGCACCTGTCGCGATGAGTTGCGTTTGCAGTTTGTCGCTCAAGCCAGGACAATCGCCGACCAACAGCCAACATTCTGGCGCGGATGTCGTCGCCGTAGTTGCGGGCAGTGGTGTCGCTTGCCATTGAAGCGTTTGCAACCAATCGGTGCGAAGACGGTCGCTCTGAATCGCCGACCGCGTTGCCGCGCGCAGTTGCAAGCCAGTCATCTGCGCGACGACTTGCCCCGTCGCCGTGAAGAGCGCAATGTTCCATTTTTGAACGCTACCGCGAGCGTTCACTACACTTTCATCCACCCGTTGCGCGTGCGCCCACAGGTCTTGCTGGTCAGTCGAACCGTAGAAGGTAAACGCATCCAGCGCAAAGGGCAATCGCGTGACCCGCTCGCCATCGCCTATCATCGCCACGCCGACGAGTTGGAAACAGGCATCAATCAAACTGGGAAAGAGCGGATAGCCGCGCACGTTGCCAATGGCATCGGGCATCGTCAGATGCGCCAACGCCTCATTGTCTTTTCCCAGCCACAATTCCGTCAACCAGCGGAACGTCGTTCCTAACGCAATCTGCATTTCCGCGCTGGCGTCGTAAAAACTGGCGGGTGTCATTGCGCGCTCACAGTGTTCGCGGAGTTCGTTCAGCGAAAGCGTGGGCGCACTCGCCGCGCCGCGCGTCATTCGCCCCATGGTGTGAAGTCGTGGTTCCGCGTCTGGCTCGTCTTCGCTGAAACTGATGATTTGAAAGTTGGAACCTGGGTTGTTGTTCGATGGCGCATCCACAATCATCTGCACCGTGCGCGCGTCGTCGAGCGCGAGGGCTTGCGGAAAAATCACATCTTGCAACACACAGGGCGCATCCGTCCACAACAAGTCGGCGCCGCTTAACGCCAATGCCAGATAACACGCGCCAGGAACGACGACCTCGCCATAGACCTGGTGCTCCGCCAAAAATGGTAGCGTGTCCGTGCTAAAGATTTTCTCGAAGACAGTTTGTCGCGCGCGTGGCAACCAGGTCTTGTTATCAATCAGCGGGCGCAACGATTCTATTCCTGGCTCCGATTGTGGCGCGTCCACCCAATAACGCTGGCGTTGGAACGGATACGTCGGCAACGTCACCTTGCGCCGAGAATAGTCGCGGTCAAAGCCGTGCCAATCAATGTCAACACCCTGCACATACAACGCACCCAGACTCGTCAACATCTGCTCCCAGTCGCCGTGTCCTTCGCGCAGACTGGGTAAGTAGAGTGACGAGTGGCGAGTGGCGAGTGGCGAGTCATTCTCCTTGTCACCGTGTCTCCCTGTCTCCCTGTCTACCTTGCTACCTGTTTCCGTGTCTAAACATCGCGAAGCATCCTGTAAGGATTGCTCCGCCATTCCAACCAAAGTTGGTTTGGGTCCAATTTCAAGAAACATGCCGATGCCTTGTTCGTGCAGTGTTTGCACGCCATCGGCGAAGCGCACAGCTTGGCGCACGTGGCGCACCCAGTATTCGGGCGAGAGAATTTCATCGTCCGCGAGTTTGCCCGTGACGTTGCTGACGAGGCGTAACGTAGGTTTGCGATAAGTAATGCTCGATGCCACCGCGCGAAAGTCGTTCAGCATCGGTTCCATCAGCGGCGAGTGGAACGCGTGCGACACGGTCAGTTGGCGCGTCTTGACGCCTTCGGTGGACAGTTGCTCGGCAATCGCCAGCACCGCGTCGCGTTTGCCAGAGATGACAACGCTGTGCGGTCCATTGATGGCGGCAATCGAAACTGAATCGCGGTATGACGCAATCGCCGCGCGCGCGCGCGTTTCGTCCGTCTGGAGCGAAACCATCTCGCCACCCTGGGGCAACGCGCCCATCAACCGACCGCGCGCCGCCACCAGTTTGAGACCATCCTCCAAAGTGAACACGCCTGCGACACACGCCGCAACTAATTCACCCACACTGTGACCGATGAGCAGGTCGGGCTGAATGCCCCAGGATTGCCACAACGTCGCCAGCGCGTATTCAATCGCGAAGAGCGCGGGCTGGGTGTATGTAGTGTCATCAATTGCAGATTGTGCGTCGTTGCTCCTTGTCTCCTTGTCTCCTTGTCTCCCTGTCACCCTGTCTGGGAAAATCACTCCCAGGATGGATTCACCCAATAGCGGTCGAAGAATTTCGTCGCA
>CAIKBD010000340.1 GCA_903825565.1 uncultured Anaerolineales bacterium | reverse complement strand
GGCGTGGGAAAAGCCGCGCAATGACGCGAGGGTGACAATTCGTTGGAAGTTCACCAAGGAAGATGCTCGCCGCGTCTTCGCCAAGTATTACCCAACCCCGCAAGATTAAATTGTTAAAGCACTAGACCGTTGTTGAAAACGGTAATGTTGCCCGCGCCCGGATAACCCGGCTCGACCCATTCGGCGTCGTGTTGTTGATAAAATGTTTGATTGTCGCGCGTGCCTGCATCGTACATTTGCGGATTACCCCAACGATAGAGCAGGTCGCCGCCCTTGCCGCGTTTGCCGCCGGCGTGACTCGCCGCTTCAGCCGTCGTCGTGCCGTGATCAATGATCCACACTTCACTGTTACCGCGCACGCTCAACAAAATTTGATCTAGTGCCGGGTTGTAATCAATCGAGTTCATGTGATTCCAAAACGTGGGCACCGCGCGCCCTTCATCATCCGCTTGAATCAATTCAGGGTGCGTCGCGACGTTGCCATAGTTCGATTTGGTTTTATCAACATCTTGAATGAGATGATCCCACACATGCCATTCCCATACGACTTGTCCGCCCGATGGATAGGTTGGTTTCACTTCGACGACCATGTCCGGCAAAATCATGCCATCGCGCTTGACCTGACCTTCGAGTTTGCTCGGCGAAAAGCCGGCGGCAATCGCTTGGTCGTACGTTTTCTTTTCGACCGCCAACATCAAAATATTTCCGTTGGGCAATGGATGAATGTCGTGATGTTGCATCCGTTGATCGGTCGAGTAATCAAACTCCCACACAAGTTTGCCATCCCAATCGTACTCTTCGACCCGCCCGCCTTCGCCGCCGCCGGTCGAGAGCCGACCTTTGGTCATGCACGCGCGCAACAAATGTCCGTTCTCGAGCAAGTACACCGATTGACCTGGTTCGTATTTGCTGGCAGTCCAGGAGTGAACAACCTGACCGCTGTTGTTGATCAAATAGGTTGCGCCGTTGTGTTTGGGCGCGAACAAGGTGTACCCAACAAATGCTTTCGCCGTGTTGAGGATCAAACCAACTTGTTGCGCGACAGTTGTTGTGCTCGCGCTTGCTTGCGGAGGTTTTTGATTCGGCGGCGGAGTTGCGCCCGGATTGCCCGCCGATTGTTGCGGCGGCTTTTGATTGGGCGTGGGTTGGGTGTTTGGATTTGATGCGAGTGTCGGCTTTTGATTGGGAGCCGGTGCCGAAATTTCTTTGGGCGGCACTAACGTGGGCATTGGCGTCTCGGTTGGCGTTGGCGTAAGTTGCGACGTGATGTTGGCGCAACCCATCAAGCCAAGCGCAAGCAAGGTAAGTGCAATAAAAATCAACAGGGATGTTTTCATGGTCATTTCCTTTTGAACTGATTAGCGCGTCACGGCATCGAGCACGACGCGAAAGCCGACGTGATAGTACGGGTGGTTCGGGTCTTGCGGTCCGCGAAAATATCCGGGGTCGCGATTTGCCACGCGCGCGTGACCATCTTCGCCGTTGTACCAATTGCCGCCGCGCATCCCGTGATACGATTTGCCATCCGGCATCGGGTCGCCCTTGTCGGGTCCGGGCGGATTCGTGCCGGGACTCACGCGATAATAATCGCGCGCGTACCAATCGCTCACCCATTGCCACACGTTGCCGGTCATATCGTACAAACCAAACCCATTTGCGCCATTCGAAGTTTGATACGTCTCTTGTTTGCCGAGCCAATTGAAATCGGCTTTGCGTTGCAGTTGTCCGTTGTAAAAACCCACTGGCGTAGTCCAGGGATAATCGCCGACCTCGAACGGATCACCCGAATTGGGAAAATTGCCTTTGGTAAAATCAAGCTTGTCGCCCCAGGAAAAAATCAAATACGGCGAATACTTGCCGCCGCGCCCGGCATATTCCCATTCCGCTTCGGTCGGCAAGCGATACCCTTTTTTCGTGAAATCACATTTTTCGGTGGCGAGGTTGTAACATCCTGGGAAACCATTTTGTGTGCTGAGCCAATTCGTGTACGCCGCCGCGCCTGCCCAGCGAATCCCGGTCGCCGGATGATTGCCGCGATTATTGAGCACGGAAAATTTTTTACTATCCCAGCCGATCACGCTGAATGGCGACGATTGATTCGTGTCGGCATAAATTTGATTGCTGTTCGCATTGACGACGAAACCCTTGTCCACCTTGATCGAATTTTGCGTCAATGCCGAATTGAGAAACTCGACGTACTGTTGATTTGTCACATCGTTGATGCCGATGTAAAACGCGCTGAGCTTGACGGCGTGAATTGGCACCTCGTCGCTTGGATGTTGCGGGTCAACGAAATTGTGATGGTCGCCCATTTGAAATTCGCCGGCAGGAATCAACATCAATCCTTGCGGTGTGGTCGGCGATTTTGTGGTTTCGGTCGGGCGCGATGTGGGCGATGTGGGCGGACGCTGAATCGTTGGCGCTGGCGGCACACTTGTCCAAGTAGGTGGCGGAAGCGGTGGTGAAGTTGGCACAACATTGTTTACCGAACACGCCGTCACGAGGAGGACGATTGCAAAAGTCAAAATGACCCAATGATATTTCATAATGCCTCCGCAGAATTTATCAAGACTGTACGCCCAACTTATTCAGAAGTTGTTAAGGTGCAGTTCAAATGTGGTTCAGATGTACACGAAACCGCACTCGCAAAAAATTCTTGCGAGTGCGGTTTGATTGACGAATTTATTTTTTAGGTACCGGCGTGCCGCGTGCGGGCGGCTGCCCCTGTCCTTGTCCCTGGCCAGGTTGCTGTCCCTGCGGCGGCTGATTTTGCCCTTGCCCCGGTTGCTGTCCTGGCTGTGCGGGCGGCGTATCGCTGATCGTTACCTGGGTCGCGAGCCACGAGCCATCGCTTTGCTTTTGTCCGGTAATCTCGATGGATTTCCCAGCGGATATGCTCGTGAGATTACTTGTCTGTCCATTCGCGGTGAATTTCGTCGAGGCGTTCGTCACGATGTTGGTCGTTTTGCCTTGCGGGTCTTGTACGACGATGGTCATGCCACTCACCGATTTCACTCTGCCGCCGAAACGATTACTCGGTTGATTCCCAGGTTGCGGCGTTGCTTGACCTTTGCCCGGCTGGGGTGTTGGTTGTCCCTTGCCAGGTTGAGGTGTGGGCAGAGTGATCTCGGACGGATTGCCGAAAAGAAAATCGGTGTTCGGAATGGTTGGAATCGCGATCTCGGTTGCGTACAGGAACGCGCCTTTCGGTGTGAAATCGCCGAGCGTTTGTTTGCGCAACGCCATCAATTTCGTTTTCTGATCGCTCGTCAGCGTCTTGCCGACCTTGCTAAAGTTCGTCGCGAAATAGTACACGATTTCACCGTCGAGTTGCCCGTACGTGTCCGAGAGCGCCAGCACACTCGCTTGATCGGCAGTTTGCCCCGCGATGAATTTTCGTAGTTGCGTCGAAATGGTGCGGCGCGTGTCCACAATCTTGAGCAGGTCGGCGCGTTGTAGCTCGACGAGACTCGTGACATACTGCGCTTGGGTCGGGGTGAGTGCGGCGACAAATGCGTTGCCCATGTCGGCTGTAATGTTCGTGCCAATCGAGTAACCTGGATTGCCAACGGCGGGCGCGTCCTTCATGTAGAACGATCCAAAGTACGTGCCTTGGCGTTCGGGACAAAAGTACACATCGGCTTCAATCGAACCGGCGTACCAACTGAACAGGTCGCCCGCGTAGGTCATCACCGCGACCTTGGCATCGCGTCCCAGCCCGCGCATGTCATCGGGTTCTTGCACATCGGGCCACGAGGTCATGCCTTGTCCCACCATCGCGTCGAGGTACGCCCGTTGCGTGGTGTCGAGCGATTTCAGAATGCCGCCCATCACCACCGCGCGCTCGTAGCTGATTTGCCCATCGAGCCGATACAGCTCTGCCGAGTATTTCATCACCGCAGTTTTATCCAGCCCCGTTTTGCCGGTGGGCAAATCGCCATCGAGCAAACGGCGGAATGCTTTCATCAACACAAAGCGTTTGTAACCGTACTCGTTGATCGAGGCGATTTGTTTGTTCGCCAGCGTCGCAAGTTCGGCGCGTTGGCTCGTCGTGAGAATAAAATACAGGTTGAGCGATGCCTTGGTCAGAAAATCCGTGTTGTGTCCCATCTCGCTCGGATCATTGTCGCGCAAGTACTGAAAGCCCCAGTAATCCGCGACCTTGCCCGGTGGAAAGAACGAATCCGCGCCGAGCGAGCCGGTGAGAAACGACAGCCCATCGAACGCAATCGTCGTGAGTTGGGCTTGGTCGGAGAGCGTTTGCTCTATCGTAAATTTGGCGCCGTTTGTATTAAAGGTTGCTTGTGCCATGTCGTCCGGGGAAGTCGTTTGCGCAGCAATGATGGATGGCGCGCACGATGCCAACATCAGCATCAAAGCTAGGAAAACGATCTTGCTCTTAACTGCCCAAATTTTTCGTTTCATTTGTAATCTCCTTGTGGTGAGTTTTCGAACTGCTTGGTATTAGTGTATTCCCAAGTTGTTCAAAACATGTTAGCAAGTCTTTCAGTTGCGGTGTAGATATTTCAGCGTTTAACCAATGGCAAATAAAGCGCTGTGGTAGTTGTGCTACTGAAGAGAAAATCGGTGTTGGCAATCGTCGGGATACTGATCGGTTCCGCATACAGGTATGCGCCGGTGGGCGCCAGAGTACCGAGTACTTGGAATCGCAATGCGACGAGTTGCGTGCGTTGGGCTGCGCTCAAAGTTTGATTGACCTTGGCAAAATTCGTCGCCAAGTAGTACACGATTTCGCCGTCCAATTCGCCGTACGTGGTAGATAAACTCAACACGGTCGCGTTGCTCGCGGCTTCGCCTGCGATAAATTTTCGCAGTTGAGTTGCTATGTCACGCCGACGCTCCACAATGGCGTACAAAGATGGCTTTTGCAGATCAACCAAACTCGTCACAAGTTGCGCCTGTGTGGTGGTCAACGCCGCAAGGAACGCGTTCCCCATGTTCGCAGTCAGGTTTGAATCAATCGTGTAATCCGGGTTGCCAACCGCCGGCGCATCCTTCATGTAGAACGATCCAAAGTATGTGCCTTGCCGTTCGGGACAAAAGTACACGTCGGCTTCAATCGAACCGGCGTACCAACTGAACACGTCGCCGGCATACGTCATCACGGCGACCTTGACATCATGTTCCAGCCCTTGCAATTCGGCGGGTTCGCTGACGGTGGGCCACGATGACATCCCTTGCCCCACCATCGCGTCGAGGTACGCCCGTTGCGTTGTGTCGAGCGCTTTCAAAATACTGCCCATCACGACGGCGCGTTCATAACTGATTTGCCCGTCGAGCCGATACAACTCTGCCGAGTAGGCTTTCACGGCGGTCTTGCTCAACCCAGTCGTGCCGGTGGGAAGATCGTTTTCGAGCAAGCGCCGAAATGCTTTTATCAACACAAAACGCTTGTACGCGTAATTGTTGATCGCGGTGACTTGGCTATTTGCCAATGCGATCAACTGCGCGCGCTGATTGCTCGTGAGCACGTAGAGCAGATTGAGCGACGCTTTGGTGAGAAAATCGGTATTGTGCCCCAATTCGCTCGGATCATTATCGCGCAAGTACTGAAAACCCCAGTAATCCGCAACTTTGCCCGGCGGGAAAAATGAATCTGCGCCGAGCGAGCCGGTGAGAAATGCTAAACCGTCGAACGCAATCGTCGTGAGTTGCGCCTGATCGGATAGTGTATCGGCAATGGTAAAAGTCCCAACATGAGGAATGGCAAACGCGCGCTGCTCTATTTCCGGCGGTAGCGGGTGTGCGATGGTTGGGGGTGGCATAGAGAAAGCCAGCATCAGTATCAAAACCGGGAGAATGACTTTGCATCCAGTCGCCAAAACATTGTATTTCATTCAAGCCTCCGTGTCTGGATTGACTGGAGAATACGCAAAAATTGTTCAGATGGTATTAAGAAATGATTCAGGCGTGATTCAGATTGGAATAGAAACAAAAATGCGAACGAGGTTGCTTCTCGTTCGCATTGATCGCAAGGCGCTTGTCGTCAAAATCGCTGGCAGTCTGTTAGAATGTTGAACCGGAATCCCCTTACTTGGGTGTGGCGGATACAGTCCCGCCCAATTGCAACACCAGGTCCATCGAGCGCCAACCGCGCTACAATGCGGACATAGGTGCGTACCCGATAGACTGTTTTCTGCATTTTGCGATAACGCCGGTTGCCCGTTCGACCGCATTGGCCATTTTTGATTTGCTCCATTTATAATTTTGTGTTTGCACTTTTACTATACAATCGCAAGAAGGGAAAAAATTGAAGGGTCTTGCTACACTTATCTTCCCGGCGGCATTCCGCCCATCGGCGGTTGACCTTGCGGTGGTTGCATCGGCGGGCGATCACTAATCGTGATTTGCGCGGCGACCCAAGTCGCGTTGTTTAGTTGCCCGACGATCTCGATAAACTTGCCGACGGTCACACTCGCGAGCGTGCTCGCTTGTCCGGTCGCCGTGAATTTCGTGTCCGCGTTCACGACAATCGTTTCCTTCCCTTGCAAATTTTCCACCGAGATCGTGTTGCCGGTGATTGCCATTACTCTGCCGCCCGTACGATTGGCGGTGGCGTTTTGATTGGGCGGCAACTGATTTTGCATCGGCGGCTGACCCAGGTTCGCCGCGGGTGTGACGCTCACGCCCGCCGTGTTCGTCGTGAACGCGACATTGCCGCCGCGCACAAGTCGCACAAAATTGTTGATATGAATCGCGTCGCCTTGTGGACCGCGCCCGGTCGGATAATCGGAAGCGTTACCGGTTTTGGGATCACTCCGTTGCGCGCCCGCGCCATGCACATCCACCCACGCATTGTTCATATACCCCATCGCGCGCCCGAACGCGAGGTAAACCGCCGTCGCGCCGGAATTATTTGACGACGCGTGTGTCGTGCTCGTCCAGTAAAACGGATAATCCGGTTTACCCAGTTCGTTCGTGATCGCGGTGACGCTGAACACCGGATCAATCGCCGCCGAGTCGGTTGTGTCGGGAGAGCGTTTGTAATCCACGATGCTTTGCAATTCCTTCGCATTCGGCAAACGCCAATCGGCATAGCCCAGATATTTTTCCGCGTTCTTGGTTTGCACCCACGCAAGCGCGGCTTGCCAATTCATCCCAGTTCCACTGTCCGCCTGCGCCCACATCAACCCCGTGGCGCTGTCGGCGATTGTGCCATCGTTGTTCGCGACGAAATTGTTCACACCGTAATTCGCGCCGCCGCGCACATAGCGCACGAATTGACGCATCTCGCCGCGCGGCGAATTGCGCCCGTAACCCTTGATGCGCCCGTCCGCAAAGTTCACGCCGAACGTGGTCGCAAATCCATTCATCGTCGTGCTCACGTACTCGGTGCTCGACCAGTACTGCGCGTCAATGACACGCTCACCCGCGCTCGGGTTGCCGTACTGGAAATCGAAATACTGGGTGTTGATGAACGGCGTCAGGCCGGCTGTGTCGGTACTCATCGTGTTGGGATCGGTGCCGTCGAAATTGATGAGCGAGTACAGTTCTTTGATCGTCGGCACGCGCCAATCGGTATAGCCACCCAGCGTCAACGTTTGCGCGCCGGCGAGTGCGTTCGCAAACGTAACCTTGCTCCCCGGCGTTTTTTGCCACATCAAGCCGGTGACGAGATCGGTAATCGTACCGTCCCCATTGTCCTGATAACTCGGCGCGTTGCCCGCTGGCGCGAATTGCGCGTCCTGCCCAAAAAACGCCGCGCCAGTCAGCGGGCAAACAATTTGTTGCGAATTGTTGTAGCAGTGCGTTTGTCCAGTGTCCACAATCGGATAGCTCGGCGTGCTGGCTTGCACGCGCGACGTTGCCGCCGAACACACCATTAGCAACAGGATGCTGAACACGATAGCAAGCCCACGCTTAGCCAAGCAAAAATTATTTGACATACAGAAATCTCCTCGGAAATTTGATTTGCGATCAGGATACTCCAAGGGTATTTGGATTGTGTTAAGAAAATTTTGCCATTGTGTAAACTTGCAAAAAAGCGGACGAGGACTTGCCCATTCGCGCGAATCATTTCAACGCCAGGCCGCCGGAGGGATGCCCGCGAGTTGTGCAATGCACGCGATTAATTCGGTCGGCGTCGTGACCGTATAGCGTGGGTGCTCCTCCGGCGTGAGCGGGTGAGTGCGACGACGCTCGTTCCCGTGATAGAAAATCGAAATCATGCCCAGCCGATTTGCGCCGACCATATCCCGTTCCAAATTGTTGCCGATCATCGCCACGCGCGGATAATCTTGCGGCGCAATACCCAGCGCCGCGCTCGCGGCTTGGAACATACGCGGATGCGGCTTTTCCACACCCAGATTTTCGGAGATGGCGCAGTACTCGAACAGCTCGAACAAACTGTGCTGTCGCAACACATTAACCGGCGTTTGCGGGCGCGCATCCGCCACCAACGCCAGCCGATGCCCTTGCGTTTTCAAATGCCGCAACGCGTCTGCCATGCCGGGGATCAACTCGGCGCACAGCGTCGTGCCGGTCGCGTCCTTCACTTCGCTCTCTTCGAGCATAATCGTGTCGCCCAAATCGAAGAACAGCGCCAGCAATGCCGGCTGATCCCTACGAACGCTGGAGAGTGATTTTTCAAACATGCGTTTCCTCACTAGAATAGCTCTTGTCAAAATTGCGACGCGTGTCCGCGTTTCGCGTCTCGCATCCCGTTGACTTTCAGACGATAGGTGTTATACTGATTTCACATTCGATCCGCTCGCATTTTTCTCGGGGGGGAAAAGTGGGTCTGGGAATGTGATCCTGTTTGGGCAGTGGTAGCCATGCTTCGCATTTATCTATTCGGGCATCCGCGTTTCCTGGCCGACAATCAGCCACTCAAATTTTCCGCACCCCCTAAAACCTTGCCGCTGTGCGCATATCTGCTGTTACATGCGCCGCAACCGCTCGCGCGCGAAACCGTCGCATTTACGCTCTGGGCAGATGAACCCGAAGCCGCCGCGCGCGCCAACCTGCGCCGACACCTCCACTATTTGCGCCGCGCGTTACCCCCTGCGCCGGAAAATGCTCCCTGGTTTTTGAGCGATGCGGAAACCCTCCGCTGGAATCCGCACGCCGATTTTTGGCTTGACGCTGCCGCGTTCGAACAATACGCGAACGATCCCACGCGCCGCGCCGAGGCGATCCCACTCTACACCGGCGATCTACTCGCCCACCTCTACGACGATTGGATTTTCTACGAACGCGAACGCCTCCGCAATTTATTTTTTGCGACCTTGCACCAACTCGTCCTCGCGGCGCGCGCGGCGGGAGAACTCGCGCGCGCGATCACGTTCGCCAATCAACTGTTGACCGCCGACCCGTTGCGCGAAGACACCCTGCGCCAACTGATCGCACTGCGTTACCAAACGGGAGATCGCGCCGGCGCGCTCGACGAGTACGCCCGCTTTGTGCGCCGGCTCGAAACCGAACTGAACGTCGCGCCGATGCCGGAAACCCTCGCGCTGTACGAAGCCGTCGCGCGCAATGCCCCCTTGCCCGGCACAGCGCCGATTGAAATTGCGCCCAGCCATCACACGCCGCCGTTCACTCTGCCGTTTGTCGGACGCGCAACGGAGATGGAAAATCTGCGCGCGGCATGGCAACGCGCGGCACACAGTCACGGCGGGATCGTCTTGATCGGCGGTGAAGCCGGCATTGGCAAAACTCGACTTGCGAGCGAATTCGCGCAATTCGTCGAGACGCAAGGCGCACGCGTGGTGTGGGGCGCAACCGCATTCGCCGAGCCGTTGCCGTACCAAGCCATCGCCAACGCGCTATCCTCCGTGCTCGCGCTTGTCGCCGCGTTGGAGATCAACCCGATCTGGTTGTCTGCACTCGTGCCGCTCCTGCCTGCGCTCACCTCGCGCCGCGCCGATCTCGGCAGACTTGCGCCGCTCGATCCCGAACGCGACCGCGCGCGGCTGTTCGAAGCGATGGCACGCTGTTTTGAAGGTCTCGCGCAACCGCGCCCCCTGCTGATCATTCTCGAAGATTTACACTGGGCAGGCGCGGCAACATTGGCATGGATCGAATTTTTCGCACGCCGCCTGGCGCAACATCGCATCCTCGTCCTGCTCACGTACCGCGACGAAGAGATCACACACGCGCAGGTCTGGCGCGATCTGCGCCGACGCTTGCAAACCGAAAACCGGGTCACCCACTGTCCGTTGACGCGCCTGACAGCCACCGATGTCGAAAACTTGGTTTCTGCCCTTGCGAGTGAAACACAGCAATCTCCGCCGGCGGAATTGGAGATTGCTTCGCAAAGAACGCCCGCAATGCCAAGCCACGCGTCGCAACTATTCGCCGCGAGCGGCGGCAATCCCCTGTTCCTCACCGAACTCATGCGTGATTTCGCCGCGACCGCCGGCGGCGCTGCCATTCCGGCGCAAGCGCACGACGCCATCGCGCGGCGCGTCGTGCGCCTGTCCGAGCCGGCGCGCACGTTCGTGGAAATTGCGGCGGTGATCGGCGATGCGTTTGGCATCGAACTGGCGCGCGCCGCGTGCGGCTGGGACGAAGCGCAAACGCTCGACGCCGTGGACGAGTTACTCGATCACCACCTTATCCGCGAAGCCGGGGATCGCACCGGTTTCGATTACGCGTTCACGCACAATTTACATCAAGCCGCGATCTACGCCGCAATCCCGGCGGCGACGCGCCGGCGGCGGCATCATCGCATTGCGCGCGTGCTGGAAGAATTGTGCGCCGATCAACGCGACGATCTGGCAAGCCAACTGGCGGCGCATTTCGAACGCGCCGGCGAAACCCAGCGCGCGGCGGAATATCTTGTGCGCGTCGCGCACCGCGCCCAAATGGTATCCGCCGATCAGGACGCACTCGAACAGATCGCGCACGCGCTCGCACTCGCGCCGAATGAACGCACGCGCTTTGATCTGATTGCGCTCCGCGAAACGATTCAGAGTCGGCGCGGGGAACGCGACGCACAGCGCGCCGACCTCGGCGAACTGGCACAACTGGCGCGCGCGTTGGACGATGCCGACGCGCGGTGCGAAGTCTTGCGCCGCCAAATTTTGTTTTGGCGCGCGCTCGGGCAACGCACGGAGGAAGCCACGACGATTGAAACGCTCACCACCTGCGCGTTTGCGCACGACGCGAAACGCCAAGCGTGGCAAGCCGAAGCGCTCCAGCAACGCGCCGCGCACCAAGTTTTGCTCGGGCAGTACGACGCCGCTCAAACCTCGCTCGAACGCGCGCTCGTTTTGCATCGCGAACTCAATGACATGAACAATCAGGTGCACTGTTTTTGTCTGCTCGCCGAAGTGGCGTTGCAACGCGGCCAGTGGGCATACGTGCAAGCGTTTCTCGATCAAGCGACTGCGCTCGCGGAACAACGCGGCAATTACGCGCTCTTGATCCAAACGTGGCGCACGACCTCCGGCGTTTTGTTCGCGCGGCAAGATTTCGACGCGGCGGCGCGCCTCGCCCAGCAAATGCTCGAACGCTGTTGCGCACTCGGCGACCGCGAAGGCGAAGCGGACGCGCACGCGCGCTTGGGCGCGATTGCCGCGCGGCAGTTTCAGATTCAAACCGCGCGCGAACATTACGATCACGCGCGCGCATTGTACACGGCGTTGGAAAAACGGCAAGGTCTCGCCGGCGTGACGATCAATCGCGCCGTGCTTGCGAGTCGCTTGGGACGTTACGCCGAAAGTTTGGCGGCGTATGCGGACGCGGAAAAACTTTTTCAATCGCTCAACGATTTGCGCGGCCAAGTCGTCAGCGCGCTCAATCTCAGCATCGTCAATCTGTTTCGCGGCAATTACGCGTCCGCCAAGATCGCGGCGCAACGCGGGTTGGACCTCGCACGGGCGATGAATGCGGCAGTGATGGAAGCGAACGCGCTGGCAAACCTCGGCGCGGCGGAGCGTGATCTGGGTGAATTGCCGGCTGCCATCGCGCACATGCAAGCCGGCTTGGCGATCCGGCGGCAACTCGATCAACCAGCGGAACTCGGCACCGACTTGTGTGACCTGACGATTGCATTCTTGCGCGCGGGGGAAGTTGGGATGGCGCGCACGTGCACGGAGGAAATGCTCGCGCTCTACGCGGCGCAAGCGGCAACGATGATGCACCCGCAGTACATTTTGTGGGCGAGCGCGCAAACGTACCGCGCGCTGGGGGATCACCCGCGCGCACGCGAACTACTCGCCGAAGCGGACCGCACGTTGGAGGAAAAAGCCGCCGCCATCCCGGATGTCGAATCACGCGCAACTTTTTTCGACTTGCCGTTCAACCGTGAAATTCGTGCGGCGCACCGGGCGACGCTGGAATCGGTGTAAACAATGCGGCGGCGCAAAAACCGCGCCCGGTGCTGGCGAGAGAAATTGGGTCGGGGCACAGCGACACTGTGCCCCGACGTGGTTTCGGATGCGTGGCTAGTTTGGCAATGGCAGATTAACGCGGGGCGACGTCTTGTCGCCCTGGGAGCAAGGCGGGATGACCCCGCCCCTACAAAAAATCGAATGTGCCATTGCCAAACTAGTGCAAGCGTTCGAGGTGGTTGACGAGTGTCCCAGCGGCATAGGCGCGCGCCGCGCGTTCAATGTCGCGCTCGTCGGTGACGATGGCTTGAACGCCCGCCGCCTGAATCGAGGTGAACGCCGGCTTGCCCATGCCGCCGGCGATAATGGCGACGCAATCCTGCGCCGCGCTGATCATACCCGCGTGCATAGTTTGCCCGGCGGAACCGTGATGATCGTGGGCTTGCCCCGCCGCATGGAATGTTTTGGCGCGACGTTCGCGCGCAACGATCTGATCGCCTTCCACCGTCAACACCTCATAGTACGGCGCGCGTCCCAAGTGCGCGCTGATCTGCGCGCCATCTTCTGTCGCAATGGCAAGCTTGATTGGTTTATCCATCTCCGTTTCCTTTCAGTTCAAAGATTTGCGCCAGCCGCGCATGCACAGCGGCAGGCACCACAGCGCGCGGCGCGGCGCGGTACAGCGCCAGCATCTGCCGCAACGTGTCTGCCAGGTTGCGGCACGCCGGGCATCCGGCAAGGTGCCGTTGCGCTTGGGCGCACCGGGTGGCATCCAGTTCGCCGTCGAGCCACAGCGACAAGTGCGCGCGCAGTTCGTGGCAGGTGGTGATCGTTTGGCGCATCATTGCTTGTTTAGATGCGCAGCGCGCCAAAAAGTTTCACTGCTAAATTTCGCCGTGCACCTCGCGGTCGAGCCGCGCGAAAAATTCCGCCATAAAGGCGTGCCGCTCCGCCGCAATGTGCTTTGCCGTTGCGGTGTGTACGCGATCGCGCACTTTGCTCAACTTGACGGCGAACTCGGCGACGGCCGTGTGCCCGGCGTTGTGTTGCTCGCGCGTGGCAACCGCGTCGGGCGCGACCGCGCTCCACAAGCGTTGGTTGAGCGTGCCGGAAATGGCATACGCGCGCGCGACGCCAATCGCACCAATCGAATCCAGCTTGTCGGCGTCAAACAGGATTTTCGCTTCGAGCGTTTGCGGCGCGACACTCCCGCGAAACCGGTGCGCGGCAATTGCATGCGCTACCGCATCCGCGCGCGCCGGCGCAACGCCGCGCGCCAGCAAAAGCGCGCGCGCGCGAATCGCCGCTTGCTCCGCGTGATCGCCGCCACGCCCGGCGTCCTCATCCGCGCGTGCAATGTCGTGCAGGAGCGCCGCGGCGCGCACAATCTCCAGGTCGGCGTGCTCGGCGTGCGCCAGCCGTTCGGCGAGCGCGAGCACGCGCAGCACGTGATCGAAATCGTGCCCGCTGTCGGCGTCGGTGTAATAGGTGCGGGCTTGGTCAATCGTCAACATCGTAGTTTGTGTCTCCGGTTAGAAATGATATAATAGCGGTAGATATGTCAAACTCTACAAACGTTCGTCTCACCGGTATTGTCACCGGAATCGTGCAAGGCGTCAACTTTCGTTGGTTCACGCAACGCCGCGCGGCAGACTTGGGACTGGTCGGTTATGTTCGCAATCGCGCCGACGGCTCGGTCGAATTTGTCGCGGAAGGCGTGCGCGAGGCGCTGGAGCGCTTGCTCGATCATGTGCGCGTGGGGCCGGCGTCCGCCGTCGTCGAAAACGTGGACGCGCAGTGGGGTATTGCCACAGGGGAGTTTTACCGCTTTGAAATTCGCTTCTAAACTCGCCGAGGTGCGCGCGCGATGATTCAACGCAACCCGGAACGCGTGGCTTGGTTCGTGCTTTGGAACGCGTTCGCCGTGTTTCTGCTGCTGTGCGCGCTGGTGCCGTTGGGCGTCCGCTATTATCTGCGACACGCCACGACGCCACAAACCGCCGCGCTCGAAGTGATCGGCGGTACGGTGCGCGTGCGCGAGCCGGGCGTCGCGTCGCCGTTAGCCGTGACCAAAACGCTCCAAGTGCCGGAGGGCACGACGATTGAAACGGACGCCACCTCGCGCGGCATCCTCACCTTCGACGACGGCAGCACGACGATCCTGTTTCCCAGCACCCAGATTTTGTTGCGCGAGATGCGCGCCGCGGCGTTTGGTTGGGGCGTCGAGCCGATCCAGATCGGAATTGATCAAACGCGCGGGCGGATTCGCGTGGGCGCGGCGCCGCAACTGCCGGCGGCGAACGGCGAAACCCCGCCGCGCGTGTTCCGCGTGACGACGCCGCAACTCACCGCCGCGCTCGCCGAAGGCAGTTTTGCCGTCGAAGTAACAAGCGACGCGACCCAGGTTTCGGCGCGCGATGGCACGGCGGCAGTGTCCGCCCAAGAACGCACCGTGACGATTACGCGCGGTCAGCGCACGGTTGCGCGCAACGGCGAGCCGCCGCTCCCTCCCGTGCCCGCCGCGCAAGACATTATTGTGAACGGCGATTTCAAAGACCCGCTGGCGCGCGGGTGGAGCACGGTACGCGAAACCGGCGGCGATCCCAGCGTGGTAACCGGCGCGGTGGATTTGCAAACGCTCGACGGGCGCAACGTGGTGCGAATTTTGCGCGGCGACGCCAAGCAAACGAGCGCGATCACCGGCGTCACGCAACAGATCAATCGCGAAGTTTCCGATTATCGTTCCATCCGGCTAGCAACCGATCTGCGCTTGCAGTACCAAAGTTTGGCTGGCGGCGGCATTCTCAGTTCCGAGTACCCGCTGATTCTCCGCCTCAAGTACCGCGACGTGTACGGCAGTGAAGCGGAATGGGTGCACGGCTTTTACTACCAGAACCTTACGAACAACCCCACCGGCAACGGCGAACAAGTGCCGCAAGGCGTGTGGGTGCCGTACGAAAGCACCAACCTCTTTGAAATTGATCCGCGACCGTTTTTTATCACCTCGATCCAGATCTACGCCTCGGGCTGGGATTACGATGCGTTCGTCACTGGCATCCGGCTGATCGTCGAATGAATCGAGCGCAGTCTTTTGCGACCGGGCACCCGGTCGCAAAAGACTGCGCCTCTACCCAAACCCCAACCCGCGTTCCTTGAGACTCACAAACTTTTGCCCTGCGCCGATCACCAAATGATCGAGCACGTCAATGTCGAGGATTTTGCCGGCTTGGACGATCTCGCGCGTCACGGCAACATCTTCCGGCGACGGCGACGGATCCCCCGACGGATGATTGTGCGCGAGGATGAGCGCGGCGCAATTCTGCCGAATCGCTTCCCGGAACAATTCGCTGATGCGGATCACCGTCGTGTTGAGCGAGCCGGCGTAAACGGTGGGCATTGCCAGCACGCGATTTTTGGTGTCGAGGAGCAGTGTCCGCATCACCTCTTGTTCGAGCGTGCCCATATCCGCGAGCAACGTCACCGCGTCCGCCGGCGTTTTGATCGCGGGGCGTTCGCCGGCGGACGCGAGTTGGATGCGCCGCCCCAATTCAAACACGGCAAGCAGTTCCAGCGCTTTGGCTTCGCCGACGCCTTTCACGCGCGTCAGTTCGTTGAGCGGCAACCGCGCCAAGCCGAGCAAGCCGCCGAACTCGCGCGCCAAACGCTCGGACAGGTGCAACACATTTTCGCCGGGCGTGCCGGTGCGAAGAATGATCGCGATCAGTTCTTCGGTTTTCAGCGCGGCGGGTCCCAGGCGTTTGAGCCGTTCGCGCGGGAGATCGCGTTTGTCGGCAGTTGCCAGGAGTTGATCGGTCGGGGTGGGGGGTGTGGCAGGCATCGCAAAATCCTCCGGGAATTTTGGGCGGGTTGAACCACGCATCCGCGTTCAGCCCGCCGGCAAAAAACGGGTGGCGAATCCCCCCTGGCTTCGCCCCACGAGATGTATGGTCTCGGCGTCTAGCGCATTAACGAATGCTCCGGCGCACGCCGAATAATTCCGGCGGCAGTTTGATACCGGCGGCTTCGAGCCGCGTGCTGAACTTGGGACGAATGCCGCTCGGCGTCATTTCGCCGATCACTTTGCCGTCCGCGTCTACGCCGCGCTCGACGTAGCGAAAAATATCTTGCATCACGACGACATCGCCTTCCATCCCTTGAATCTCGGTGATCTGCACGACCTTGCGCGCGCCATCGCGCAACCGCGCTTGTTGCACGATGAGGTCAATCGCGCCGGCGATCTGCTCGCGGACGACCTTGATCGGAAAATCAATGCCCGCCATCAAGCACATTGTTTCGAGCCGGCTGATCGTGTCGCGCGGCGTGTTGGCGTGCAAAGTCGTCAGCGAGCCGTCGTGCCCGGTGTTCATCGCCTGCAACATGTCGAGCGCCTCCGCACCGCGACACTCGCCGATGACGATGCGCTCGGGGCGCATCCGCAAAGAATTGATCACGAGATCACGAATCGTGACGCGGCCCGTGCCATCGGGATCGGCGGGGCGCGCTTCGAGCCGGACAACGTGCGGCTTGGCGAGTTGCAATTCCGCCGAGTCTTCAATCGTGACGATGCGATCTTCGTCGGGAATGAAATTGGACAGCACGTTGAGCAAGGTTGTTTTGCCGGAGCCGGTGCCGCCGGCGACGATGACATTCAGGCGCGCGACTACGCACGCTTTGAGAAATTCTGCCATTTGCGGCGTCATCGAACCGAACTTGATCAAGTCCTCAACCAGCAATTTCTTTTTGGAGAATTTGCGGATCGTCACGGTGGGACCGTCAATTGCGGTGGGCGGAATGATTACGTTGACGCGCGAGCCGTCGGGCAGGCGCGCGTCCACCATGGGCCATTTGCGATCCACGCGGCGACCGAGCGGGCGGATGATGCGATCAATCACGCGGAACACGTGCGCGTCGTCGTCGAAGCGAATATCGGATTCGGTGATGCGCCCCTTTTGTTCGATAAAGACATGCTGGGGTCCGTTGATCATAATTTCGGTGATGGTGGAATCTTGCAACAGCGGCTCGATGGGCCCGAACCCGATCAACTCGTTCATCACTTCGGTTTCAAGTTGCGCGAGTTGTTCCGGCGGGAGCGTCATCCCGGCGGTATTGTACACGGCGATGAACCGTTCGTGCAACATTTCGCGGGTTTGCTCGTCGCGGTTCAAATCGCCGATTGCGCCGATGGCGGTGGCGATGCGATCAATGATCCACTGGCGAAATTTTTTCATCACCTTGGGATCGTCGCTCGACACGGCGGCGGCGCTTGGCTTGCCAGGCGCGGGAGATGGCGCGCCCAGCGGAGCGGACGCGGCGGGCGGCGCGCCCGGCGGAGTGGGCGTAGCGGGTGGGGTAGGTTGCGGTTTGGAAGATTGATGAACTCGGTCGAGCAAACTAGGCATACGAACAACCTTGCTTCATGGTGCGCGCCACAGGCGGGCTTTGCCGCGCGCCGAATGCATCGCATCGGTTGCGCAAGCGGAGCCGGTGAGACGCGATCATAATTTTACAAAATACGCTTCGATGGCGGCGTCAATCAGTTCTTTCGTCAGGCGCGGTTCCACGTCGAGGAATTTGGCGTAATCAATGATCTGGTCAAGCAGGTCGCGCGGGTGCACTGCTTTGGGTTCGCGTTTGACTTTGATGTAATGCTCCATTACCAGGTAGCGAAAGCCCTCTTCGTCGTACGGCACGTTGCGGCGCACGCACATCCGCGTAAAAATTTCGCGGAATTCTTCCCAGGTTGGATTCGGCACTTCGATCTTGTGGCGGATGCGGCGCAGGAACGCATCGTCCACCAGATCGGTGGGGTTCAAGTTGGTGGAGAATACGATCAGCACGTCGAACGGAATTTCGATCTTTTTGCCGGTTTGCAGCGTGAGAAAGTCCACGCGATTTTCGAGCGGCACGATCCAGCGGTTGAGCAGATCGCGCGGGCGCACGAGTTGGCGTCCGAAATCGTCAATCAGAAACATGCCGTTGTTGGATTTCATTTGATGCGGCGCTTGGTACACTTTGGAGACCGGATCAAAGATCAGGTCGAGCGCCTCCAAACCGAGTTCGCCGCCGGTGACGATAAAGGGGCGGCGCGTCAATGCCCAGCGGCTGTCGCGGGCGGACTCGCGCGCTTGGGGCGGCTCTTCCACCGGGAGATGGCTCAACGCGTCGAATACTTGGATAACCTGACTATCCACTTCAACGGCATACGGCACGTAGACGTGGGTGGTGAACAGTGTAGAGATGGCTTGGGCAACGGTGGTCTTGCCGTTGCCGGGCGGGCCGTACAAAAAGATCGAGCGCGCGGAATTGGCGGCGGGACCCACGCGGCGGAGCATCGTGTCGGAAATGACCAAATGCTTGAGCGCGCTCCGCAGTTCGTCGCGGGTGATCTGGATTTCGCCGATGGTTTGCGCGCGGATGACGGCGTTATAGTGCGCGAGTGCGACCGGCGCGGGTCCGTAGTATTGCGAGCGCGCCAATGCCTCCTGCGCCTTGTTACTGCCCTTTTGCGTGATCACGTAATTGTAGCCGCGATCTCCAAAGCCGACCGAGCCGGTGATCGCAACCAAATCTTCCTTGATCAGAAAGCCCAATACGCGATCCACGACGTTGGTGTACGGCAGTTTGAGAATGTTGGCAAACGCCAAGCCGCTCAACTCGCCGTTAAAGTAGAGCACCTTGAGCGTCAGATCGTACAAAAAGCCGGGGTTGAGGCCGGTTTCGGGGATGGATTGCGGTTCGCGCAACAGGGTGACAACCGAAGCGGGTGGGTTCATCATTCTAACTCTGCCGCGGGGCTGGCAATGTCCTCCGGCGGCTGCGCATCGTCGCGCGGAAAAATCCACGCGATTTGATCGGTTTTGACGATGAGCACCGGCGTTTCGTACACGGTGGTTTCGCCGGCGCGCCCGCTGATCTGCACGTCGGTGATCGCGATAAACGTTTCTCCGTCGTTCAGTTCGTCCTTCAACCGGTTTTCGCCCATCAAATGGATCGTGCCCTGGATGATCCAGTCGCGCACACAGGCGGTGATGGGTAAACTGCGCTTGGTGATGTGATCGGTAAAATACTTGCCTTTTTCGTTGACCCGATAACTCATGCCTTGCCCCCAGTAACGTGGTCGCCGGCAAATGCCCGGCGTCGGCGATCTAGATCAATTATAAACGACGCGCCCGGATTTGGCAACCGGGAAAATGGGGTAAGGGGGTGCGTCACGGTTTTGGGCGAGGTGAAAATCGGTTGGAAACCGATTGCCGCCAACTCGATTTATCGAGTTTTCACCTGTTGAGCCGTCGTTTTCAAACGACGGCGGTAGCACCCAAAAATTTGACGCACACCCTATGGGGTCACGGCTTTTCAAAAGTCGCTTGACATCACCCCTCACCCCGATAGCGCGTCCATAACGCGGCAGAATGCCGCACAGACGACGCGCTAGCGCCTCTCCCCAATAGGGGCGAGGGAATTTACCCCTTCTCCCTTTGAGGGAGAAGGTTGGGATGAGGGTCGCCTGACTTTTGAAAAGCCCTGCTATGGGGGCGGAAAGGGTTGCCGCAGAATCTTTTTTCGCTTATACTGCGGATACTCTGCGATAGGTTGTTCATGCGTTACGATAAATATCCGACTCGAATTTTTTACCCGATTGCCTGGGCAACCGGGATTATTCTGGCGGGCGGGTTGGCAGCCGTGCTCACGCTCGAACTCGCACCAGATATACGCGCGTTTCTCATCGGCTTGATCGGTGCATTTGCGCTTTTTTCGTTCGGCATGTTGCGGTACGTCGTGCCGCATGTGTGGTCCCGCCGCTGGATTTTCTACGCGAGCACGCCCGTGCACATGCTTGCCATCGCGCTTGCCGATTGGCTCATGCACGATGTGGATTTGTCGCCGTTGTACGCCATTGTCATCATCATCGTTGCGGTCATTGCGGATCGCCCGGCGGCTTTTTTCGCAGCGGCGTTGGCGTCGGGTTTGCAAATTCTGGTCGCGTGGTGGGTCGGCGATAATCTCGGTCTGGGGGTCGGCGGTTTTCTGCGTGCCAGTCTCTATTTCGTTTCAGCGTTTGTCGTGGGCGAACTCGCGCAGGCGCTGACGGAACGCTGGCGGGACGCGGCATACCAAGCCGAGCAACAGCGCGCCGAAGTCGAAAAACGCAAAAACGAATTGGAGGGCTTGCACCGCATTGCCCAGGCATTTGAAAATTTGCAAGACCCGCACGCGACGTTTCAGCAAATCACCGATTGCATCGCCGATTTGCTGAACGCCGAAATGTGCATGCTGATGCGCTTTGACGAGACCCGGTCGGTGTTACTGGGGATGCCGCCGGGACACGGTTTGACGGATGCCCAAATTGCGCCACTCGTCGTACCGATCAACGCCACAACGAATACGTTGTGGAATGTGAACGAACGCGAGTATGTTTGGTTTGACAACCCGACAAATTTACCGCCGCCTTTGCGGGAGCAAAGCGAAACGCTGGGCGTCCGTCAACTGATTGCGGCACGGATGTTGCGGCGCGGGCATGCCGTGGGTGTCGTATTTGTCGCCAATCGGCGCAACGGCGTTTTGGGCGAAGCGGATGCCCGCTTGTTGCACATCTTTGCCGGGCAAGCCGCCATCGCCGTCGAAAATGCGGAACTGTACCGCGAGGCGCAAACGACGTTGCGCGATGTCGCGCAACTGTATGCCACGAGCACGGAGCTCGTCAAACAATCGGACCGCGATGCAATTCCTCAGCGCGTGGTGAATCTGGTTGCGCAGGCGTTGAACGCGCCCATCGCGACGATTGCCTTGCTCGACGACGCCGGCGTGCTCAAATTTGCCGGCACACTGGGCGTGCCCGCAGCTGCGCTGGACGTTCCGTTTCGACCGAATGGCTTGGGCATGTCGGTCGCGCAAAACGGTGTCGCGCGTTTCATCGAAGATATTACCTTGGTAGACGGCATCAGCCCGGTGAGCCGGGAGTGGGGCTTTCGCGCGGTCGCCTGTTTGCCGATTCAGTACGGCGGCAAAACGCTGGGCGTGCTGTATGTGAATTACGCCGAGCCGCACGTCTTTAGCAAAATCGAGCAGAACATTTTGCGGACGTTCGCCAATCAAACAGCGGTGGCGTTGGAAAACGCGCGGTTGTACAACCAGGTGCAGGAGCAAGCGCGGCGCGATAGTTTGACCCAGGTGTACAATCACGGATATTTTTTGCAGCGGCTGACCGAGGAAGTGGGTCGCGCGCTCGCCGCCCAAACGCCGCTGGCGTTGATCATGCTGGACATTGATCATTTCAAAAAATACAACGATCAGTACGGGCACGTCGTCGGCGATATGGTGTTGCAAACCATCGTGCAGACGATTCGCGCGCACATCAAGCACACCGATCTGGTGGGGCGGTGGGGCGGCGAAGAGTTCGGCATTGTGCTGAGCGAAACGGATGCTGCCGGCGCGGTCATCGTCGCCGAGCGAATTCGCCAAACGCTGAAAGAGACAAAACTGTTGACGATTACGCGCCACGAGATCGCCAACCCGACAGTGAGCCAGGGAATTGCCATCGTGCCCGCGCACACCCAGGATACCGGCGAACTGGTGGATTTGGCGGATGCCGCGCTGTATCACGCCAAGGCGCGCGGGCGCGATCAAGTCTGCGTGAGCGCACCGCACGAAGGATAAAAGGGCAAAGCATACCTCATCCTTACTTTTTACGGAACACCGATGCACAAACACGTATTGTTGAACATCATCAAAAACGAATTGGAACGCTCGACCGGTTGCACCGATCCGGGGGCGGTTGCATTCGCCGTCGCGCGAGCAACCCGTGAACTGGAAAGCGCACCGGAAAAAATTGAGGTCATCGTCAGCCCGAACGTTTTCAAAAATGGAGTGAGCGTGGGAATCCCCGGCACGGGCAAGCGCGGACTTGGCATTGCCGCCGCGCTCGGCGCGGTGATTGTGCGTGATGATGCCGGGTTGGCGATTTTTGATTTCGTCACCCCCGCTTTGCTCGCGCAAGCAGAAGCGATGGTCGCGCAAGGTCGCATCCAAGTGCGCTACGCCGATTCGCCCGATCCATTGTACGTGCGCGCCGAGGTTTCGTCTGCCGCACATCGCGCGCACGCAATCATCGCAAACGATTATTCAAACATCGTCGAGGTCGGTTGTGATGAACAGATTATTTTTTCATCGCCCGTCGCCAAAGCGAGCCAAGTGCAGGACGCACTCGCCGGTTGCACCCTCAAAGCCCTGTTCGACCTGGTGGACACGACAACGCCGGACGAATTGGAATTCTTGATGCAAGCCGCCGAAATCAATTTGCAAGCCGCACAGTTTGGCTTGCAAAGCGAATCGCCCAAGTTGGGGCGCGCGCTCAATCAACGCACGCCGAATTTGCCACAACCGTTTGCGGCGATGCACACCGCCCAAGTGTGGACATCTGCCGCGAGCGAAGCGCGCATGGCTGGTTTGCCGGTGACGGTAATGGCAATTACGGGGAGCGGCAATCACGGCATCACGTTTTCGCTCGGCGTGTTGGCGGTAGCGGAAACGCTCGGCAGTCCGCGTGACAAAGTGTTGCGCGCGTTGGCGTACAGCGCGCTCGTTACCGTTGTGATCAAAAGTTACGTGCATCGCATGACCGCATTCTGCGGTTGCGCCGTCGCCGCTTCGACCGGCGTGGCGGCGGGCACGGTGTATTTGTTCGGCGGCGATTTTGCGATTGCCGAACGCGCGATGCAATCGGTGATTGGCACACTCGCCGGCATGTTGTGCGATGGCGCAAAAGAATCGTGCGCGTACAAACTCAGCACCTCGGCGGCGCTGGCGATTCAATCGGCGCACGCGGCGATGCAGGGCGTAGCCATTCCTCCGGGGATGGGCATTGTCGGCAAGACGATTGACGATTCGTTCGCTAACCTGGGATGTTTGAATAATCCTGGGATGATCGCGACGGATCAACTCGTGCTCAGTCTGATTGCAAAAGGAAATCGAACTAACGCTTAGAAAGTGTTTTGAAATTTAGACACCCGACACTTTGGGCCAATCGGGTACTTGGACGCGGAAAACGCGGATGTACGCGGATTAAATTATTTTTAGAATTTGGTTTTTATCCGCGTTTTCCGCGCTCGTCCGCGTCCAATCAAGTCTTTGACCGGATTTATAAAAACACTCTCTTACAGGTCTGCGCCTGCTTAAATGGGATGCCAGCGGGTGGATAGGTCTATGCAAATTCTAGCGACGAAACTGTATATTCCGCCGCCGCGCACGCGGGGTGTGTACCGCCCGCGCTTGAGCGAGCAACTCGACGCGGGCTTGCCTCGCCAACTGACTTTGCTCTCTGCGCCTGCCGGCTTTGGCAAGACGACACTCGTCAGCGATTGGCTTGCTGGACGCCAGCGCCCGGTCGCATGGCTGTCGTTGGACGAAGGCGATAGCGACCTCGCGCGCTTTATCATTTATCTCGTCACCGCATTGCAGACGATTACCAAAAAATTTGGCGCAAGCACCTTGGCGCTCGTCCATGCCGCCGAGCCGCCGTCCACCGAAGCGCTCCTCACCAACTTGGTCAATGAAATCACGACGATCCCCAACGATTTCATCCTGGTTCTCGACGACTATCATGCGCTCGATTCCAAAGCCGTTGACGAGGCGCTCGCGTTTTTGCTCGACCATCAACCGCCGCACATGCACCTCGTGATTGCGACGCGGCAAGACCCAGGTTTGCCGTTGGCGCGTTTGCGCGCACGCGGGCAACTGACCGAATTGCGCGCCGCCGATTTGCGTTTCACGCCGGCAGAAGCCGCCGAATTTCTCAATCGCGTGATGGGGTTGAAGCTTTCTGCCGACGATGTCGCCGCGTTGGACACGCGCACCGAGGGTTGGATTGCTGGATTGCAACTCGCCGCGCTTTCGATGCAAGGACACTCGGACGCCGCGCACTTTATCCAATCGTTTACCGGCAGTCATCATTTCGTACTCGACTATTTGATTCAAGAAGTTTTGCAACGCCAGCCCGCGAGCACCCAGGATTTTTTGCTCCGCACCTCCATCCTCGACCGCATGTGCGGCGCGTTGTGCGATGCAGTCCTGGGAAAAGATGAAAGCAGAAAGATGAAAGATGAATCACTTTCTTCATCCTTCACGCGAAGCGGTCATCCCGCATCCTTTATCTTAGAATCGCTCGAACGCGCAAACCTCTTTATCATCCCGCTCGACAACGAGCGACGCTGGTACCGTTATCATCATCTCTTTGGCGATTTGTTGCGGCAACGCTTGCAACAGAGTTCGTTCGACGTGGCGGAACTACACACGCGCGCGAGCGAGTGGTACGAACACAACGACTTGATGCTCGAAGCATTTCGTCACGCGACTGCCGCGCAGGATGTTGCGCGCGCGGTGCGTTTGATGGAAAGCAAACAAATGCCGTTTCATCTCCCCGGCGTGGCGACGGCGGTACTGAACTGGCTTGAATCGTTGCCGGAAACTGTTCTAAATGCCCAGCCCAATTTGTGGTGGGAGCAGGCAACATTGTTGTTGGGGATGAGCCAAATAAGCAGTGTGGAAGAAAAACTGCAAGCCGCTGAAGCGGCACTGGCGCGCATTGCTCCAGATAATTTATTGGACGACAAGCACCGCGACCTGATCGGAAAAATTGCGGTTGTCAGAGCCAGCGTGGCATTGGCACAGCATCAGATCGAAAATATTTTTGCGCAGGCGCGGCGCGCGCTAGAGTATTTAAACCCCGACGATCTAGCGGGTCGCTCTGAGGCGATCCAAACAATGGGCTATGCTTTTTATCTCCAGGGTGACCGCGTCGCGGCGGGTAACGCATATACTCAAGCGTTATCTCTCGCCCGAGCGTCTGGCAACAAGATCAACACGGTATTGGCAACCACCAGTCTGGCTCAAATCCAACATTTGGAAAACCAGCTTCACTTGGCAGCGGATGCCTATCGCAGTGTTTTGCAAATGGTCAGCGATTATTCGCCCTCCAATGTAGGCGTGGTGTATTTTGGCTTGGCGCGAATCTGCTACGAGTGGAACGATTTGGAATCGGCGGAGCAATACGGCGAGGAATGCTTGCGTCTGGCGCAACTGCACAACCAATTTATCAATCGCTTTATCACAGGCGCAATATTCCTCGCTCGTTTGAAACTAGTTCGGGGCGATGCGGACGGCGCCGCCAAGTTGCTGGCGCAAGCCGAACAATCGGCGCGCGAGCATAACTTTATGCACCAGATGCCCGCTGTCGTTGCCGCCCAAGTCTTGCTATTGCTTTGCCAAAATAATCTAGCCGCCGCCGCCGAATTAACCCGGCAACATGACATTCCAATGAGCCACGCGCGCGTACTCTTGGCGCAAGGTAATCCATCCGCTGCGTTGGAAACATTAGAGTTGTATCTTCATCAAGTGGAGGCAAAAAAGTGGCAGGATGAACGACTCCGCGTGATGGTGTTGCAATCGGTTGCGCACTTTGCTCACGGCGAAAAAGAAAAATCAGCGCAGTTATTGGGCGATGTGTTGATGCTTGCCGAACCCGGTGGTTTCATTCGCACGTTTGTTGACGAAGGCGAGACGATGCGATTGATGATTGCAGATTGCAGATTGCAAATTGAAAACAAAACTGTGGCAGAATATGCCGATAGAATTCTAGCGGCATTCCCGGTTGGAAAATTAGAAACTCGGAATTCCAAATCTGAAATCAGAAATCTGAAATCTGAAATTCCCTTCGAGCCATTGAGCGCGCGCGAGTTGCAAGTCCTCCAACTCATCGCGCAAGGGCTTTCGAATCGCGAAATCGGCGAGCGGCTTTTCCTCGCCCTAAGCACCGTCAAGGGACACAGCCGCATCATCTTTGATAAACTCCAGGTTCGCAATCGCACGGAAGCCGTCGCGCGCGCCCGCGAGTTAGGGCTGTTGTAATATGCTAAAAACCAGGTTTCCGCGAAGCGAGAAACCTGGTTTTTTCATTTTTCCTCCGCACTCCTCTGAAAATAGGACGCGGATTAACGCGGATGAACGCAGATAAAAACAAATAGTCCGTGCTCGTCCGCGCTCGTCCGCGTCCCAGCAATTTTCATTCGACCGTTGGTGCGCCGAAGGCGAATGAGCCACTCCCTTCTAAAACAATACCTCCGAACAATACTTTGGTATCTAGTCAGCAATACCAGCGGGCAAGTATATTGCTTGTGCATCAGATAATTATGATTGTTACGGCAGGAGTTACAAAATGAACCCAAGTTCAATCTCACAGATTCAACAAATCGGCACCGGGGTTGCGTTCATCCTCTTTCCCTTGATTTTCGTCTTTGCTTTTTCCATGCACCCCGGTTTGCTGAAACCGCGCTTACTCAAGCCGGCAGAAATCATTCGGCGGGCGCGCGGGAACAAAATGTTGCAGTTTGGGCACGCCCTGGTGCTTCTCTGCACCGCGCTCTTGATCGTGCCCGCCGCGCACTTTTTGAGCATTTTGAATCAGGGAAGCGCGGGCTGGTTTGGGTTGATTGGTGCGGCGTTGGCGGTCTTGGGCGCGATTATATTGGCGGCAGACAAAGGCGCGCTGTGCCTGACCATGAGCGCGCTGGATACGTTGCCGGAAGAAAAATTTTCCGCCATGATGCCGGGCTTGTTGGCGATGTTTTCCAAAAAAGGGTGGATGATCTTGCTCTGGGGCATTGTGCTCTTGCCGTTGGGATTTGCCATTCAAACACTGGGACTGATGCAGATCGGTGCGTTGACACCCTGGCAGAATATCCTCTTTCTGATCGGCGTGCTGTTGGTGGGCACACCGGATGGAGTGGAAGTCGTCAATCTCAGCGCGTCCATTATGATGGCAATTGCGATGATTCCTTACGGGCTACAACTCATCGCGACGGCATTCTAGGTTGTTCGTCGAGGAATCAAATCGTTCAGAAACGGGGCGAGGACAAGCCGTCGCGCCTACGAAAATCAAATCTGATCTTGCCAAAGTAGTAACAAATGGCATAACCATTCGTATATCATTTCGTATCGAGGTCAAGATGAAAAAAATCTGCATTATTGGCACGTCCGGCAAACTGGGACAGTACATGGTGCAACACGCGCTCGATCACGGCTACGAGGTCGTCGGCGTGTGTCGAGAAAAAAGCGTGAGCAAACTCGCCGCGTTCAAAGATCGCATCACGATCATTCCCGGCGCGACGAACAATCGCGACGTAATCCAGCAAGCGGTTGCCGGGTGCGATGGCGTGCTCACCGTGCTCGTGCCCTGGGGCAATCAGCAGTACTCGACCGGCACCGCGCAAGCCGTACTCGATTACGCGCAACCCGGCGCGCGCCTCATCTTTTCGTGCGGCTGGCACATCACGCGCGATGGCAAGGACGTGTTTCCGCCCGCCCTGCAACGCGACGAAAAGATCGCGCGCTGGATCACGCGGATTGTACCCTTCATTGATCTGGACGATCAGGTGGAAGCGTGCCGGCGGATTTTTGCGAGCGACACTCGGTGGACGGTCGTGCGCGGAAGCGATCTCGAAGAAGGCGCGAGCCAGGGTTTGCCCGTGTGGAGTCAGCATGTCGGCGATGCGATTCTGGCGAGCAACATGACCCGCCGCGTGGACTATGCGCTGTTCATGGTCGAGGCGTTGACGAATGACGCACTCGTTCAACAAGCGCCGGCGATTGTCGGTTGCCAGACTCCTTCGGCGCTTGCAGTCAAAGTGTAAAACAAAAATGGCAAATGAATCAGAACCGAATCAACCCCAGGTCTATCAAATCAGAATCAAGGGGCATTTGGATGCTCAATGGACAGACTGGTTCGAGGGCATGACCATCACGCTGGAAGGAAACGGCGACACACTTTTAACCGGACCCGTGATTGACCAAGCCGCGTTGTATGGCTTGCTCAAAAAAATACGCGACCTGGGAATGCCGTTGGTCGCGGTCAATCGCGTCGAACCCAGTCAGGCAGATGTGTCAGATGTCAAAGCGTAAGTTGGCGTGAGCGGCTTGTTTACGCCAAAATCAATCACAAAAGAAGGAAAAAATGAAATCGGAAAGAAAAACCGCCATCGTTACCGGGGCATTGTTCATTATCGCGACGGTTGCAAGCATCGTCGGCAACAATTTTACCGGACCACTTTTGAGCGCATCGGATTATCTCACCAAAATTTCCGTGAATGCAAATTCAATCCTGGTGGGCGCGCTCTTGACCTTGATCGCGGCGGCAACATCAGCGGGCATCGCCATTGCGTTGTATCCTGTCCTGATCAAGTATAATAAAGGTCTCGCGTTGGGAGCGGTGGGGTTTCGGCTGATTGAAGCGGTTTTCTATATCGTCGGCGCATTGTGCAAGGTATCCGTACTAGTCGTCAGCCAACAGTTTATCAATGCCGGCAATCAGAATGTTGCTACCTTTCAAATCATCGGCAAGTTATTGCTCGCGACGAGCGATCTGGCGGGCTTTTGCTTTGGCGTCATCGCGTTTTGCCTTGGCGCGGCGATGTACTATGTGATAATGTATCAAGCGAGACTGATTCCGCGCTGGCTATCTGGCTGGGGGATGATTGCGCTGGTGGTGATGTTGATTGCCGTGTTCATCACCCTCTTTGATGGCGAGCCGTATTCCGTTTCGGGTAACTTGATTTACCTGGCGCTTCCCATCGCTTTACAGGAAATGGTTTTGGCAGTCTGGCTGATCGTGAAAGGATTTAATCCGTCAGCTATCGCCGCCGAGTCTGATAGAGCAGGTGTGGATTGATCGAGGAGAAAGCAAAAATGCTAAAAGCCGGCTCGATCATTCTTTCAATCTGGAACGCGATCAATTTTCTGCTCGCCGCGTTGATTCTGTCCACGCTCGTCATCTTCAACGCAGACTCGCCACTGCTCGTGATGGTGTTTGAAAAATCGGAAATCGTCGCGCTGGATGCCCGCGTCATCGCCTCGCTCAACACATTGACGATTCTCTACAATTCTTGCTCGGTGATGATCTCGGTGCTGGTGTGGTGGGTCATTCGAAAAAATTTGAGCGCGCGCGAAAAATCGGCGTTCTGGTTGCTGTTGTGCGTGATCGGCTTTATCGAGGTGATGGCATTCATCGCCTCCGCCGAGGTGGGACACGCGCGCTGGCAAGTCAACGTGGTTCAGAGTTTGTTGTACATTGCCGGCATTGGCATGACCGGCTACGCGCTCTTCGATCGCGAAAAGGAGAAACACTTGTGAAAGCAATCGTGTGCACAAAGTACGGACCGCCCGAGTCGCTTGAATTTCAAGAAGTGGCGAAACCTACGCCCAAAGATGATGAAGTCTTGGTCAAGGTTCACGCGGCGTCCGCAAATATGTATGACTGGCATCTCTTGACCGCTGACATATTCCTGGTTCGCCTGAGCGAAGGATTGCTCAAACCCCAAAATACGATTCCCGGTGCTGACGTAGCGGGGCGAGTTGAAGCGGTCGGCAAAAACATCAAGCAGTTTCGACCGGGTGATGAAGTGTACGGCGATGTCGGTCATGGCAGTTTTGCCGAGTATGTCTGCGCGCCTGCAAGTAGATTGGCGTTGAAACCATCCAATCTATCGTTTGAGCAAGCCGCGGCTGTGCCGATGGCGGCGCTCACCGCTTTGCAAGGTTTGCGCGATCAGGGTAAAATTCAGCCAGGGCAACAAGTTTTGATTCAAGGCGCGTCGGGCGGCGTCGGAACATTCGCCGTGCAGATCGCCAAATCGTTCGGCGCGCAAGTGACCGCAGTGTGTAGCGCCAGGAATTTGGAGCAGGCGCGCGCGCTGGGCGCAGACCAGGTCATTGATTACACCAAAGAGGATTTCACCCAAAGCGGACAACGCTACGACCTTATTCTCGCGGCGAATGGTTATCATCCGCTGGCAGATTACAAACGCGCGTTGAATCCCAAGGGCATTTACGTCATGGCTGGAGGCACAGCGACGCAGATATTCCAAGCGATGCTCCTGGGATCTTGGATGTCAGAACGCGAGGGCAAGAAAATGGGCGGCGTAGTCGGCAAAAGCAACCAGGAAGATCTGATTTTTCTGAACGGGCTAATCGAAGCCGGCAAGGTAAAACCGGTCATTGATCGGTGCTACTCGCTTGACGAGACGGCTGACGCACTCCGCTATCTTGGCACCGGCCACGCGCGCGGGAAAATCGTTATTACGATTGAGCAGAGTGGCAAAACCCAAGCGGCGAAGGAACACGTATGAAAGCAGTTGTTTACAAAAAATATGGTTCGCCCGATGTACTCGAATTCACCGTGATCGAAAAGCCAACGCCGAAAGATAACGAGGTGCTGGTCAAGGTTCACGCGACCACCGTCACCATCGGCGACACAATCATGCGAAGTTTCAAACTACCGAACATTTCCGGCTGGCAGAAATTCATGGGGCGTTTGTTCCTGGGATGGTCTAGTCCCAAGCGTCCGATCCTGGGAATGGAACTCGCCGGCGAAATTGCATCGGTCGGCAAACGAGTGACGCGCTTTAAACCCGGCGACTTGATTTTCGCTTCGACCGTCGCCGAAAATTTTGGTGGCTATGCCGAGTACAAATGCCTGCCCGCAAACGGCGTGATCGCGCTCAAACCGGCAAATCTCACTTGCGAGCAAGCCGCCGCGCTACCAGGTGCGGCGATGACGGCGTTACGTTGTCTTGGCAAAGGAAAAATCCAGCGCGGGCAAAAAATTTTGATCTATGGTGCGTCCGGCGCGGTCGGCACATACGCGGTGCAGATTGCTAGCCGATACCTGGGTGCCGACGTGACCGGCGTGTGCAGTGGCGCAAATTTGGAATTGGTGAAATCACTCGGCGCGACTCAGGTGATTGATTACACGCGGCAGGATTTCACCACAAGCGGCGAGACCTACGATGTGGTTTTCGACGCGGTCGGCAAACTGGATCGCGCTCAGGGCAAAAAGCCGCTCAAACCCGGCGGCGTCTACCTCAACGTGCATGCCGATTCGGGCAACGGCGAAAAACTCGCCGATCTGCTTCGCGTCAAAGAATTGGTCGAGGCGGGCAAGGTCAGCCCAGTGATTGATCGCGTGTATCTGTTCGAGCAAATCATCACGGCACATCGTTACGTCGAGCAAGGACACAAAAAAGGCAATGTGGTGATCACAGTAGAATGACTCGAAAACAAGGAGAACAAAAACGATGAGCGCGCAAGCGAAAAAAATCTCGGCGTTGGGAACGGTCCGCACATTTCTGAAAGAGGGAACCTGATCGCAAACCATCATGGGGGTCGTTGACCGCTCATTCGATCAGCCGTTGCCACTCGAAGAGACTGCCGTCATGTCGTTAGCCGGCGGAATTATGGGGAGTGGCTATCAATGCGGAATGTTGTGGGGCGGCGCGCTTGCCGCTGGTGCACAAGCGTACCGGCTGTTCGGCGCGGGCGCGCGCGCACAAGCCGAAACGTTGCGCGCATCGCAAAAACTGGTTGAAGCATTTCGCGCGCGCGCGAAAGAAATCAATTGCGCGGAAATCACCGAGATGGAATGGAAGAAACCATCGAAAGGTCAGGTCGTCAAATTTTTCGCCAAAGGCGGACCGATTGGTTGCTTTCGTCTCGCGGCGGATTACGCACAGATTGCGTTCGATACGATTAACCACACACTTGGCGAAGGAACGCTTGACGCACCACCGCCGCCGGTCAGTTGCACCGCACTACTCGCGCAAAAATTAGGCGTATCGGAAATGTACGTGGTCATGGCGGCAGGATTTGGCGGCGGCATCGGTCTAAGTGGTAGCGCGTGTGGCGCATTGGGCGCGGCGATTTGGTTCAGCGGGATCAATACGCTCCGGCGTGGCGACAAACTGAGTTTCAATCTCACCACGCCTTCAGCCGAAATGGAAACATTCCTCAAAGCATCCGACTATGAATTTGAATGTGCCAAAATCGTTGGACGCACGTTTGCGGATGTCGCCGACCACGCCGAGTACGTGCGCGGCGGCGGTTGCGCGAAAATCATCGCAGAACTCGCCGCATGTTTGGAGCGCCCAATCTAAACGAACACACTCCAGGAACGTCACATACTTTCCGGCGCGGCAACGCCCATCAAACGCAACGTGCGCGCCAGTGTTTGCTTCGCCGCCGCGACCAGCTTGAGCCGCGCGCGCGTCAGTTCCGCATCGGCGGGGTCGGACGAAACGACGCGACATTGCTTGTAGAACGCGTGGAAAATGCCCGCGAGTTCAATCGCATAATGCGGCAGGTGATGCGGTTCGAGCTTCGTCGCCGCGAGATCGATCATCTCCGGCAGGCGCAACATCGCGCGGATCAGTTCGAGCTCGGCGGGATGCGTCAACAGCGCCACGTCGCCGGCGGCGGCGCGCGCGCCGGTCTCCGCCGCCTTTTTCAAAATGCTGGCGATGCGCGCGTGCGCGTACTGCACGTAATACACCGGATTTTCATCCGACTGTTTCACCGCGAGATCGAGATCGAAATCCATCGTCGTGTTCGCCGACTGCGCGATCAGCATAAAGCGCACCGCGTCGGGCCCCACCTCGCCGATCAGTTCGTCGAGCGTGACAAACTCGCCGGTGCGTTTGCTCATCTTGACGAGTTCGCCGCCGCGCTTTAAGGTGACGAATTGGTAGAGCAGGATCGTCGCGCGCGTCGGATCGAGTCCGAGCGCGCGCGCCGCCGCCAACACGCGCGGCACATCGCCGTGATGATCCGCGCCCCACACATAAATCGCGCGATCAAACTTTCGCACCGCGAGTTTGTTCCACACATATGCCACATCGGACGCAAGGTACGTCGGTCGCTCGTCCGGGTTGGTAATCACCTTGGGGGATCGAATCAGCACGGCGTCCTTTTCTTCACCGAGCGCCTGCGCCGCAAACCACACCGCGTCATCTTTTTCAAACACCAAACCCTTGCGCTTGAGAATGGCCAACACTTGGGCGAACGCGCCGCCGTCGTGCAAACTGCGTTCCGAAAACCACTGATCGAAACGAATGCCCATTCGCGCAAGCGTCTGTTCGATCTGCGCGCGAATGATCTCCATCGCCGAGCCGCCCAGGTCGCGGATCGCTTGCGCGCGCGGCGCACGCAAGTACTGATCGCCGTACTGCGCCGCGAGCCGTTTGCCAATGTCCGTCACATACGCGCCCTGGTAACCATCCGCCGGAAATTTTTCGTCCGCGCCCAGCGCTTGCGCGTATCGCGCGAAAACACTTTCGCCGAGATGCCGCACCTGCGAACCATTGTCGTTGATGTAAAATTCGCGCTGGACGCGATGCCCTGCCGCGACAAGAATGTTCGCGAGCGTGTCGCCCAGCGCACCGTTGCGCCCGCTCCCCACGTGCATCGGACCCGTCGGGTTGACGCTCACGTACTCGACCTGGATATTTTGCGGCGCGGGATTTTCGAGATCGCCGAATCGTTCGCCCGCCGCCAAAATCGTTTCGACTTGCTGCGCCAGCCACGCTTCGCTCAAAATGAAATTGACGAAACCGGGCGCGCTTGTCGTCACCTGCGCGACCGCGGCGTCGGGCGGCATGTGCGCGGCAAGCGTCTGCGCGATTTGGAGCGGCGCGCGCTTGGCATCCTTCGCCAATTTGAGCGCGAGCGAAGTGGAAAAATCGCCCCACTCTTTTTTCTGCGGCCGCTCGACGAACACCGCCGGTAGCGCAAATGCCGGCAACGCGCCGGCAGTCTGCGCGTTTGTAATCGCGCGCTTAACGAGTTCGGCGAGGTGATTTTTGATCAGCATTTTTTCCATTCCTGTAATTATTCTTGGGTGACCACGTGAGAAATTCATACACCGGATACAACTGCTCGATGCGCGTCAGAACTTCGTGCGCGATCTGCTCGGCGCGCAACCGCTTGTCGTCCGGCTTGTAATAAATTCCCAGACGCAAATCGTGCAAACCCGGCGTGTACTTGTCGAGCGTCGTCGTCAACATGCCCACGTTGACCAAGCGACTGGCTTTGGCGCGCATCACTTCTTCGTACCGCGTAAACCCTTCCTCGTTCCGCACAAAGCGCGACAGGCGCACCGTGTGTTCGCCGCTCAACTCCGCCAGCAAGGTGCGAAAATGCCCGCGCTGTTCCGCGCTTTCGCCCAGCCGGTTCTTGAGATTTTGCGCGTCCACCCACGCCTTGTCGCTGACGTACAATTCGACCGCAAAGCCATCTTTATCCACGCGCATCGCCACCATCGCGTTCGCGTAAAAATGTCCAAAGTCTTCGAACAATTCCCGCTTCATCAACTTGATCGTCGTTTCGGGCTTGCTGTACCGCAACGTGATGAAATCAATGCGCGGCGTCGCCGGCGAAATCCGCGCCGCGCTGATCAACCACTGCGCCATCCAGTGCGGATGCAAGTCCCATTTATTTTTTCGGATCGTCGGATAAATTTCCCGATGCAGATAGATGAGTTTCTCCTTCACCCGTTCGCGTTCACCGTCGTACTCAGCGTTCGTGCCCAGCCCGTTCTCGAACACGGCGTAATCCGCCGCCGAAAAAAAATTCTTGTCTGTCACTGTGCTCTCATTCATTCGGGCAACTAGTCGCCCGCGAGGATTCACTGCGCGGCGTCGCGCGACCACGCAACGTTAGCGCGCAAAAACCGCAAGCTTGCCGGACTCGAATACTTGCCGGTAGCCAGAGGTAATAGCAGAAATCGTCTCCGGTGTCAACTCCCACCGGGCTTGCCGATCCAGAACCACCACGTCCGCGTTTGCCGCCGCTTTGACGATCTCATTCTGCCCATCCACAAAATGGATCGCGCTCCAAATATCCTGGAAAAACGGTTCCGGCATCCACGCGTCTTCCATCCCCACGTTCACGTACAGAATCGCGCCGTAACTGTCAATCAGAAAATTCTGCGCGCCGTTCCCGGCAAGCGAGCGCGATCCCAAAATCGCATACACCGGCGAGAGCGCGAGCACGCGCGCTTCCGCCGGCACGTTCGCCGCGAGAAACCGCCCAATCGCGCGCGTGTTCGCCTCGCGCTGATCGGCAATCGCGCGCGCCTGCGCGATCTGCGCGCCGCCCACACTCGCCGCGCCAGCCAGCGCGATCAGTGCGACGCCGATCTGCGCGGCGATCACCATGCGGCGATCCGTGCGCCCGCGACTGCCCGCGCCGCCCGCGAGAATCGCCAGCGGCACGGCGAGTTGCGCGAAATAGTGCGGAAAGTACGTGCGCGATGCGGCGAACAACGCGACCACGCCGCCCGCCCACAGCACGATCAAACCCCACGCGCCGATCTGTTTTTGCAACCCAGCCCGCACCGCCAAGATCGCCAGCCCCGCCCCCGCGCCGATCAACGTCAGCCGCGATCCCGGCGCGTTGACCGTTTCGGCGACGCGATCCGTCAACGCAATCACCCCATCCGGCACGCGCGCGAAATGAATCAGGTACACCTGCTTCAAAAATTGTTCCGGGCAAACGAGCAGAAAATAACCGGCGATCAACGCGCTGGGCAACGCCACGCCGATGCCGAACGCGAGTAACTGCGCGCCGGCGCGCGTTTCGCGCCGCAACATTTTCGCGCGCCCGAATTGCGCCGCGAGGTACGCGCCAATCGCCAGCGCCACCACGCCGCCGGTCGTCTTGGTGAAAAACGTCAGCGCGGCGAGCACACCCGCGCCGAACATCCAACGCCGCGCCCGCCGCTCCAGCGCGACGAGGCACACCGCCATCGCCAGCGTCGAAAGCAAATTGACGTGCGGCTCCAACATCGCGCGGCGGTCGGTCGCAATGACGAGCGCATCCACCGCCAGCACACCCGTCGCGATCAACCCGGCGAGTGTGCCGCCCAACTTTTGCGCGATCAAAAAAACGCAAACGAGCGTGAGCAAGCCGGCGGCGATAGTCGCGTACCGCGCGAGCGCGAATGTAGTTTCGTCGCCCCAGGTTGCAAACTGAACGCGCGCAACGCCGGCGAACCCAAGCGCGGCAAGCGGCGGTTGCAAAAAAAGAAAATCGCGGTACGGCGTCAAACCCTGTGCGACCAACTGCCCCGCCGCCACGTGCACGCCCTCGTCGTAATCCGCCGCGTAAAGCAACGCCTCATCCGCCGGCAACATCCGCGCCATTCGCAGATCGCACGCGACGCACAACAACGCGAGCAACACGCCCGCCCCAGCCGCCGTGAGCCAAAATTTTCTCGAGGTCACTTGCGCCGCGATCATTCCGTCTTTCCTCGCCACAGCCACGCCAGACCCAGCGTCAGCCCAACACTCGCCACACTGATCGCAACGCCGAGCCAAAACGCCGACGGGCGATAATCGAACGCGACGGTGTGTGTCCCCGGTTCGAGCCGCACCGCGCGAAACAACACATCCGCGCGCGCAACCGGCACGGGCTGATCGTCCACGCGCGCCTCCCAGCCCGGATACCACGCGTCGGCGAGCACCAAATACCCAGGTTGATCCGTCGTCGCCGCCACCACGACGCGTTCGGCGCGCGCTTCGGTGATCGCCGCCGTGGCGTGCGCGCCCGCGGGCGCGCGCCACGCGTCGCCGGTCGCCAGCAACACCTCGCGCGCCGGCTCAAATTCCGGCGTTGCGATCCGCGCCAACGCCGCGCCATCGTCCAGCGGCGTCGCCGTGTGCGCGATGAACGCGCGCGGCAACACGTCGAGATTTTCCCACGCGGCAACCGTGTCGCTAAAATACGCGAGGCGAAAATCATTTTTGCCGGCGAGGTGCGCGAGCGTCGTCGTGCGCTCGTTATTTTCGAGCGCGATGCTCTCGACGATCAAACGCGCATCCGCTTGCAAGACAGTGATCGCGACGCCGACCACTGGGCGCGGCGCGGCAAACTCAAAGCGCGCGCGGTACGTGCGCCCCTCAAACGCTTTACCGAACGAACGCCAGTACGCCGGAAACGTGTGCGCGACCGGCGCGCGCGAGTGCTGGATCGCATCCGTCGCGCGTTTGCGATCATAATCCCAGTCCGCCGTTTCGATCCCGACGCGTAACGCGCTCGTCGCGCGCGTCCCATCGGCAAAACGCACGACGAGTTCGGCGACCGGCGCGCCGTCACCCAGGTTTGCCGCTTGCTCCGTCGCCGAAACGATCACGAGCGCGCGCGCCTCCACCGGCGCGAACGCAATTTCATCGTTCAGCAGATCGAGCGCGATGCTCGCCGGCGGCGTCGCCGTTTTGGTGCGCGGGCGCGGTTCGAGCGGCGTCATCCAGTATTGCACGTTCAGCGCGTTGAGCGCGTTCGCCGTCAAGTTGGCAAAGTACGCTTGATGCCGCGCATATTCGAGCGACGAGTACGCTTGCGCGCTCGGCGCGTTGAACGCCAACCCGCTCGCCGGGAAAAAACTGCCGCGCAAAGCCGGCAGCGAAGGAAACACCGAGAGGTCGGTGTAAACGCGCCCGGTCATTTGCGCCGGGTCGAGCGCGGCAACCGAGCGCGGCACGCTGGCAACGTATGCCGCCGGCGTCAGCGCGTCAATCGTCGCCAGGAACGGCGCGCCGAAACCGGCAAGATCGCACACCGTCGCGCCGACGATCAGCGCGGCGAACGTTGCGCCGGAAATTTTGCGCGCGGCGCGCAAACCCAAACCCAGGATCGTCAGCGCAAAGAGAATCAGCGGCAACGCTTGCCACGCCGACAACCAAAATTCGAGCGGCTGGGTGGCGACGAGCACGATCACGCCGACTGCCGCCACGCCGAAAAAACTCGCCACCAGGATCGACGTTGGCTTGCGTGCGGAGCAATCCGCCGCGCCAATATTTTCGGCGAGCGCGTCGAGCGCGGTTGCCGCCAGCAACGCCGCCGCAAAATCGAACACGAACAAGTACCGCGCGGGCACGCGGAAAAATCCAAACACCGGCAAGCGATACAGCCAGCCGTACACCGGGTTTTGTCCGCCGAGCGCGAGCGTCAACGCGCCAAGCGCGAACGCGGCGAGAAACAGCGTCCGACGATTGCGGCGCGCGAACGGCGCGATCAACGCGAGGACGAGCGGCGCGACGCCGAAATAAAACCAGTACTCGCCGGTCGCTTCCGCCGGTTCGCCCTGCGCGAACGGCGCGATCACCTGGGCGAGAAAATTCAGCGGCAGGGAATAACTGGTGAAAAACTCCGCGCTCGTTTCACCGCGCACCGAATAGCCGATCAGTTCCAGCGTCGGCGCGAGTTGCGCCGCGGCGATCCCCGCGCCCAACACGAGCGGCGCGAGCACGCCCGTGATCAGCGCGCGCCAATCCGCGCGCCGTTCAAACACCCAGGTTGCCACACCAAACGCCACGACCGTCAGCGCGTTCAAAAACGCGAGTTGCGCCGACCCCGGCAAAAATTGGAGCGCGACGGCAAACGTCGTGAGCACGAACCACCGCGCGCGCTGTGTGGGCGCGCGCAAAACACGATCCTGCAAAACGATCAGCCAGGGGAGCCAAGCAATGGTGGCGATCACGGACGGGTGCGAGAGATGCCCAAAGATCACGCCGCTGAACGCAAACCCGAAACCGGCAAGCCACGCACTCGCCGGGCGCAAACCGAACGCGCGCGCGCACACGTACGTCCCCACGCTCGCCCACGCGAGATGCAACAGGATGCTATACGCCACCGCATAATGCGCCGGCAAAAATTTATACAGGATCAGGTTGAGTGGATACAGCGCGCCGACCTGTCCTTCGGCGAGCAACGGAAACCCGGCGAGCGTGTTCGGCGTCCACAGCGGCAACCGCCCTTCATTTAGCGCGCGCGCCAGCTCGACGCCGAACGGATGAAACAGGCGCACGACATCCGTCGTGAACCACACGTTTTGGGCGAGCGTCGCTTGCCAAAAGTAGACAAACGGAAACGCGGCGAGCACCGCCGCCGCCCAAACCTCGTGCCGCTGAATTTTTACGGCAGGCGCAGATTCCATCGAAAACCCAGGTACGGAAATTTATTGACATCGCGCGTCATTTGCAAAACCGGCAAATGATCTTGCCAGGGCGCTTGCGCGCCTTGCCACGACGAGATCGCCGAGATGATCAGCAACGGCGCAAACGCGAGCCACAGCCAAGGGTGTTTGCCGTCGAGCGGCGGCGCGAAAAAAATGAACGCGCCCACAAGCGGGATTGCCGGAATGAACCACCGCTCGCCGTAGGCTTGCCCACCGTAATTGCCGGTTTGTGTCGCCAGGTACGCGCACAGGAAAATGAAACCGAGCGCGACGCTGACCGCTTCGAGCCGCAAGGGATGCCGCCGCGTGAGCGCGACGCGCACCGCGCCGGCAAACGCCAACAGCAACAGCGGGTTGAATGCGAACAAGCCCTTGCCGCCGAGAAACATGCGAAACGCGTACGCGGCGTAATCGTCCGGCGTGCCGTTGCCGGCGAACGTCGCCGGAAACGCCGACCCAGGATACGCGTAGCCATTCGTCACCGTGTAGGGCGGCAACAGCGTGCCGGCAATTTGGTAATCGAACAGCGCGGTGAACGCGAGCGGAATCACGCCGCCGAGCGCAAAGAAAACCAAGTCGCGGCGCAAGCGCAACACAGCGATCCCACCGACCGTTGCCGCGACCACACCGGCGAGTACGTCGAACGAAAGCGCGAGCGCGGCGAGCACGCCGGCGCAAAAGATCGCGCGCCGATCCGCGCGGCGCGTGGCAAGCAAATAGAAACTCGCCCAGACCGCGCCCGCGGCAGGCACGTGATGGTTGAGCACCGTTGAAAACGGGAACAGCATCGTGCCGATGCCCAGCGTCAACGTGCCGACGCCGGCGATCCACACCGGCACATTTTGCCGACGCGCAAAATCAAACATGAGCGCGAGCGCGAGCGCGGCAGGCAACGCCACTAACAGGCGCACGAGCCAGGGATACGCGCACGCGGCGCAAGCCGGCGCGAGCGAAACATTCGGCGCGACGAGGCGAAGCCCGGCATAGACGCCCGCGCCGATCACGGTGAACACCGGCATCTTGTCGGAATAGAATTTGCCGTCGAGCAAAATCTTGTCTTTGGTTTCCTCGACCCAGGACGCGTCGTCAATCGCCCAGGTGCCGCGCTCGACGAGCGATTCAATCGCGGCAACACGCGCCATATCGTTCCACGATGCCGGGTGCGCGTGCGCGAGCGGAAAAGTAATCAACACAAAGAGCACGACGACGAGCGCGCCGATGAGCGATGAATTCCATTTCATAGTTTTGCCGAACCGAATGAGCGGCGCAGGAACAATGCGATCCCCAGCGTGACAAGCAACGTCGTGACGCTGATCACTCCGCCGACGATAAACGAAACGGGAATGTATTCAAACGCGACCTGGTGTTCACCGGGCGAAATGAATACGGCGCGAAACAAATAATCGGCGCGCAAAATCGCAACGGGGTTGCCATCCACTGTCGCGCGCCAATCGGGATACCAACTATCCGCGAGCACGAGATACCCCGGCGCGTCCGTCGCCACGGTGAGCGCAATGTTGCCCGGCTGATGCCGGACGATTTCAATGTGATCGCGCGGGGCAGTTGCGCGCGCCGGCTCTAGCGGCTGTCCTTCCGTCAGCAAAACGGTTTCGGCGGGGCGAAAATCCAAACGTTGCATGCGCGGAAAAATTTCACCGGGCGCGAGAATTTCGGCGCGATGCGCGAGGAACGCGCGCGGCAACACGGCGAGGTTTTCCCAGATCGCCGTTGTGTCGCTCATGTAGCGTAGCGCAAAATCGTTTTTGCCGCTCAACGCAGCAACCGAGTGCGCCCTGCCCTGCGCGTCGAGCAAGGAGATTTTTTCCAGCGCAAACTTGCCGCGCGCGATCAACGGTTGCACCATCACCTCGACAACTTGGCTGCCGGGCGCAAACTCGAATCGCGCCTGGTACACCTTGCCCTCGAAATTGGTTCCCGCCGCGCGCAAAAATCCCGGCACGGCACGCGCCACACGCGCGCCGCGCGGCACGGACACGGCAGGGTGGCGGATCGCGTCATCCCAGTCCGCCGTTTCGATGCCGAGCCGCAGCGCAAAGGTTTGCATCGCGCCATCGGCAAACCGCACGCGCAACTGCGCAACCGGCGTGCCGTCCGCCAACTTGGCGGTGCCCTCGGTAAACGATTCGATCTGAAGTGCGACCGCCGGCGTCGGCGCAAACGTCACCGGGTTTTCCAAAATATCGAGCGCAAAGATCACGTCGGGCGTGAGCAAGCGATCATCAAAGCGCGGCTCCAACGGCATCGCAAAGTAGCGCACGTGCATCACGTTGAGCATCGCCGGCGATAGATTGTTCACATAGTTTTCGAGCCGGTCGAAACGCAACGGCGAATAAATGTGCGCCATCTCGTACCCGTAGAGCGCGCCAAAGTTGGGATAGAGACTGCTCCGCAATGCCGGCACCGAGGGCCAAATGCGTTCGTCGGTCAGCACACGCCCCGACAAACGCTGGGCGTCGAGCGCGGGCACGGAGCGCGGAACCTGGGTCACATAGGCGGGCGGCGTGAGCCGCGCAACCGTCGTCGAAAGAAACGGCGCGGCATACGCCGCCAAATCCAACGCGACCAAGCCGATCATCCCCGCGGCGACCACGCCGCGCGGGAGCGCGCGCCGCCACGCAAGCGCGAGCGTTGCCAGCGCGGCGCAACCCAGCGCGCCCGCTAAAATTCGCCACGCGGCAAACCAAAAATCGAGCGGCTGAGTTTCCGCCAAACCGATCACGCCGAGCACCGCCGCCAGCGTCCCGCCGGCGATCACCCAGGTCCAACGCGACGCCGCCGGCGATGCGCGGCGCGCAAGTGCATCGAGCAGCAACGCGTTCAGCCACGCCACGCCGAACGCGGCGTAGAGCGCAAAGCGCGGCGGAATGCGAAACGCGTTGAACAGCGGCAAAGCCATCAACGCCTGAAACAGCGGATTCACCGCGCCGAGCATCAGCGAAAAAGCCACGAGCGCGAAGATAAAATAAAACCAAGTGCGCGCGTCGCGCCGAACGAGGATCGCGCCGAGCGCCCACACCAGCGCGGTGACGCCGACGTAGCACCACTGCTCCACGTTGTCGTCGGACGGCTCGCCGAGCGTGAACGGCGCGACGAATTGCCACAGCGTTTCCGGCGTCAGCGCAAATTCGTTGAGATATTTGTCGGACGCGCCTTGTACGCGCGCCGAAAAGCCGAACAGTTCGTACGACGGCGCGAGTTGGATCGCGGCGATGCCGCCGCTCAAGACCAACGGCAACGCCGTCCAAAAGATCACGCGCGGGATCGTCCGCCAGCGCGCGCGCCAGGGTTCGCCTCGGCTCTGCCAAAACATGCCGCTGAAAAAACCGCACCCGGCGTAGACGAGCGAGTTGAACAGGGCGAACTGCGCCGAGCCGGCAAACCACTGCACGCCCAGCGCCAGCGTCAACGCGATCAGCCAACCGCCCGCGCGCGGCTGGCGTTCGGCGCGCGCGCGCTGAAATCCTTCGAGCAAAAAAATCAGCCAGGGCAACCACGCGGCGGTCAGCAAGATCGGCGTGTGATACAATTTTTGGATCAGGAAACCGGTCCAGCCGAACGTTACGCCGGCAAGGAGCGCGCTCGCACGCGGCAAGCCCGCGCCGCGCACCGCCAGGTACATGCCGATTGCCGCCCACGCCAGGTGCAACAACATGTCGAACGAAATCGCCGATTCGGGCGATAACACTGCCAGCAGAAATAATTGCGGGGGATACAACGCCGCGCTCTGTCCTTCCGCGACGAGAGGAAAACCGTTTTGCAGTTCGTCCACCCACAACGGGAAACGCCCGGCGCGCAGGTCGCGCGCCAACAGCGCGGCGAAGGGGTAATACACGCGACTGAGATCGCGCGTGAACCACACACCCCAACCCAGGGTTACGCGCCAAAAATAAATAAAGGGCAAAGTGCACAGCAACAGGATCGCGAGCGCATCGGCGCGCATTCCCAGCGCGGCCCCGTTGCGTTGCGGCGGGCGTGCCGTTGCGCCGCCGATCATTTCGCCTCTTCCATCTCATCCCAGTTTTGCCCGACCGCCACATCCACTTTGAGTTTCGCGGCGAGCGTGTAAGCGTTTTCCATTTGCTCGCGCACGAGCGCGGCGACCTCACGCACCTCGGCGTCGGGACATTCGAGCACGAGTTCGTCGTGGACTTGGAGCAACATCCGGCTTTGCAATTGGCGCGCGTGCAGTTCGGCGTGCAAACGAATCATCGCGATCTTGATAATGTCCGCCGCGCTACCTTGGATCGGATGATTGATCGCGACGCGTTCGGCGGCGTTGCGCGCGGCGGGGTTGCGCGCGGCACGTTGCAATTCCGGGAAATAGTGGCGACGCCCCAAGAGCGTTTCGACATAACCCTGCTCGCGCGCCTGGCGTTTCGTTTCGTCAAGGTACCGCTTGACGCCGGCGTATTGCCGAAAATAATTGTCAATCAACTCGCGCGCTTCGGCTTTGGACAAGTCGGTGCGCGCGGCGACACCGAAATCGGAAATGCCGTAGACGATGCCGAAATTCAGCGTCTTGCCGTGCCGCCGCATCGCGGAGGTGACTTGATCGAGCGGAACGTTGAACAGGCGCGCCGCCGTCGCCGCGTGAATATCGTCGCCGCGCGCGAACGCTTCAAGCATCGCCGGGTCGCGCGCAACGTGCGCAAGGATTCGCAGTTCGACCTGGGAATAATCCGCGCTGATCAATTTACTGCCGCGCGGCGCGATGAACGCGCGGCGCACGCGCCGCCCCTGTTCGGTGCGAATCGGAATGTTTTGCAAGTTGGGGTTGGACGACGAGAGCCGCCCGGTAACGACGGCGGTCTGATTATAGTCGGTGTGCACGCGCCCGGTGCGCGGGTGCACGAGCGCGGGTAGCGCATCCACATACGTGCCTTTCAACTTGGCGAGTTCGCGGTGTTCGAGAATCAGCGGAATGACTGGGTGCGCGTCGCGGAGCGTGTCCAAAATCCCGGCGGCGGTCGAGATTTGCCCGGTTTTCGTCTTGGGTAACCCGTCGGTCGGCAATTTCAATTTGGTGAACAGCGCGTCCACCAATTGTTGCGGCGACGCGATGTTGATTGCGGTGCCGATGTGCGCGGTGATTTGCTTTTCGAGTTCTTGCAACCGCGCGGCGAGTTCGCCGGCGAGTTGCCCGAGAAACGCGAGGTCGAGCAAAACGCCGGTGCGTTCCATCTCCATCAGCACCGGCACGAGCGGCAGTTCGATCTCGTGGAATAATTTTTCGACGCCGGCGGACGCGAGTTGCGGCTGGTACGTTTCGACGAGGCGGAACGTATAATCGGCATCGGCGCACGCGTACGGCGCGGCTTGGGCGACCGGCACCTGCGCCATCGTAATTTGATTTTTGCCTTTGCCGATCAGCGTTTCGATCTCGGTCATCTCGACGCCGAATTTTTGAAACACCAAACTTTTCAGTCCGATGGATTGCCCGCCCGATTCGATCAAACTCGCGGCGATCATCGAGTCGAACGCCAAGCCGCGCGTTTCGACGCCGGCTTCCGCGAGCATCGCCAGATCATACTTGGCATTGTGCGCGTACTTGGCGATGCGCGCATCTTCAAAGATTGGTTTCAGTTTGGCGAGCACAACCGCGCGGTCAAGGGCTAAAGACCGAAGCATCGGGACTGCCGGTTCGATTTCAAGCGCCAACCGGCTTTGCCCGCCTTTTTCATCCGGCGTGAGTCCGCCTTCTGCTTTGAGTGGGATGTAATACGCTTCGCCGCCGCCGACGCCGATGGCAATGCCAACCAACTGCGCGCGCATCGGATCGGTGCCGGTCGCCTCGACATCCACGACGAACGCGGGCGCGCGTTGCAAGCGCGCGACGAGTTGCGCAAGCGCGGCGTCCGTGTCAACCGTGTGATAATTTGCGGCGAGCGTTGGCGCGGGCGTGCCGCTGTCCGGCTCGGCGGAAATTCGTTCGGGTTGATCTTTTGCGCCGGGCAACCGTTCGAGGAGCGAGCGAAAACCCAGGTCGCGGAACAAGGCGACGGCGCGCGCGCGGTCGTACACTTCGACGCGGCACGCTTCGAGATCGAGTTGAATCGGCGCGTCCGTCACGATCGTGACGAGTTGTTTGCCTTGCGCCGCCGCTTCCTTGCCCGCGATTAATTTGTCGCGCGTGCGCGCGTCGAGTTCGGACAGGTGCGCGTAAATTTCCTCGATGCTACCGAACGTCTGCACGAGTTTCGTCGCCGTCTTTTCACCGATCCCAGGCACGCCGGGAATATTGTCGGACGGATCGCCTTTCAACGCTTTGAAATCAATCAGTTGGCGCGGCGCGAGTCCGTAGCGTTGCTTGACTGCCGCGACGTCGTACAGCACCGTGTCGCTGATTTGCCGCGCGAAGGTGAGCACGCGCACGCGCGGCGTGATCAGTTGAAAGGTGTCGCTGTCGCCGGTGACGATCAGTACATCAATGCCGTGTTCGCTCGCCTGGCGCGCGAGCGTGCCGAGCAAATCGTCCGCCTCGAAACCTTCGACGCCGAACGTCGGAATGCCCAACGCTTCGGCGACCTCGCGCGAGCGAGCGAGTTGCGGGCGCAAATCGTCGGGGAGCGGCGGACGGTGCGCCTTGTATTGCGCGTACAGATCGTCGCGGAAACTGCGCCCTACGTCAAAGGTCGCGGCAATGTATGCCGGCTTTTCGTCGCTCAGCACTTTGAGGAGGGTCGAGGTAAAACCGAATGTGGCATTCGTCGGCTCACCGCTCGGGCTGGTGAGACTAGCGGGAATCGCATGGTACGCACGGTGGATGAGCGCGTGCGAATCGAGGAGGACAAGTTTCATAATTGCGTCGGATCGCCGAATAGTCAAATAGTCAAATGGTCGTTCGCCTAGCCGACCACCTGACTATTTGACTAGCGGACTAGTTATCGAGTCGCTCTAAATCTTTGACGCCGCCGGCTTTGAGTTCGTCAAAACGGGCGTCGGAATTTTTCGCGCGCCACTCGACGACGACCTTGCCGGCGTCGTTGCGGTACGCGGCGAGTGCCTTGCGTTTGAGCACGCGTTCGAACGCGCTCAACACGTCTTGATCAGGCGCCGGCATTTTCAACAGCAGATAATTTTTCGGCTCCCATTCGAGCGCAAATTCTTTTTCGCCCCAAAAGCCGGCGCACTCGATGGGCGCGCTTTCTTTCGCGCAAGTGAACCAAACTGCGCCCAACCCCACGCGCCAAAACGACAAGCGCACCTCATTTTCGATGGCGGAACGCGAAGGCGGTGGATTGAAAAACCAACTGAGACTCATAACGTTTTCTCCTTTGAAAAAGGTTTTGTAGGACAATTTTGCAAAATTGTTCTACAGTCTTCGCTCACATTTCCAAATTGGCGAAGGGGTTAGCGGGTGGGACAATTTTGCAAAATTGTCCTACGGTCTTTGCTCACATTTCCAAATTGGCGAAGAGGTTGGCGGGTGGGACAATTTTGCAAAATTGTCCTACAGTCTTCGCTCACATTTCCAAATTGGCGAAGGGGTT